>NZ_JADWYS010000001.1:2260617-2580092 GCF_015831345.1 Caenimonas aquaedulcis | reverse complement strand
CCGGAGCGCGCCTGGCGCGCCTGGCGCGTGAGCAGTTCGTGACACGCGCGCAGCAGGCCATCCCGCCGATGGTGCAGGCCATGCGCAGCAAGCTCTCCGACCTCGTGGACAGCAGCAGCAGCTCGCGGGAAATGCACGAGCGGCGCGACGCCATGATGGAATTCGACCGCAAGGGCCCCCAGTGGGCGCAGGCGGTGGTGAAGGCCTGGCAGCAGGCGGTGGTCCCGCCGACGGCCACGGCGCGCATCCGGTTGGAGGCAGGCGCGCTCCAGCTGCTGGGCGAAGACGTCGTCGAGCAGAAGATCATCTCGGGCCGCCTCGCGCTCATGATCGGCGAGAAGACCACCTGGGAGATGAACGACCTGAAGGTGCGCATGCAGTTCCTCGATGGCGAGGAGATGTCCACCGCGGACATCCTGCGGCCCGAAGCGCTGTCCCAGCTGGTGGTGGAGCAGTGGGGCGCCGCGGAGCTGTCCAACGAGTGCTGGACGCTGGTCCAGGACGTCGTCCAGAAGCACCTGGTCGAGCACGTGCCCGCGGCCTACAAGGCCACCAACGAATTCCTGATCGCGCAGGGCGTGATGCGCAACATCGACCTCACCAAGCGTGTGCGGCGCGGTGCTTCGGGCCCCGCAGCGAAGCGGCCGCCGCGTCCCGGCGAAGCGCAGGATTCGCAACCTCCCCAGGGTGCCGGCAACGACACCGGCGGCGGGTACGGTGACTGGGGGGGCGGAGGCGGCTACGCCGGTGGCGGGCAGGACGGTGGGTACGCCAGCGGTCCGCAAGGCGGCGGGTATGCCGGCGGTGCGCAGGGCGGTCCGGCGGGCGGTGGTTACGCGGGCGGCGCGCAAGGCGGCGGCTATGCCGGCGGCTCCCAGGGTGGTGGGTATGCCGGCGGCTCGCAAGGCGGCGGGTACGCCGGCGGTCCGCAGGGCGGCGGCTACGCGGGGGGTTCCCAAGGCGGCGGGTATGCGCCGGGCGGGCAAGGCGGCCCAGTCGGGCCGGGCGGCCAGCGCTCCGGCGGGTATTCGCCAGGCGCGGAAGGTCCTCACGGAGGTGGGGCCGGCGCGACGGGGGGCGGCAGCCCCGGTGGCGCGCGCCAGGGCGACGGTCCCGCTGACACCGGGAGCACCCGCGGGGGCCCGGCGTCCCGGCAGGGCGGCTCGGAAACGCGCAGCGGGGTGTCCGAAGAGACCCGGATGATGACTTCGAGCCCGCCGCTCGCGCGGGCCCGTGCACGTGCCAGCGGGGTGCTGGGCCAGCTGCGGCGGCTCCTGACGGACCGCGTGGCGGGATTCGATTCCAGTCCGCACACCCCTTCTCCCGCGTTGGCGGAGGCGATCTCGCACCAGATCACCCAGGTGCAGTCGACGGAGGTCCAGGGCGCACCCGGCGGCAGCGCCAGCGACGAAATCGTCGTCTACGACGACGTGGCCGTCCAGCAGGTCGCCGTCGACCTCCGGAAGCGCAGCGGCGAGCTGAAGAAAAAAGCTGCCACCTCCAACGAGAAAGCCACGATCGAGATCGTGGCCCTCATGTTCCAGAGCATCCTGTCCGAAGAGCGGATCCCGCCCGCGATCCGGGTGTGGTTCGCGCGCCTCCAGATGCCGGTGCTGCGTGTGGCCATCTCGGAGCCCGAGTTCTTCGGCTCGCTCGAGCATCCGGCCCGCCAGCTGATCGACCGCATGGGCTCGTGCGTGATGGGTTTCGATTCCGCGGCCATCGGCGGCAGCGCGCTCGAGATCGAGATCAAGCGCGTGGTGCAGGTCATCGAGCAGTACCCCGAGACGGGGCGGCGTGTTTTCCAGCTCGTGTACGAGGAGTTCCAGAAATTCCTCGGCAAGTTCCTGACCGAGGCCGCCCCGACGCAGCGCCTCGTGAGCGTGGCCCAGCAGGTCGAGCAGAAGGAAACGCTGGCCATCCAGTACACGATCGAGATGCGCAGCATGCTCGCGGACATGCCGGTGCGCGAGGAGATCCGCGAATTCCTGTTCAAGGTGTGGGCGGAGGTGCTCGCGGTCTCCGCGGTCAAGAGCGGACCGCAGAACGAGGAAACGCTTTCGCTCAAGCGCTGCGCGTCCGAGCTGGTGTGGGCGGCGAGCGCCAAGCCCAACCGGGGCGAGCGCGCCAAGGTGATCCAGGACCTGCCCAAGCTGCTGCAAAGGCTGCGCCAGGGCATGAGCCTCGTGAACATCCAGGGCAAGGAGCAGGAGGCGCACATCAAGGCGATCGGCGACACGCTGGCCGATGCCTTCCTCTCCAAGACCGAGGCCATCCCGCACGATCGCATCGAAGAGATGTCGAAGCGGCTCGCCAACCTGGAAGATTTCATTACCGGCGACCCGGAGACCGACCTGCCTCTGGACGCCGAGAGCATCGAGATGATGCTCGGGATCGACGCGTCGAACATCGAGGTGGTGGCCGACGGCGGTTCCCGCCCCAATGCGGCCATGCTCGCGTGGGCGGCCGAGCTGCAGCTGGGCAACTGGTTCTCGCTGGACCACAACGGCGCGACGACGCAGGTCCAGTATGTGTGGCGCAGCGACCGCAAGCAGTTGCACCTCTTCGCGTCGCCCGGGGGGCGCAGCTACCTCGTGCAGGCCCGTCGCCTCGCGGCCTACCTGCAGGCCGGCCTCTTGCTCCCCGCCGAGGAAGAAGCGCTCACCGTGCGCGCCACGCGCGATGCGCTCGCCAAGCTGGATGCGAATCCGGAGAGGCTGCTGCAGTAAGGGGTGCGATCAGTGCGCGACGCGCTCGTCGCCGTCGTCGCACAGCTCGTCCAGCACCAGGGCGTCGGGCTCTTCGCCGAAGCTCCAGTACACCATCAGCACGATGATCTTCAGGTCGTCGACGGCCACCGGCCCACCGGGTGCCGCCATCGCCCTGTCCACGACGATCTCGCGCATGGCCGGCGGCAGCACGCCGGCGCTTTCGAGGAAGGAGATGAAACCCAGGCACTGTGCGCCGAGGTGGTCCTGCTCGCGCACCGAATACACGCGCATGCTGTCGGCAGACTGCAGGGGGGAGGGAGCGGAAGCGGTGGGAGCATCCGAGCGGACGCTCTGCGCGGCGAGGTTCAGGCCGTCGAGCCAGACCAGCGCCTCGTGGATTTCGTCGGCCTCGAAGCCGTGGGCGCTGAGCTTGCGGCTCAGATGCTCCAGCTCAGGACACGCATCGCCGCGCCAGTAGTGTTCGTACACAAAAACGAGCACTTCAAACATGCCACCCAATATAGCCCAGAAGTCGCTTCCTGCAATCGATTCCGGTGCGGTGTTGCGCGCTTGCAGCACGCGGGGCGCAAGCTGGCTCAGCTACGCGATGGCCGTGCGTTGGTAGAGACCACCGGGCAGGCGCGCGATTTCACCGGCCAGCTCGAGCTCGAGCAGGCGGGCTTGCAGTTGCGCGGGGGCGAGACCCGTGCGGGCCACCAATGCGTCGAGTCCTACCGGGTCGTGGCCCAGCGATTCGAGCACGCCGTCCTGCGTCGGTGTCCCATCGAGCTCGCTCGTGCCCGCGATCGTTGAGGTGCTCGATGACGCGTTGCGCGCGAGCAGGCTGCCGCGCGTCGACGGCAATTCCTCCAACACGTCCTGTGCGCATTCCACGAGCTTCGCCCCCTGCTTGATGAGCGAATGGCAGCCGCGCGAGAGCGGCGAATGGATCGAGCCCGGAATCGCGAACACGTCGCGGCCCTGCTCGGCCGCCTGCTTGGCGGTGATCAGCGAACCCGACATCAGCGCGGCCTCGACCACCAGCGTGCCCTGGCCCAGGGCCGAGATGATGCGGTTGCGCCTCGGAAAATTTTCCGACAGCGGCGGCGTGCCCAGCGGATATTCGCTGACGATGAGGCCCCGCTGCACGATGCGTTGCGCGAGGCTCGCATGCCGTTTGGGGTAGACGGTGTCCAGGCCCGTGCCCACCACCGCGATTGTCGCCGGCCCGCCGCCGACTGCGCCGTCGAGCGCGCCTTCATGCGCGGCGCCGTCGATGCCGAGCGCGAGCCCCGAGACCACGGTGAGGCCCGCCTGCGCGAAGCTGCGCGAGAAATCGCGGGCATTCGCCAGGCCCTGCGGCGTGGGATTGCGGCTGCCCACGATGGAGATGGCGTGGGGCCAGCGCGGCGGCACCTGCCCGAGCAGGTACAGCATCAGCGGCGGGTCCTCGGTGTCGAGGAGTGCTTGGGGGTAACCGGGAGAGCCGAGAGTGACGATCTGCCGCTCGCCGGGGAAGGATGCTGCTTCCAGCCATTGGCGCGTGACCGCGACGCGTGCCTCGAATCCCTCGGGTGGCTTTTGGAGCGAGGCCGCATCGGCCGCGGACACGACCTGCCGGAGCGCTTCCAGGGGTTGCTCGAAGATGGCCTGCGGCAAGCCGAAGGCGGCCAGCAGGCGCCGGGCGGTGATATTGCCGATTCCCCGGGTCCAGGCCAGCCGCAGCCATGCCGCGAGCTCACCCGGGTCGACGCGGTCGGGGCTCAGCGCGGATTGACGACGGCGTCGCCGATCTTTACTGCGTCGTTCATTTCCAGGACCAGCCCGTACGAGAGCTTCTCGAACGGGCGGAACACCATCAGGAGGCCGTTGCGCTCATTGGGCAGCTTGATGACCGAGCGCTCGCCGGGCTGCGAAGTGTCGGTGCGCCGCTCGCCCTCTTTCTGGATCACCAGCACGTGGCCCATCTCGATGCCGTCCATCGTGCCCTTGTTGATCACCACGACCGAGTTCTGTCCGGCGAGGGCCACGGCATTGCCGTGGATCGAGACGATCGTGCCGCGGATGGTGTTGCCCGGCGCGTGGGGCACGTAATTGAGGAATTCGCGCGGCGGCTCGGGCAGCAGCCGGTCCCCGACCCGCATTTCTTCCTTGGCCGACACGATGTCGATGGTGGCCGGCACGGGAAGGGTTTCCTCCTTGCCGCTGCTCGTCTTCACCGATTCCGAGCTTTCGTTGCGCACGAGCGCCGCCTTGCCGAGGTACTGCGCCTCGTAGCCCAGGACGGCCTTGGTGACCGGGTCGCGCAGGGGCTGCGCATTGCGGAAGATGCGGTAGTCGTCCTCGCGGCCGGAGACGCGCTGCATCATCGGCGTGGCGGCGATCCCGCGTGCGTACGCGCGGTCGCCGCGCGTGATGAGGACCCGGTCCGCCGGGGCGGCCACGATGCGCGGCGCGGCGAGCAGCGTCTTCTCGTCGATGATCAGCGGCTCGGCCAGGAAGGCTTCGATCGCGGCCAGCTGCAAGGTCGGAATGGACGCATCCGGCAGCGATTCGATGCGGGTGCGGGGCGACACGCGGATGGTGTCGGTGGGCGGCTGGCTGCTGTCGGTCGAAGCGCGCATGCGCAGCAGCGCGCGGCCGTTGAGCTTTTCCAGGAAGAGCTGCTGGCCGGGATAGATGCGGTGCGGGTTGCGCACCTCTTCCATGTTCATGCCCCAGAGCTCGGGCCAGCGCCACGGCGTCTTCAGGAACATGCCGGAGATGGCCCAGAGCGTGTCGCCGCGCTTGACGGTGTATTCCTCGGGCGCGTTCGGGGCGAGTTCGGACAGCGGAACCCCGGCCTGCGCCACCTGCTCGGCGGTGGAGCGCTGGCCCGGCGTGATCGGGAAGTTCTGCGCCAGCGCGGGTGCGGCGGCCAGGGCCCCCGCGAGCGCGGCCAGCATGGTCCAGCTGGAAGCGGCGCCCCAGCGGGACGATCCGCGGGCGGGAGCTGGAACCATCGTCGAAAATTGGCTGTGTTGGTGCATTTGCGGGCCACGACCACCCCATGGGCAGGCAGTCGAAAGTCTTGACAAAGTACTGGCGATTCTGCGCTCAAGCCCTTGATTGGGCAACGTTTATGGCGTTTCGAGCCTGCCGGCAAACCCAAAAGTAGCGAAAATAGCGACACCCAAGGCCCCAACCCATGTCCCTCCTGCCCATTCTTTGCTATCCCGACCCGAAACTGAACACCGTGGCCCGGCCCGTGCAGGCGGTGGACGCCCGCGTGAAACAGCTGATCGCCGACATGCTGGACACGATGTACGACGCCAACGGCATCGGCCTGGCCGCCACGCAGGTGGACGTCCATGAGCGCCTGATCGTCATCGACGTCTCCGAGGACCGGAACCAGCCGCTGGTGCTGATCAACCCGGAGATCACCTGGGCCAGCCCCGAGAAGCAGCTCAACGACGAAGGCTGCCTGTCCGTTCCAGGGATCTACGACGGCGTGGAGCGCTCCTCGTCCATCAAGGTGACGGCCCTCGACGGCGATGGCAAGTCCCGCACGCTGGAGGCCGAGGGCATCCTCGCCGTGTGCATCCAGCACGAGATGGACCACCTGCTCGGCAAGGTGTTCGTCGAATACCTGTCGCCCTTGAAGCGAAACCGCATCAAGACCAAGATGCTGAAGGCGCGCCGGGACACCGAGCGGGCCTGAGCGTTTCACTGACTCTTATTTCGTCCAGGAGGCCTGCCATGCGCAAGCTGTTATGCGCCCTGTGCCTGTCGCTGCTGGCCGGCTGCGCCGTCACCTTCATCGGCGGCGGCTTCGATGTCGCACCGGGAACGCCCCGCGAGGCGGTGGTCGCGCGCCTGGGCCAGCCCCAGCGCGTGGTGCGGATCGATGGCGGCGAGCGCCTCCAGTATTCGCTGCAACCCTTCGGCCAGTTCGCCTGGATGGTGGACCTGGACGCCGCGGGCCGGGTCGTCCGCTCGCGCCAGGTCCTGACGGACGCCAATTTTCAGCGGATCGAGCCCGGGAAGTGGACGCGCGACGACGTGGAGCGCGAGTTCGGCCGGCCGGCGATGATCGACGGCGTCGCGAGCTGGGACGGCCCGGTCATGACCTACCGCTGGCGGGACGTGCAGGGCAGCGACATGTTCTATTGGGTGTACCTGGACCGGGCCAACGTGGTGCGGCGCGCCCATCCGGGCATGGAATTCGTCAACGCGCCCAACGACAGAAACTAGGGCCTTCGACAACGTGCGCGTCATCTTCGCGGGGACACCCGAATTCGCCCAGGTGGCGCTCGAGCGGCTGCACGCCGCGGGCTTCCAGATTCCGCTGGTGCTCACGCAGCCCGATCGCCCGGCCGGCCGCGGCATGAAGCTGCAGGCTTCGGCGGTCAAGCAGTTCGCCGTCACGCATGGGATCCCCGTGGTGCAGCCGCGCAGCTTGCGGCTTGACGGCAAGTATCCCGAGGACGCACGTCAGGCGCGCGATGCGATCGCCGCTGCCCGCGCGGACGCGATGGTCGTCGCGGCGTACGGCCTGATCCTGCCGCAGTGGGTGCTCGATGCGCCGCGCCTGGGGGCTTTCAATATCCATGCGTCCTTGCTGCCACGCTGGCGCGGCGCCGCGCCGATCCACCGCGCGATCGAGGCGGGGGATGCGATGACCGGCGTGACCATCATGCAGATGGATGCGGGCCTGGACACGGGCGACATGCTGCTGGCCGAAGCCATTCCCATCGCGGACGACGACACCACCGCGACGCTGCACGACAAGCTCGCACCGCTGGGCGGCAGATTGATGGTCGAGGCGCTCGAGCTCGCTGCCTGCGGCGGCCTCACCCGCACGCCCCAGCCCGCGGAAGGCGTGACCTACGCGCACAAGATCGAGAAGCAGGAAGCCGCGATCGACTGGACACTCGACGCCCGCACCATCGCGCGCCGCATCCGCGCTTTCGATCCCTTCCCGGGCGCATCGGGTACGTTGCGCGGGGAAGTGGTGAAGTTCTGGCGTGCGCATCCGCTGGAAGCGCATGCTTCCGGCACCGCGCCGGGCGAGATTCTCGCGGTGACGGCGCAAGGCGTGGACATCGCGTGCGGCGCGGGCGTCCTGCGCGCCACCCAGCTGCAGCGCGCGGGCGGCAAACGCATGGCTGTGGCAGACTTCCAGCGCGGTTTCGCGTTGGAGCCGCGGATGTCGTTCGCTTCCTAGCCGCCCCGTGTTCTTCCTGCGATCCAACTACAGCCACCCGGCGTTCCGGGAGGCCGCGAGCGGCATGGCGCCGCTGGCCACCGGCATTGCCGCATGGGGCCTGATGACGGGAGTCGCCATGGTCAAGTCGGGCATGAGCGTGTTCGAGGCGCTCGCGATGACCTTCCTCGTCTACGCGGGCAGCTCGCAACTCGCCGCGATCCCGCTGATCGTCGCCGGGGCGCCGATGTGGGTGATCCTCGCCACCGGCTTCTGCGTGAACCTGCGCTTCGTCGTCTTCAGCCTGCACCTGCGTCCCTACATGATGCACATGCCGCGCTGGCGCCGCATGGCCCACGGCTACCTCACCGCGGACATGACGTATGCCATGTTCACGCGGCGCTTCCCGGAGCCCGCGCAGACCGGAGAGGGCCGGCGGGAGGAGGAGGCGTACCTGAGCGGCAACTACTGCGTCACGTGGTTCGCGTGGATGGGCGCGAGCGTGGCCGGCATCCTGCTGGGCAACCTCATTCCCACGTCGTGGGGACTCGGCTTCGCGGGTGTGCTGTGCCTCGTCGGCATCCTGTGCTCGCTCGCGAATACGCCGCTGCGCCGGCTGGCGGTGCTGATCGCAGGGTCGGCGGCGGTCGCGACCTATTCGCTGCCGCTCAAGCTCAACATCGTCGCGGCCATCGCGGTGGCGGTGGCCCTGTGTTTCTGGCTGGAGCGCAGGTTCCCGCAGGAAGCGGGGGAGCCCGCATGAGCGCCCAGACCGACCTGTGGACCCTGGCGACGATCGTGGGACTCGCCGCCATCACCGTGCTCACCCGCTGCTTCTTCTTCATCATGGATCGGCCGTGGACCTTGCCCGCATGGGCGCACCGGGCACTGAAGTACGCGCCCGTCGCCGCGCTCGCGGGCGTGATCGCGCCGGAGGTGGTGATGAGCAGCGGCCAGTTCATCCACACCTGGCAGGACGCGCGCCTCTACGCCGCGCCGGTTGGCGCCTTGCTCTACTTCTGGCGGCGCAGCGTGCTGCTCACGATCGCTGCGGGCATGGCGGTTTATCTGCCGCTGCACCTGCTGTTGGGCTGGTAGCGACTCCTAAAATGACCGCTTTGCCACCACGAAGCGATCTCCATGAAAGTCCTGCGTTTTTCCGACCTGTGTGCCGGCGGCCAAGCCCGCGGCCAGCGCGTGTTCATCCGTGCCGACCTCAACGTGCCGCAGGACGACGCGGGCAACATCACCGAGGACACGCGCATCCGCGCGTCGGTGCCCTGCATCCGCATGGCGCTCGACGCGGGCGCGGCCGTGATGGTCACCTCGCACCTGGGCCGGCCCACCGAGGGCGAGTTCAAGCCTGAAGATTCGCTGGCTCCCGTGGCCCGGCGCCTCTCCGAGCTGCTGGGCCGGGACGTGCCGCTGGTGGCCAACTGGGTGGACGGGGTGCAGGTCAAGCCCGGCGACGTCGTGCTGCTGGAGAATTGCCGCGTCAACAAGGGCGAGAAGAAGAACGACCCGGCGCTCGCGAAGAAGATGGCGGCGCTGTGCGACATCTTCGTGCACGACGCGTTCGGCACGGCCCACCGCGCCGAAG
This sequence comes from Caenimonas aquaedulcis, assembly GCF_015831345.1. Taxonomy (NCBI): domain Bacteria; kingdom Pseudomonadati; phylum Pseudomonadota; class Betaproteobacteria; order Burkholderiales; family Comamonadaceae; genus Caenimonas; species Caenimonas aquaedulcis. The sequence continues at coordinate 2,570,596 of NZ_JADWYS010000001.1, read as the reverse complement.
CATCGACCTACGGCATCGCGCAGTTCGCGAAAGTCGCGTGCGCCGGCCCGCTGTTGTCCGCCGAGATCGACGCCATCGTGAAGGCGCTCGCACAGCCCAAGCGCCCGCTCGCCGCCATCGTGGCGGGGTCGAAGGTGTCCACCAAGCTCACCATCCTGAAGTCGCTCGCGCGGAACGTGGACCAGCTCATCGTGGGCGGTGGCATCGCCAACACCTTCATGCTCGCGGCAGGCCTGAAGATCGGCAAGTCGCTCGCGGAAGCGGACCTCGTCGGCGAAGCGAAGGCCGTGATCGATGCGATGGCGGCGCGCGGCGCGGCCGTGCCGATCCCGACCGACGTCGTCACCGCCAAGACCTTCGCCGCCGATGCGCCCGCCACCGTCAAGGCAGCTGCCGACGTCGCCGACGACGACCTCATCCTCGACATCGGCCCGCAAACGGCGAAGCGGCTGGCGGACCAGCTGATGAAAGCGGGCACGATCGTCTGGAACGGCCCGGTCGGCGTCTTCGAATTCGAGGCGTTCTCGCATGGCACGGAGACCATTGCCCGCGCCATCGCGGATTCGTCCGCATTCAGCATCGCAGGGGGCGGCGACACGCTCGCGGCCATCGCGAAATACGGCATCGAGAAGCAGGTGAGCTACATCTCCACCGGCGGCGGCGCCTTCCTCGAGGTGCTGGAAGGCAAGCAGCTGCCGGCCTTCGAAATCCTCGAAAAGCGCGCGGCCGGGTGAAACAGTTTTACCTTCGCTTGCGACGCCAGGCGTGTTTCGTACCTGACATGTAACCGCTTTCGCGAGAGAATCCGAAACTTAATTACAGACACCGGAGACTCCATGGCCCGTAGAGCCACCAAGATCGTTGCCACCCTGGGCCCCGCCTCCAGCGAACCCGCACTCCTCGAGCAGATGATCCGCGCCGGCGTGAACGTCGTGCGCCTCAATTTCAGCCATGGCAAGGCGCAGGACCACATCAACCTCGCGGGTGTCGTGCGCGCCGCCGCGCAGCGCGCGGGACGAGAGGTCGCGATCATGGCGGACCTGCAGGGCCCCAAGATCCGCGTCGGCAAGTTCGCCGAGGGCAAGGTCGCGCTCGAAGCCGGGATGAAGTTCGTGCTCGACGCATCGCGCACCGAACCGGGCGACTTGCAGGGCGTCGGCCTCGACTACAAGGAACTGCCGCGCGACGTGAAGCCGGGCGACGTGCTGCTGCTCAACGACGGCCTGATCGTGCTCACCGTGGACTCGGTGAAAGGCGAGCAGGTGCGCACCACTGTCAAGCTCGGTGGCGTGCTCTCCAACAACAAGGGCATCAACAAGCAGGGCGGCGGCCTCACGGCCCCCGCGCTCACCGCGAAGGACATGGAAGACATCCGCACCGCGATGAGCTTCCAGGCAGACTACGTGGCCGTGAGCTTCCCGAAGAACGCGACCGACATGGAGATGGCGCGCCAGCTGTGCAACGTGGCCGCGGCGGAATTCCGCCATCGCCCGGGCCTGATCGCGAAGATCGAGCGCGCCGAGGCGATCCCGAACCTGCTGTCCATCCTGCTCGCGAGCGACGGCATCATGGTTGCGCGCGGCGACCTCGCGGTCGAGGTCGGCAACGCGGCCGTGCCCGCGTTGCAGAAGCGCATGATCCGCATGGCGCGCGAGAACGACAAGTTCGTGATCACCGCGACGCAGATGATGGAGTCGATGATTACCGCGCCCGTGCCCACGCGCGCCGAGGTGAGCGACGTCGCCAATGCCGTGCTCGACGGCACCGACGCCGTGATGCTGAGCGCGGAAACCGCCGCCGGCCGCTACCCGCTGGAAACCATCGTCGAGATGGCGAACATCTGCCTGGAAGCGGAGAAGGCCGAGGACGTGAAGCTCGACGCCGACTTCACCGGCATGACCTTCGCGCGCATCGACCAGTCGATCGCCATGGGCGCGCTCTTCACCGCGCACCACCTCGGCTGCAAGGCGATCGTGGCGCTTACGGATTCGGGTTCGACCGCCTTGTGGATGAGCCGCCACCGCATCCACATCCCGATCTACGCGCTCACTCCCAAGCTCGTGACGCAGCGCAAGATGGCGATGTACCGCAACGTGCGGCCGCTGCTCATGGACCAGAGCGCGGAGCGCGACAAAGCGCTGGGCGAGGCGGAAGCGCACCTGAAAAAGCGCGGCATCGTCTCCAGCGGCGACATCTACGCGATCACCTGCGGCGAGCCGATGGGCGCGCCCGGCGGCACCAACATGCTGAAAATCGTGCGGGCGGAGTGAAACCGCGCGGGCGCGGCGGGCGTACTGTTCGTATGCACCGTCCCACCGCCCCTGCGGGCCTCAACCGCCGCGCGGGCCTCGCCGCGCTTGCCGCCATGTCCCTGTCCGGCTGCTCGGCCTCCGGCCTGCTCAACACCTTCGTGCCTCGCGCGAGCTATCGCGGCCGCCAGGACATCGCCTATGGGCCCGACCCCCGGCAGAAGCTCGACACCTACCAGCCCCTCGAATCGCGCGGCCTCGCGCCGCTGGTGATCTTCTTCTACGGCGGCAGCTGGACCCGGGGCGACCGCGCCGACTACCGGTTCGTGGGCGAGGCCCTGGCCGCGCATGGCGCCGTCGCCGTGCTGCCGGATTACCGCCTGAGCCCCCAGGTGCGCTACCCCGTGTTCCTGGAAGACAGCGCACGCGCCGTGCAGTGGGCCGTGCGGCATGCCCCGGAGCTCGGATGCGATCCGCGCAAGATCTACCTGATGGGCCACAGCGCCGGGGCCTACAACGCCGCGATGCTGGCGCTGGACCCTCGTTGGCTCGCAACTGTCGGACTGGCGCCCGGTCAATTCGCCGGGTGGATCGGCATCGCCGGCCCTTACGACTTCCTGCCCATCGAGAACCCCGAGGCGCAGGTCGCCTTCCACTGGCCGTCCACGCCCGCGGATAGCCAGCCGCTGGCGCAGGCGACAGCCGCCGCGCCCCGCACCCTGCTGCTGGCCCCCGAGAAGGATTCGCTGGTGAACCCGCGGCGCAGCACGATGGCGCTCGGCGAGAAGCTGAAGTCCCTGGGGGTCGATGCGCGCTGGCGCCTGCTGGACGGGGTCAGCCACATCACCATCATGGCGTCCCTGGCCAAGCCCCTGAGCTGGCTCTCCCCGGTGCGCGCCGAGGTGCTCGCCTTCCTCGGATTGCAGTCGCCACCGATGAGCTGAAGGAGCCGTGCCGCCAGCGGGGCACGGGCTAAAATCCATGCGTTCCGGGCGCGCCGCGCCCGTGTCCCAACGCGTTTCACCCCACCACCGGACGACCACCATGCCACTCGTTTCCATGCGCGAACTGCTGGACCATGCCGCCGAAAACGGCTATGGCATCCCCGCCTTCAACGTCAACAACCTCGAGCAGGTCCAGGCCGTGATGGAAGCGGCCAAGGAAGCCGGCGCGCCGGTCATCCTGCAAGCCAGCGCCGGCGCACGCAAGTACGCGGGCGAGCCCTTCATCAAGCACCTCATCCAGGCCGCCATCGAGGCCTACCCGGAAATCCCGCTCGTCATGCACCAGGACCACGGGCAGAGCCCCGACGTGTGCGCCGGCGCGATCAAGCTCGGCTTCTCCTCGGTGATGATGGACGGGTCGCTCGAAGCCGACGGCAAGACCATCGCGAGCTACGACTACAACGTCGACGTGACCCGCAAGGTCGTGGAGATGTCCCATGCGCTGGGCGTGACGGTCGAAGGCGAGCTCGGCTGCCTCGGCTCGCTCGAGACCATGAAGGGCGACAAGGAAGACGGCCACGGCACGGACTCCACGATGACGCGCGAGCAGCTCCTCACCGACCCCGAGCAGGCCGCCGATTTCGTGAAGCGCACGCAGCTCGATGCGCTGGCGATCGCCATCGGCACCAGCCACGGCGCCTACAAGTTCTCGCGCAAGCCCACCGGCGACATCCTCGCCATCGAGCGCATCCGCGAAATCCACCGCCGCATCCCGAGCACGCACCTCGTGATGCACGGCTCCTCGTCGGTGCCGCAGGACCTGCTGGCCGTCATCAACCAATACGGGGGCAAGATCAAGGAAACGTATGGCGTGCCGGTGGAGGAGATCCAGGAAGCCATCAAGTTCGGCGTGCGCAAGATCAACATCGACACCGACATCCGCCTCGCGATGACGGCGGCGGTGCGCAAGTTCCTCGCCGAGAACCCGGACAAGTTCGACGCGCGCGAGTGGCTCAAGCCCGCGCGCGAAGCCGCCAAGAAGATCTGCAAGCAGCGCTACATCGAATTCGGCTGCGAAGGCCAGGCGCCGAAGATCAAGGCGCACAGCCTGCAGGTGGTCGCCGCGAAGTACGCCGAGGGTGCACTCGCGCAGGTCGTCCATTGAGCACCGCGCTGCATACTTCCGCCCTCACCTCCCTGCCGCTGCTCGCGCGCGGCAAGGTGCGCGACAACTATGCCGTCGGGACCGACCGTATCCTGATGGTTGCCAGCGACCGGCTCTCGGCCTTCGACGTCATCATGGGCGAGCCGATCCCCGGCAAGGGTGAGCTGCTCACGCAGATGGCGCTGTTCTGGTTCGGCAAGCTCGGGCACCTGTGCCCGAACCACCTGACGGGCGATGCGCCCGAGAGCGTGGTGTCGCCGGCGGAAATCCCGCAGGTGACGGGCCGCTCGATGCTGGTGAAGCGCCTGAAGCCGATCCCGGTGGAGGCGGTGGTGCGCGGCTACCTCGCGGGCAGCGGCTGGGTCGAATACCAGCAGTCGCAATCGGTGTGCGGCGTGCCGCTGCCGCCGGGTTTGAAGAACGCGAGCAAGCTCACCGAGCCGATCTTCACGCCCGCCGCCAAGGCGGAAGCGGGGCACCACGACGAAAACATCTCCTTCGACCAGGTGGTGAAGCTCGTGGGCCCGGAGCTGGCATCGAAGATCCGCGACATCAGCATCGCGATCTACCGCGAAGCCGCGGCGATCGCGCTCGCCAAGGGCATGATCATCGCGGACACGAAGTTCGAGTTCGGCCTCGACGACGCGGGCCAACTCATCCTGATGGACGAAGTGCTCACGCCCGACTCCTCGCGCTACTGGCCCGTCGAAGGTTACGACGCCGCGTTCAAGGCCGGCACCAACCCGCCGAGCTACGACAAGCAGTTCGTGCGCGACTGGCTGGAGCAGGTGCGCATCAACGGCAAGCCCTGGGACAAGACGCCGCCCGCGCCGCGCCTGCCGCAGGACGTGATCGCCAACACCGCGCAGAAGTACCGCGAGGCATTGCAGCGCCTGACCGCCTGACGAACAGCAGGCGATGCTCGAAGTCATCTTCGAACTGCTCTTTGAATTTTGCGGGGAATTGTTCTTGCAGCTGGTCGCCGAGTTGTTCGGCGGCGCGTTCAAGGCCGGCTGGTACAAGATTCGCGGACGCGACCGGGAATTGGCGCCCGTCCACGAAACTTCATGGTCCGTCGTCACCGGGATTGCCGCCGGCGTCGGCACGCTGCTGGTGGTGCCGCACCTCGCAATTCGCGTCGAATGGCTGCAGGTGATGAACCTGCTGCTGGCGCCCGTGGCGGCCGGCCTGCTGGTCGAGCGGGTGCGGGCCTGGCGCGAATCGCGCAAGGAATTCAGCCCTGCGGTATTTGCCTATGCGGCCGTGTTCGGGCTTGCCTTTGCGCTGACCCGGTGGCTCTTCGGCCGCGGCGGGCCGATCAACTGAGGACGACGCTGGACAGGCGGCGGCGGTAGGTCGCCACCGTCGGGTCGTCCGGCGGGATCTGCCCGTCCGCCACCTTGGGCTTGGGCGGCTCGATCAAATCGAGGATCGCGATGTAGGTCTTGCGGGCCAGCTCGTCGTTCCACGCCTTGTCGCGCATCAGGATTTCGAGCAGCTCGTCCATCGCGTCCGTCCAGCGGTGCGCAGCCAGCAGCAGGCGCGCGCGATCGAAGCGGGCGTCGAAGTCGCGCTTGCCCGCCGCGATGCGCGCATCCGCGTCGGCGAGCGCCTTGTTCGCGTCAGGCGTCGATGCCGCGAAGTCCAGGGCGTCCATCGCGCGCTGCAGGGAGTCGAAGCGGCGCACGAGGGACGTCTTCGCGATCACCGGGGCGAAAGCCACCTTCGCGTCGTCGGTGCGCCCGGCCAGCAACAGCGCACGCACGTATTCGAAGCGCGCGTCGTCGTTGGAAGGGTCGGTCGCCACCGCATGCTGGAAGCGCTCGAGCCGGGCTTCGGGGCTGTCATCCAGGGGGGCTTCCTCGACGGTGGCTTCTTCCGGCTGCGCTTCGCCCGGCTCCACGTGCTTGTCCAGGAACTCCTTGACCTTGCCTTCGGGCAGCGCGCCCATGAATCCGTCCACGGGCTGGCCGTCCTTCAGCAGGATGACGGTGGGGATGCTGCGCACGCCGAAAGCGCCGGCGATCTGCTGCTCCTGGTCCGAATCGATCTTGACCAGCTTGAAGCCGCCGGCGTAGTCCTTCTCGAGCTTCTCGAGGATCGGGCCGATCACCTTGCACGGGCCGCACCAGGGCGCCCAGAAGTCGACCAGCACGGGCTGGGTCATGGAGGCTTCGATGACCTCGGATTCAAAGTTTTCGATGGTGACGTCGATCATGGCGGGTCAGGTCGGGTTGGAACCGTAAAATTCAATCTTTGGGAGCACGCAATTGAGCTCGATACAGGTTGGCGTGGTGATGGGGTCCGCAAGCGACTGGGACACGATGCAGCACGCAGTGGCAATTCTCCAGGAATTCGACATCGCCCATGAGGCGCGGGTCGTTTCGGCCCACCGCATGCCCGACGAGATGTTCGCCTATGCCGAGCAGGCCGCCGGCCGCGGGCTCGCCGCCATCATCGCAGGCGCGGGCGGCGCCGCCCACCTGCCGGGCATGCTGGCCGCCAAGACGACCGTGCCGGTCCTGGGCGTCCCGGTCGCGAGCAAGCACCTGCAGGGCGTGGATTCGCTGCACAGCATCGTGCAGATGCCCAAGGGCATTCCCGTCGCCACCTTCGCGATCGGCGTCGCGGGCGCGGCCAACGCCGCCCTGTTCGCGGTCGCGATGCTGGCCCATGGCGACGCCGGGCTGCGCAAGCGCCTGGAGGACTATCGCGCCCGCCAGACGCAGGCGGCCGCCGGCATGACCCTGCCGCCCCAGCCATGAGCGAAGACGCGATCCTGCCCGGCGCCACCCTCGGCGTGATGGGGGGCGGCCAGCTCGGCCGCATGTTCGTGCATGCGGCGCAGCGGATGGGCTACTTCACCGCCGTGCTCGACCCGGATGCCGCCAGCCCCGCCGGCCTGGTCAGCCACCGGCATGTGCATGCCGACTACCTGGACGACCGCGGCCTGGCCGAGCTCGCGCAGTGCAGCGCCGCCATCACCACCGAATTCGAGAACGTGCCCGCGCCCGCACTCGCGCGGCTCGGCGAGCTGCGCCCGGTCTCTCCCGGCGCGGCCGCGGTCGCGATCGCGCAGGACCGGTTGCTGGAGAAGGCCCACTTCGTGAGATGCGGGGTTCCGTGCGCGCCGCACGCGGCCATCGAAACGCAGGAGCAGCTGCGGGCCGTCGACGCGAGCCTGCTGCCGGGCGTGCTGAAGACCGCGCGCCTGGGCTATGACGGCAAGGGGCAGGTGCGCGTGCAGAACCGCGAGGAACTCGCCGCGGCGTGGCAGGGGCTGAACGGCGTGGCCTGCGTGCTCGAAAAACTGATGCCGCTCGCGGCGGAATGCTCCGTCATCGTCGCGCGCGGGCGCGACGGCGCGATGGTGAACCTGCCGCCGCAGCTCAACCTGCATCGCGGCGGCATCCTCGCCGTGACCGAGGTGCATCCCGACAACCTGCCCGCATCGCGCGGGGCGCTCGCGGTGGAATCGACGCGCGCGATCGCGCAGGGGCTGGACTATGTCGGCGTGCTCTGCGTCGAGTTCTTCTTGCTGGCCGACGGCTCGCTCGTCGTCAACGAGATGGCGCCGCGCCCGCACAACAGCGGGCACTACAGCATGGACGCATGCGACGTGTCGCAGTTCGAATTGCAGGTGCGCACGCTGGCCGGGCTGCCGCTCGTGCAGCCGCGCCAGCACAGCCCGGCCGTGATGCTGAATCTCCTGGGCGATTTGTGGTTCGCGCAGGGCGACGCGGAAGTGGCGCCGCCCTGGGACCGGCTGCTGGCGCTGCCGGGCGTGCACCTTCACCTCTACGGCAAGCAGAGCGCGCGCCCCGGCCGCAAGATGGGGCACGTCAACCTCACCGGCCCGTCTGTGCGAGCCGTGCGCAAGACCGCCCTGGAGGCGGCGTCGCTGCTGGGCATCGAAGCGTTCTAGCGGGCGCGCACATGATCCTGCAAGGTAACGACCCCGCCGCGATCGAGCGGGCCGCGCGCACGCTGGCGGCCGGCGGGCTCGTGGCGTTTCCGACCGAGACGGTCTACGGACTGGGCGCGGACGCGGCGAGCGACGCGGCGGTCGGTGAGATCTTCCGCGCGAAGGGACGGCCCGCGGACCATCCCCTGATCGTGCACGTCCCGGATGCGGCGGCGGTGGATCGCTTCGCCGCGAGCGCACCGGACTTCGCCCGTGCCTTGATGCGGGCGTTCTGGCCCGGCCCGCTCACGCTCATCCTGCCGCGGCGCGAAGGCGTCGCCACGGCCGCGGCGGGCGGGCAGGCCTCCATCGGCGTGCGCTGCCCGGCGCATCCGGTCGCGCATGCCCTGCTGGTGGCATGCGCCGGCACCACGCCCGCGGTGCACGGGCTCGCGGGTCCGAGTGCCAACCGCTTCGGGCGCGTGAGCCCCACGACGGCGCAACACGTGCGCGGCGAATTCGGCGACGAGCTGCTCGTACTCGACGGCGGCCCCTGCGACGTCGGCATCGAATCCACCATCGTCGACTGCACGCGCGGCGTGCCGGTGCTGCTGCGCCCCGGGGTTCTGACACGCGGGCAGATCGAGGCGGCGTGCGGGCAGCCGCTGCGCTCGCCGGGGGAAGTGACGCAGGACGCGCCGCGAGCCTCGGGCACGCTCGAGTCGCATTACGCGCCCGACGCGCGCGTGCGCCTGATGGATGCGAAGGCGCTGCAGACCGCCCTGGATGTCCTGGGCGACGACGCGGCGGGCCTCGCGATCTACTCGCGCGCCCTCATGCGCACGCGATCCCCCCGCGTGCTGCAGCGGCGCATGCCGGACGACGCGGCGGAAACCGCGCGCCAGCTCTTTGCGGTCCTGCGCGATTTCGACGCGCAGGGCGTGCGCCTCATCTGGGTCGAGACACCGCCGGCCGAGCCGGGCTGGGAAGGCGTGCTCGACAGGCTTTCCCGGGCCGCCGCGGGCTGAGCGCGGGCGCTCGCTAAACTACCCCCAACCTTCAATTGGAGAATTTCATGTCACGTCAATGGATGCGCCGCGCCTTGCTGGCGCTGGCGCCGGCCGCCGCGTTGTTTCTGGCCGGCTGCGGGTCGGGGACGATCGAGTCCCAGCTGGAGCCCACCCGCGTGTTTGCCTTCGGCACCGGCTTCAGCGACCTGGGCCAGGTCGGCAACCGCCAGACCGTCAACGACAACACCATCAACATCTGGACGCAGGAGGCCGCGGCCTCCTTCACGTACCTGATGGGGCCGGTCGTGACCGCGGGCGGCACCGACTATGCGACGCGCAACGCGCGCATCGTCGCCACGCCGGATGCCGCCGGCAATGCGGCGACGCCGACGGTGGCCAAGCAGATCGACACCTTCCTGGCCGGCACCACGCCCACGGCGACGGACCTGGTGTTCATCGAAGGCGGCATCACGGACATCATTGCCGAGGTGGGCAAACTCAACGCGGGGACGCAGACGAGCGCCCAGACGCTCGCCAATGTCCAGCAGGCGGGCCGTGACCTTGCAGCCCAGACGCGCCGCCTGGTGCAGGCCGGCGCCTCGCACGTGGTCGTGGTGGGCACGATCGACCTCTCCCGCACGCCCTGGGGCATCACGACGGGGCAGGGCGCGCTGCTCACGGACCTGAGCACGAAGTTCAACACCGAGCTGCTGACCTCCATCGTGGACCTCGGCGCGTCCGTGCTGTACGTGGACGCCGCCTTCCAGTTCAACCTGATGTCCAGCAACCCGGGCATTTTCGGCTTGAACAATTCCACGGACGTGGCGTGCACGTCGGTCGATCCCGGCCCGGGCATCGGCATCGGCGCGGGCAAGGTCAACGCCGCGCTCTGCACCCCCGCAACGATCGTGGCGGGAATCAACTACAACCTCTACATGTGGGCCGACCCTGTCTACCCCACGCCGTTCGTGCAGCGCTATTTCGGTGACTACGCCTACCAGCGGATCCGGTCGCGCTGGTGAGCCGGTGCGACGAACAAAAAAAAAGGCGCCTCCGGGCGCCTTTTTTCGCGGGGTTGCGCAACGCGCCCTCAGATCCAGCCGGCCAGGTGCATCTGCGCCATCACGTACTGGGCAAGCAGCGTGTAGCCCAGCGGCGTCGGGTGCACGGTGTCGGCGAAGTAATAGCCGCTCACGTCCGCCGCCACGGTGCTGGCCGCGGTGCAGGTGATCGACGATCCGGCGAGCGGATTCGCCGGCGACGTCGTGCTGCAGGCGGGCGTGGTGATGTTGGTGATGCCGTAGGCGGAGGGATTCGCGTACTGGTTATGGCCCTGCGTGAACGCGTCGATGTAAAGCACCGGCGTGCCGGCGAGGCCTGCCTGCAATTGCTGATTGAACGCGCTGACCATGGTGGTGATGAGGCTGCGCGTGCTCGCATCGGCCGCCATGCCGCTCGGCGACTGGGCAATGTCGGGCAGGTTCACGACCATCACGTAGCGCGCACCCTTGGCCAGGACCTGGCTCTTGACGAGGCCCGCGAGCTCGGCGCCGGTCGCGCCCATGCTCGTGACGGCCTGCGTGGCTGCCGCGTTCACCGCCGCGGCGCCGCCGGCGGCGACTGCGTTCTGCGTCGCAGCCGGCCAGCCGGCCGCGACGGCCGCGCCGACGGCGGTCGCGCCCCCGCCCGCGGCGGAAGCCACCGCGTTCAGGTTCAGGAACGCGTCGTTGCCGCCCGCCATCACCGTCACGAGTTCGCGTCCCGAATAGGAGCCGACCCGCGACAGGTGCAAGCTCATCTGCGCGGAGACGGGCAGCGCCGTGAGGCCCAGGTTGACCGCGTTGAACGGCGCGCCCTGGAACACTGCCGCGTTCGGTCCGTACGGGTTGCTCACGCGCGAGCTGCCTTGCGCGTAATTCGTGCACTCGGGGTGGTTGGTGACGGGCGCGCCGACGAGGCCCGGAATGTTCGGCAGCAAGCCTGTCTGCGCTGCGCACGACGTGGTGTGCACGCTCGCGGCGACGATCTCGGTCCAGTTGTGCGCTGTCGCGCTGTTGACGGTCCACTTGCCGCCGCCCAGCGCGGCGATCGTGCCGACCTTCTCGGTGCCGACGTCGCTCAGGCTGTCGCCGAACGACACGGTCGAGGAGACCTCGATGCCTCCGTCGCCGCCGCCGCACGATACGAGGGCAATGGCTGCTGCAATGGCGGCGAGCCTGGTTTTCATCAATCTCATCGAAGTCTCCTTGAGGAAATAGAACGGTCGTTCGTTTTTTGGTCCGTCGATGGTAGACGCGTGCCCGCCCTCTCCGCGAGGGGGTTATCACCGATGAAGGGAGCCGCGCGCTCAGCGGCGGGTCAGCCGAAGCGGATCTTCATCGCGAGGATGGCCAGCGCCAATCCCAGCGTGATCGCATTGGCGATCACGATCGGCCAGGCGGACAGCATCAAGCCGTACGCGAGCCACATCGCCACCCCGCAGGCGAACACGCTGTACATGCCCAGCGAGATGCCGCGCACGTCGCGCGTGCGAAACGTGTGCCAGGCCTGCGGCACGAAGCTGCAGGTGGTGAGGAAGGCGGCAAGGTAGCCGATGAGTTCGTGCAGCGCCATCGCCGTCACTGGTCCCTCGCCGCCCACTCGACCAGCGCTTCGATCGCCGGCCGCGCGAGGAAAGCCTGCGGGTGGTTGGCGATCGCGACGAGCACATAGCGCTTGCCGCTGGCCGCGTGCACGATCCCGGCGACGCCCGCGACATCGCGCAGGCTGCCGGTCTTCAGGTGCGCGAGGCCCGTGCCCTTGCCGCGCGCGCGCCGCAACGTGCCGTCCACCCCCGCGACCGGCAGGGAGGCGAGCACCTCGGGCATGGACGGGGAGGCCCACGCGAGTTGAAGCAGGCGCGCGACGTCCTGCGCGGTGATGCGCTCCTCGCGCGAGAGGCCCGAGCCGTTCATCATCACCGGCGGCTCGCCGCCCACGCGGTCGCGCCACCACCGGCGCATGATCTCGCGCGAGCCTTCGAGCGAGCCGGTGCCTCTTTGCTGCAGGCTGAGCGTGAGGAAGAGCTGCTGCGCCATCACGTTGTTGCTGAACTTGTTCATGTCGCGGATCGCTTCCGCGAGCGCAGGCGATTGCACCGCGAAGGCGGGCGCGAGCGCCGCCGGCACGCGGCCGTCGCGCACCTGTCCCGAGAGCGTGCCGCCGACCTCCTTCCACATGCCGGCCACCGCGCGCGCCGAATACGACTCGGCGTTCCAGTAGGCGATCGGCCAGGAGCGCTCGCCGCACGACGCCGGGTAGGCGCCGGCGAAACGCACGCGGGACGCATCGCTGAAATCCGGCTTGAGCGCGGCGCGCCAGTCGCCGCAGTCGCCGGCCGCCAGCGGCACGCTCGCGGGGACCTGCACGCCCGCCAGCGGCGGCTCCGCTTGCACCTGCGCCTGCGCGCCTTGCGCGACGAAGGTCATGACGACCGACTTGTAGTTGAGCAGCAAGGCGTCCGGTGCCGCGTTGTAGGGTTTGAGCGGCTCCCCGTCGAATGCGCCCGGATCCTGCGGCACGGTCTCGAAGGCGCTGCGGTCGAGCACGATGTCGCCCGCGATCGTGCGGATGCCCAGGCCCTGGATGCGGCGCATCAGCAGCCACAGCCGCTCGACCACGAGTTTCGGGTCGCCCTGTCCCTTGATGTAGAGGTTGCCTTGCAGCGTGCCGTTCTGCACCGGCCCGTCGACGTACACCGGCGTCGTCCAGGTGAAGGCCGGGCCGAGCAGGTCCAGCGCGGCCACCGTCGTCGCGAGCTTGGCGATGGACGCAGGGTTGACCTGGGCCGTGGCGCGGTGGGCCAGGCGCGGCGGCGATCTGCCGTCCGCGTCCGCCACCACGACGGCGATCGCGTCGCGCGGAAACTTCGCACGTGCCAACGCGGCTTCCACATCCGGCGGCAGTCCCTGGGCCAGTGCCGGCGCGGCGGCCGCGACCAGCCCCGCGCCGGCAAGGATTCGTTGCAAAAACATGCGGGCATTATCCGGCCCCTCGATAATGGCAGGCCGCGCACGAGACTCCCCTTGAACCTGCTTGCCTTCGACACCAGCACCGACACGATGTCCATCGCCGTGCGCGGGGGCGCGTTCGCAGGCGGCGACGCGATCGAGCATGTCGCCCCGGGGGGCGCGCAGGCGTCCGCCGCGCTCATTCCCGCGGTCATGGCCTTGCTGGCACGGGCCGGGCTGGGCCTCGCGCAGCTCGACGCCATCTCTTTCGGGCGCGGGCCGGGGTCGTTCACGGGCCTGCGCACCGCCTGCGCCGTGGCGCAAGGACTCGCGTTCGGCGCCGATGTGCCGGTGCTGCCGCTGGACACCCTCATGGCCGTGGCCGAGGAAGCGCGGGCCCTCACCGGCGCCACCCGCGTGATCGCGGCACTGGATGCGCGGATGGACCAGGTCTACTGGGCTGCGTACATCCATGGGGAAGCGGGCTGGGGGCTCGAGGGCGACTACCGCCTCACCGCCCCCGAGGACATCCCGGCGACGCAAGGGTGGACCCTGGCCGGCAATGCGTTCCATGCGTATGCAACGCGGCTTCCCGGCTTGCCGCGCGTGGACGCGCTGCCGACGGCACGTGCGCTCTTGCGCATCGCGCCTGCCGCGCTGGCTGCGGGCCTGGCGGTGCCGGCGGATCGCGCCATGCCCCTCTACATCCGGGATAAAGTCGCCCAGACCACTCAGGAGCGTGCCGCGGCGCGCGCCCTCGCATCACCCACCCCATGAGCGCCGTATTCAAATCCGCCGAGGCCGCGTTCCTGCCGCTCACCGAGTCCCGCCTCGACGAGGTGGTCGCCATCGAGCGCGCGGCCTATGCGCATCCCTGGACGCGCGGCAACTTTTCCGATTCGCTGCGCTCGGGCTACCAGGCGCAGCTCCTGGGCGCGCAGGACGTCGTGCTCGGGTATTTCGTCGCAATGAAGGGGGTCGATGAAGTCCACCTGCTCAACATCACCGTCGCCCCCGAGCACCAGGGGCAGGGTTGGGGCCGCCTCATGCTCGATGCGCTGGCGATCTGGTCGCGCGCGCAGGGCGCGCAATGGCTGTGGCTGGAAGTGCGCGCGGGCAACCTGCGCGCGCAGCACATCTACGAGCGCCACGGCTACCGGCGCGTGGGCGAGCGCAAGGGCTACTACCCCGGTACGTCGGGCCAGCGCGAGGACGCCGTCGTGATGAGCCTGAAGCTATGAGCCTCGTGCTGGACGACCGCCGCCGAGCGATGCTGGCCGAGATGGGCGTGCGCCTGTTCGAGGCGCCATCGGCACCGCCGGCCGTGGCGCCGGCCGCATCGGCCGTGTCGCTGGCGCCGATCCCGCCCGCGCCCGAGGCTCGCCCGCAACCCGCGCCATCGGAATCCCCCGCGGCGCGGCGCGTGCCGGTCCCGCAGGACCCCGCCCGGGCTGCCGCCATCGAAGCGATGTCCTGGGACGAGCTGGAACAGGCCGTCGCCGGGTGCGAGGCTTGCGGGCTCTGCGCGAGCCGCCGCAACACGGTCTTCGGTGTGGGCGACCGACAGGCGGACTGGCTCATCGTCGGCGAGGCGCCAGGCGAGAATGAGGACCTGCAGGGCGAACCCTTCGTCGGCCAGGCGGGCAAGCTGCTGGACAACATGCTCAGGTCGCTGGGCCTGGATCGCGGCAACAAGGTCTATATCGCCAACGTGCTCAAGTGCCGCCCGCCCGGCAACCGCAACCCGGACCCGCAGGAGGTCGCGCAATGCGAACCGTACCTGCGCCGCCAGGTCCAGCTGCTGCAGCCCCGGATCATCCTCGCGATGGGCCGCTTCGCCGTGCAGGCGCTTTTGGGCAGCGACGAGCCGATCGGCAAGCTGCGCGGACGCCGCCACGAGTACATGGGAATTCCCCTGGTGGTGACCTACCACCCCGCCTACCTGCTGCGCAACCTCCCCGACAAGGCCCGCGCATGGGCGGACCTGTGCCTCGCGCTCGAATTGATGCGCGGGAACGCGGCCGCCTAGGACGCGAACGCCTGCGGGCGGTAAACGCGCGCCTCCAGCGTGCGCGCGGCGTAGTCGATGCCGCTGAACGCCGCGTAGTCGGCCATCGAGCGGACGGCGCCCAGGCCGTACACCCCGAGCGATTCGCCCTCCACCAGCGCCTGCAGCCGCGCGCGCGAACGTCGCTCCAGCGGCCACCATGCCTGCGCGCGGTCGCCGCCGGGGGCCGCGTCCCAGTGCATGGGCCGCGCGGGCGCGCCGTTGCCCGGCGCGTTGTACAGGTGATAGAGCGGCAGCGCGGGCATGTGGAAGATGTCCCAGCCGTGGGTGTAGAGGCGGGCGGCAAGGGCCTGCTCCTCCCCGTGGAAGTAGAGCCAGGGGTCGTACGGGAATGCCTGCACGAAGCGGCCCGGCGCGAACAGGCAGCCCGCGCCCAGGTGATAGCCGGGCACCGGGCGGTCGAGCTCCAGCGGCTGCGCTTCGAAGCCGAGGACCGGGTGCCCCGCCTCGAAGTGCGTCCCCGGCTTCACCACATGCGCGAGGACCTTGTCCGTCGTCGGGCGATGCACGGGCCGGCCGTCCTCGAACACGAACGCATGGGGATAGGACGAAATCACGACGCCGGCGCGTCCGGGCAGCAGGTCCTGCGCCTGCGCGACCAGGCGCTCGTCCCAATGCGGCTCGAAGTCCATGTGCGAATCGAGCTGGAGGAACCACTCCTCGCCGTCGTACAGCGACACCGCGATCGCCCGCGCCCAGCAGGGGCCGCGTGCATGGACGGCGTCGATGTGCACACGGCTCAGGCGTGCGGGGCGCACGGCATCGGCCGGGAGGGACGCGCTCCCTGCGGGGCTCTGGTCCACCACGCCGAAGTGCAGCGCCTCCGGGCGCCGCGCGGTGTCCAGCGCGCGTGCGAGGGTGAAGCCCAGGAGCGGATCGCAGTACGACGCGATGCTGACGAAGATGCGCATCGCGCCGGCGGCCCGCGTCCTCAGAATCGCGGCAGGTCCGGGTGCGCGATCCGGCCGCCGCGCACCAGCATCTTCCCGTACTCCGCGCAGCGGTTCAGGGTCGGGATCACCTTGCCCGGATTGAGCAGGCCCTTCGCGTCGAAGGCCCGCTTCAGCGCGAGCATCTGCGTGTTCTCCTCGCCGCTGAACTGGACGCACATCGAATTGAGTTTCTCCACACCGACGCCGTGCTCGCCCGTCACCGTGCCGCCCATGGCGACGCTGGTTTCCAGGATGTCCGCGCCGAACAGTTCCGCGCGGTGCAGCTGGTCGGGGTCGTTGGCGTCGAAGAGGATCAGCGGGTGCAGGTTGCCGTCGCCCGCGTGGAACACGTTGGCACAGCGCAGCCGGTATTTCCCCTCCATCTCCTGGATGGCGAGCAGGATGTCCGCGAGCCGCTTGCGCGGGATCGTGGAGTCCATGCACATGTAGTCGGGGCTGATGCGGCCGGAGGCGGGGAAGGCGTTCTTGCGGCCGCTCCAGAAACGCAGGCGCTCGGCTTCGCTGCGGCTCACCGCGATGGCCGTCGCGCCGGCGCTTCGCAGCACCTCGCTCATGCGGCCGATTTCCTCCTCGACTTCCCCGGTCGTGCCGTCGCTCTCGCACAGCAGGATGGCGGCCGCCTCGAGGTCGTAGCCGGCATGCACGAAGTCCTCCACGGCGGCCGTCATCGGCTTGTCCATCATCTCGAGCCCGGCCGGGATGATGCCTGCCGCGATCACCGCGGCCACCGCCTGGCCTGCGTGCCGCACATCCGAGAAGCTCGCCATGATGCAGCGCGCCAGTTGCGGCCGGGGCACGAGCTTGACCGTCACTTCGGTGGTGACGGCGAGCATGCCTTCGCTGCCGATGACGACGGCGAGCAGGTCGAGGCCGGGGGCGTCGAGCGCGTCGCCCCCGAACACCACCGGCTCGCCTTCCACCGTGAAGCCGCGCACCTTCACGACGTTGTGCAGTGTCATGCCGTACTTGAGGCAGTGCACGCCGCCGGAGTTCTCGGCCACGTTGCCGCCGATGGTGCAGGCGATCTGGCTCGACGGATCGGGTGCGTAGTACAGGCCGTAAGGCGCCGCGGCTTCGCTGATGGCGAGGTTGCGCACGCCGCATTGCACGACCGCCGTGCGCGACACCGGATCGACCTTCAGGATGCGATTGAACTTCGCCAGCGACAGCGTGACGCCGAGCGCATGCGGCATCGCGCCGCCGGACAGGCCCGTGCCCGCGCCGCGCGCCACCACCGGCACGTCGAGCGCATGGCAGGCGCGCAGCACCGCCTGCACCTGCGCCTCGGTCTCGGGCAGCGCCACGACGAGGGGACGCTGCCGGTAGGCGGTGAGGCCGTCGCATTCGTAGGGCGTCGTCTCCTCGGCCTGCCACAGCAGCGCGGCGGCAGGCAGCACCTGCGACAGGGCGCCCACGACTGCGGCCTGCCGCTCGGCGCGCTGGAGCGGCGCGGGATCGGCGGGGGCGTTCATGCGGCGAACCTCGCGACGGCCTGCTCGTCGAACTGCACGCCGGTGCCGATGACGCCGTCCACGATCGCCATGCCCTCGCGCAGCTGGAGCGGCGACTGCAGGATCGGGTTCCACCAGTCGGTGTATTCGAGGCGGTGGGCGGTGGGTGTGACCGCCAGCAGTTGCGCGCTCACCTCGGGCCACAGGTGGCTGGAGACCGGGACTCCGTAGGCCTGCGCCATCGCCGCCACGCGCATCCAGCCCGTGACGCCGCCGCACTTCATCGCATCGGGCATCACGTGGTCGCGCACGCCGGCATTCAGCGCATGGCGGAAATCCAGCGGTCCCCACCAGTTCTCGCCCGCCTGCAAGGGCGTGGAGGCGCCCGCCGCGAGCTGGACGAAGGCGGCGTAATCGTGCGCCAGTACCGGCTCCTCGACCCAGGCCAGGGCCTCCGAGTCGAGCGCGCGCAGGCGGATCTGCGCTTCGGCGGGGGTGAGGCTCTGGTTGTAGTCGACCATGATTTCCACGTCCGGGCCCGCTGCGCTGCGCATCGCGCGGATCACCGCGATGTCCTGCGCGAGCGTCGGGTAGCCGATCTTTGCCTTGATGCCGCGAAACCCCTGGCGCACCCAGCGCTCCGCGGCGAGCGCGGAATCCTTCTCGCCGTCGAAGCCGATGCCGCCGTAGGCCTGGATCGGGCGGTTGCCGCCGCCCAGCATCGCGTGCAGGGGTTCGGCGCGCGCACGTGCCAGCGCGTCCCAGCAGGCCATGTCGATGCCGGCGAGCGCCATGCCCACCAGCCCCTGCGTGCCGAGCAGACGAAACCGCGCCTGCAGGTGTTCGTACAGCGCAATCGGCGCGAGCACCTGGTCCACCACCAGCGGCTCCATGTTCTTCAACAGCGAGGCGACCGGCCCGAGCGCGGCCGGGGTGTAGGTGAACACGATCGCGTGGCCGGCGACGCCGCCATCGGTGTGCAGCGTGAGGAGCACCAGCGGCGAGGCCGCGATGGTGCCCGACGCCGTGCGATGCGGCTCGGGCATGGGCACCTGGACGGCGCGAACCTGCAGGGAGGTGATCTTCATGGGCTCCACTGTAGGCGGGCCGCGGCGCGGCGTCATGAAGATTTTTGCGGCCTGCCCTGAAATCTCAGGCCGGCACCGAGGGCGGCAGGCCGGTCGCGTCGGCCCGCGCTTCCATATGGTTGACGACGCGTTTCGGGTCTTCCACCAGGCGGTCCAGCGTCCAGTTCATGCGCTGCATCAGGCGCTGCTCGTCGGATTCGCCCTGCGGGGTCAGCTCGATGGCGCCGTCCGGGGCCGTCGCCGTCACCACCCGGAACCGCAGGGGCAAGTCGGGCGGCAACTGCGACACCCGTTCCAGCCCCCGCGCCACCACGTGCTGGGCGAGCGCGCGCCGCGCATCGAGCGACTGCGAGCCCTCGGTGAGGATGCCGAAGCGCGTGTTCGCGATGCGCGAGACGGTGTCCACGTCGCGCACGATCTGCGACAGGCGCGACCCCGCGACGACGAGCGCGCGGTCCCCCGCCTCGCGGCCTTCGCGCGCGACGATCTCCGCGTGGTTGCACAGCTCCACCAGCAGCACCGAGCAGCGCTGCCCCGTGCGCTGGGCACGCCGCAGCGCATCGCGCACGCGCAGCCGGAACATGGGCGTGCCGGTGAGGCCGGTGAGCGGGTCGGTGCTGTCGAGCGCGCGCAGCCGCGCGCGGCTCTCGGTGAAGTCCTTGGCGCGCCAGTGCAGGATGTAGAGCAGCACCGGAATCTCGATCGCGGAGCCGATCAGCACCGCGTACTGCGTGGCCCAGCTGTCGGGCAGGACGCCCGCGGCGCGCAGGGCGGGAAACGGATAGCCGAGGTGCACCGGCAGGAACCCCAGGAAGAGCCAGCCGGAGTAGGTCTCGCCCTTGCGCCAGGTCCAGAGGCACAAGGCGATGCTGAGCACCACGGAGAGCAATCCGTACACATTGAGCACGGTGAAGGCCCATGCGTTGTTGGCGGCGAGGTACACACCCGCGAAGAGCGCACCGAAGAGCGAGAAGCCCCGCACCGCGCGATCCACCCGCCGGCTGTGGCGCGGCAGTGCGGTGGCTTCGCGGATGAACCAGATGCCCGAGGCCGTCATCAGCAGCATGGACGGGCCGGGCAACGCGTCGTTGAACGCGGCCGAGTGCGGCCAAAGGAAGAGCCCCCCGGCGCCCGTGAACGCCAGCTGGAACAGCAGCATGAAGGCGACATACAGGCAGTACACATGGAACACGCGGTCGCGATAGAGCGCGGCGTGGATCAGGCCCACCGCGAACACGAGCAGGCCGAAGCCGAGGTAACCGCCGACCAGCAGGAAGGTCCATCGGCGGTGCAGCTCCACGGTGCCTGCCGTGAGCAGCTGCACATAGGGGCTGGTCGGCGCCGGGCTGTTGGCCAGGCGAAGCCAGAACGTGGTCGCGGCCGGGGGCAGGGTGAAGAGGGGGGACGTGTTGGGCACCGGCCATTGCGCGACCGGGATGTGGTCGCCGGCGCGTTGCACCTGCCACTCGCCCTCGGGGCCCGGGGTGTACAGGCTCGCTTCGTTGATGAAGGGCGCCCCGGAAAGCAGCAGGCGCCATCCGCCCGACGCTTCGGCGCCGGGATCGCGCGGGGGCAGCTCGAAGCGCATCCACAGGGCGCTGCTCCCGAGCGCGAAGGCCTGGTGGCGGTCCATCGGCCGCAAGCTCGCGGCGCCCCCCGCGACGTCCTGGATGCCCTGGTGCCCGGACGCATCGATCCAGTAGCGGCCCTGCAGGGTGATGTCGCCTTCCGCCACGGCGCACCACGCGCCGGATGCCGGCAGGCACGCCAGGACGAGAAGGAGGAGGGCGCGCCAGGCGGCCGGGATGCGCATCTCAGGCCACGCTCTTCTTGAGCCAGTCGGTGAACGCCGCGCATTCCCATCGGTCCATCGCGCCCGTGCGCCAGCACAGGTAGTGCGCATGCGGGCTCGGCACGTTGCGCCCGGACAGGCGTTCGAGCGAGCCGTTGTCCAGCCAGGGCTGGCCCAGCTTGAGCCGCACCAGCGCGATGCCCAGGCCCTGCGCCGCCGCGTCGCACATGAGGCCGATGTCGTTGAACGAGGATCCTTCACCCGGCTCGCCCGCGTCCACGCCGTGCGCGAGGAACCAGGTGCGCCAGGGCTCCAGCGGGCTCTTGATCAGCTTCGCGGCCAGCAGCTCCCCGATCGTGTCGAACGGACCGTTGGCGCGGATGTACGCGGGGGCGGCCAGGGGCGTCACGTCGTCCGTCATGAGGCAGGTGTGCTCGACGTCGGCGTAGCGCCCGGTGCCGAAGCGGATCATCAGGTCGGCGTCTTCCGCGACGACGTCGAGTAGCGGGATGGAGACCTGCAGCGTGAGGTCGATCTCCGGGTACGCCTCGATGAACCCGCGCAGGCGGGGCATGAGGATGGAGCGCGAGAAGGTGGGTGTCACCGCGACGCGCAGCTTGCGCTTGCCCTGCGCGCCCTCGCGGCCGGGGAAGCGTTCCAGGCTCGCGAGGCCCTCTCGCACGTGCGCAAGGTACTCGCTGCCGTCCGTGGTGAGCGAGAAGTCGGCGCGGCCGAAGAGCTTGGCGCCGATGATCTGCTCGAGCTGGCGCACGCGGTGGCTGACCGCGCTGGGCGTGACGCACAGCTCCTCGGCGGCGAGCGTGACCGAGCGCAGGCGCGCCAGCGCCTCGAAGGTCAGCAGGCATTGGATGGGCGGAATGCGTGCTGTCACGGGCCGCGCGCCCTACTTGAAGATGACGGTCTTGTGGCCGTTGATGAGCACGCGGTGCTCGCTGTGCCACTTCACCGCGCGCGCGAGCACCTGGCTTTCGGTGTCGCGGCCCATGGCGGTGAGGTCTTCCACCGTCTTGCTGTGGTCCACGCGCGCGACGTCCTGCTCGATGATCGGGCCCTCGTCGAGGTCCGCCGTCACGTAGTGCGCGGTGGCGCCGATCAGCTTCACGCCGCGGTCGTGCGCCTGGTAGTAGGGCTTGGCGCCCTTGAAGCTCGGCAGGAAGGAGTGGTGGATGTTGATCGCGCGGCCCGCGAGCTTGCGGCACAGGTCGTCCGAGAGGATCTGCATGTAGCGCGCGAGCACGACGAGCTCCGCGCGTTCGGCCTGGATGATCTCGTACTGCCGCGCCTCGCCCTGCGCCTTGGTCGCCGCCGTCACCGGGATATGGTGGAAGGGCACGTTGTAGCTCGCGGCGAGCTGGTAGAAGTCGCGGTGGTTGGAGATGATCGCCGCGATGTCCAGCGGCACCAGCCCGCTCTTCCAGCGAAACAGCAGGTCGTTCAGGCAGTGGCCTTCCTTGCTGACCATGATGACGGTGCGCATCGGCGCGCTGGTGGCGTGCAGCTGCCAGGTCATCTTGAACGGGTCCGCGAAGAACTTGAGCTGCGCCTCCAGGTCCTCGTGCGTGAGCTGGTCGCAGGCGAACTGCACGCGCATGAAGAAAAGGCCGGTGTCGTGGTCGTTGTACTGCGCCGCCTCCTCGATATTGCCGCCCCGCTCCAGCAGGAAACCCGAGACGGCGTGAACGATGCCCGGCTTGTCGGGGCAGGAGAGATTGAGGATGTAGGCGCGGTTCATACGGCTGGGATTGTCGCAGGAGCGGGCCCGCGGTGCAGCCGCCCCCCGCCGGTGCCAAAATGTCCTTTTGCAGCACCGAAGCCAAGTCTGGAGCAACCATGGCCTACAACGACTTCAACATGGACAACCACTGGTTGCCCTTCACCCCCAACCGCCACTTCCGCAAGGACCCGCGCGTCTTCGTCGCCGCCGACGGCATGACCTTCACCACGCACGACGGCAAGAAGGTGGTCGACGGCATCTCCAGCCTGTGGTGCGTGGGCGCCGGCCACAACAGGAAACCGATCAACGAGGCGATCAAGAAGCAGCTGGACACGCTCGACTACTCCACCGCCTTCCAGGCCTCCAACGACCAGGCGTTCAAGGCCGCGGAGATGATCGCCGCGATGGCGCCGGGCGACCTGAACAAGGTGCTCTTCTGCAACTCCGGCTCCGAGGCGGCCGACACCTCGCTGAAGGTGGCGCTGGCCTACCACCGCGCGCGCGGCGAGGGGCACCGCAACATCTTCATCGGCCGCGAGAAGGGCTACCACGGCGTCGGTTTCGGCGGCATGAGCGTGGGCGGCATCCCGTCCAACCGCAAGGTGTTCGGCACCTCGCTGCTGCCGCGCGTGGACCACATGCGGTTCATCCACGACCCGGCCAATGCGTACATCCACAACGCCGAGCCGGAGTCGAAGGAGGATTACCTGCTGGAACTCGAGCAGCGCATCCTGCCGCTGCACGACCCGTCGAACGTGGCGGCGATCATCGTGGAGCCGGTGGCGGGCAGCGCCGGCTGGTACCTGCCGCCCAAGGGGTACCTGAAGCGCCTGCGCGAAATCTGCGACAAGCACGGCATCCTGCTCATCTTCGACGAGGTGATCACCGGGTTCGGGCGCATGGGCACCAACTTCGGCGCGGACTTCTACGGCGTGGTGCCGGACATGCTGAACTTCGCCAAGTGCGTGACCAACGGAGTCATCCCGCTGGGCGGCGTGATCTGCCGCGACAAGCTGTACGACGCGATGATGAAGACCGATTCGCCCGAGCACATCATCGAGTTCTTCCACGGCTACACCTATTCCGGCCACCCTGTCGCGTGCGCCGCCGCGATCGCGACGCTGAACGTGTACAAGCAGGAGAACCTCTTCGCCCGCGCGGGCGAAATGGGCAAGGTGCTCGGCGACGCGTTCCATTCCACGTTCAAGGGCCTGCCCAACGTGATCGGCATCCGCAGCCTCGGGCTCGCCACGGCGGTGGAACTCGCGCCCATCGCCGGCACGCCGGGCAAGCGCGCCTTCGACATCTTCATCGACTGTTTCCACAAGGGCGCGCTGGTTCGGCCCGCGGGCGACGTGCTGGTGATCGCGCCGCCGTACATCGTCGAGAAGTCGCACATCGATACGCTGGTGAACACGCTGGCCGACTCGATCAAGGCGCATGCCTGAACGTTGACCACGTTTCCGGCGCGTGTCGCGCTGACCCTGCTTCTCGCGCTCGTGGCCGCGCTGCTGTGCCGCTGGCTGCGCGTGCCGCTGCCATGGATGATCGGCCCGCTGCTGGCGACCGCACTCGCATCCATCGCGGGCTTTCCCACGCGCAGCTTCTCGGCGTTCCGCAACACGGGCCAGGCGATCATCGGCACGGCGCTGGGGCTCTACTTCACCCCGCAGGTGACGGCGCTGGTCGCGGGGATCTGGTGGGCCATCGTCCTTGCGATCGTGTGGGCGCTGTTCGTGGGCTGGATGTTCGGGCTGTGGCTGCATCGCAGCGAGGGTGAGCGCATCGGCGGCACGGAACAGGAAAGGCGCGCGACGAGTTTCTTCGCGGGCGCCATCGGCGGGGCGTCGGAGATGACGCTCCTGGCCGAGCGCGAAGGCGGGCGCACCGAACTCGTCGCGGCTTCGCACAGCCTGCGCATGCTGATCGTGACGCTGGTCATTCCCTTCGCCGCCACCGCGGCGGGGCTGCATGGCACGGATGCGACGCTGCCCGGCGCGCGCGAGGTGCAGTGGGTCGGCCTCCTGGTCCTGTTCGCGGGCGGTCTGGCGGCGTCCTGGCTCATGGCGCGGACCGGCCGCGCCAACCCCTGGTTCATCGGTGCCCTCGTCTTTTCGATGAGCATCACCATGGCCGGTCTCGAGCTGTCGGCCATGCCCGCGTGGGCTTCGAACGCGGCACAACTCCTGATCGGCGTGAGCCTGGGCGTGCGCTTCTCCGCGGAATTCGTGCGGACCGCGCCTCGCTGGCTGCTGGCGGTGTCGCTGGGAACCCTGGGGATGATCGTCGTGTGCGCCTTGTTTGCCGTCGCGCTCGCGTGGCTCACGAAGCTGAACTGGGCGACGCTGGTGCTCGGGACCTCGCCCGGCGGGATCACCGAAATGGCGATCACCGCGAAAGTGCTTCAGCTGGGGGTGCCGGTAGTGACTGCCTTCCAGGTCTGCCGCCTCATCGCGGTGCTGGTGCTGGTCGAACCCCTCTACCGAAGGGGTTTCCTGCGCTGAGGGCACGGGGCCACTCAGCGCCGGAGCGGGTCATGCTCAGTGCATGACGAGCGGGTTCTGCGCCAGCTCGGCGTAGCCGTCGAGCGTCTCTTCGACTTCTTCCTGCGTGGGCGTGTTCAGCTGCCACGCGTTGATCTGGCGCTGGAAAGCCTCGGCCCAGGAGCCGTCGAGGTAGACCTCCTTGTTGGAGCGTTTGTCGACGATCTCGAAGCCGTGACGCGCCGTGCGCGGGGCCGGTTCGCCGTCGGCGGGCTCGTTGGCCTGCATGTGCACGACGACGAAGGTCTCGGAGTCATAAAGCATTTGCATGGTGCGTCCTTTGCCTGTTATGTAGCAACGTTCGGGCCGGTTTCAAGGTGCACCGGGCAAACGCGAGGGAACCTCTCCCACGTCCCCAGACTAGGCAGTCGGCAGGTCAGCCCCTGTCGGTGGAGGACCACTGCTGGTCGACCCAATCCCCGTTGGGCTGTGTAAGACGCACGCGCACCGGGGCGTAGGCCATGCCGGGGGCGAGCCACAGTTCCACCTTCTGGTCGAATTCCTTGCGGGGGTTGCGCTGCAGCTTGACGGCGGTCACCTTGCCCCCCGGCAGCGTCAGGTCTTCCTCGCCTTCCACGGTGAAGGACCAGGGCTCGGCGTCCCGGGTTCCCGCCGTCTGGATCGTGATCGTCGCGCCTTGCGGATATCGCGCGGGTTCGCCGGCGAGCAGGGCGCCCAGCTGCAGGATCACGGTGAGCCGGTCCTGAGCGCCCGCCTGCAAGGGAGCCTCCGGGTGGTTGCCGCTGAAGCTCACGATGTCCTTGTCCCGCTCGAAGTGCGCGGCTTCCTCGCTGCCGCGGCCCTTGTCCGAAAAGCGGGTGGGTGCGATGCCGTCGGCGGTGATCCTGCCGGTGCTGCGCTGCGTGCGCTTCGGGTAGATGGGCGAGCTCACCTCGAGCTGCGCCTCGTAGCCGTCGCCCTCCCTGCGCCAGACCAGCAGGCCCTCGCCCTGGAGGGGGATGCCGCGCACCCGCACGTCGACGCGGTAGCGCAGGCGCATGGAGTCCGCGACGGCGACCTTGGTGGCGCGTTGCGCGGAGGAATGCGCCTTGGCGGGCGGCGTGACCGCGGCGACGCGTTCAGGCGGGGCAGGGGGTTGCGCCCCGGGCGAAACGATCCGCGGGGACGAAAGCGTGCGAGGAGCGGCTGAGGGCCGGCGGACGACATTCGGGGCAGGCGCCTCGACGGATGCGATGGCTGCGACTACCGGCGGCGCCTGCGGGGTCGGTGGCGGCGCGGCGCTCTCTGGGGCGAAGGTGCGGATCACCAGGGGCCGCAGGTGCTGCGCGCTGTCCGGCACGACCACGGCGGGCGCCGCCCGGAGTAGCAAGGCATGCGCGCCGAGCACGAGGACGGTCAGCGCGAGCAGCGGACGCGCCGTCACGGGCGATACCCCAGGTCGCTGGAGAGTTGCGCCGCCGCGGCGCGCAAGGGCTTGTCCACCGCGCCGCCCCAGGCGGCATCGAAGGTGCCCGTCGCCCCGAGGGCCACCACTCCCAGCGCGATATGGCCGTCGGAATCGAACACCGGTGCGCAGAAGCCCACGATGCCCGGCAGCAATGTGTCGACCACGCGCGCCATGCCGCGCTGGCGCACCTCGTCGAGTTGCGCGCGCGCCTGGGCCAGCGTGGTGGGCACGTCGGTGCGGCCCTGGCGCTGCGCGCGCGCGATTTCTTCCTTCAGCAGCGGCGTGATCGCCTCCTTCGACACGTACGCCGCGAAGCAGCGGCCGGTCGCGGAGGTCAGCAGGGGCATCACGTCCCCGAGCCGCAGGTTCACCGTAACGGACTGCGGAGATTCCTCCCAATGGACGATTGTCGGCCCATGGTTGCCCCAGACGGCAAGCGCGAGCGTATGGCCGATGTCTTCCATCAGCGGCACGATGCGCTCGCGCGCGAGCTTCACGGCATCCAGGCGGGACAGCGACGCGAGGCCGAGCTTGAGCGCGGCGGGGCCGAGGTCGTAGCGGGTCGAGGAGAGGTCCTGCGCGACGAGCTGCAGGCGCTGGAAGCTCACGAGATAGCGGTGGGCCTTGGCGGCGCTCATGCCGGCCGCGGCGGCGAGGTCGCGCAGCATCAGCGGGCCCGCCGCCCTGGACAGCACATCCAGCAGCGCGAACCCCACTTCGACGGACTGGATGCCGGCGCGCTCCTTCATCCGGCGGCCGTTCCTGTAGAATTACGTTTAGGTAAATTCATTTCACAATGCGTAACGACAGCCGACTGTAACGCATTCGACCAACGCGTTGACCAACGCACTCAGATTCGTGGGGCATATCCGATGAAGCTCGCCACTTACAGGGACGGTTCGCGCGACGGCCAGCTGGTCGTCGTCTCGCGCGACCTGGCGCTCGCCCATTATGCGACCGGCATCGCCGACCGGCTGCAACAGGTGCTGGACGACTGGAGCTTCCTCTCGCCACAGCTGCAGGATCTCTACGAGTCACTCAACCAGGGCAAGGCCCGCCACGCCTTTCCCTTCGACCCCGCGCAATGCATGGCCCCGCTGCCGCGCGCCTACCAGTGGGCGGACGGCTCGGCGTACATCAACCATGTCGAGCTCGTGCGCCTGGCGCGCAACGCCGAAGTGCCGGCGAACTACTACACCGAGCCGCTCATGTACCAGGGCGGCAGCGACGACTTCCTCGGCCCCATGGACGACGTGCCCGTCCCGAGCGAGGACTTCGGCATCGACTTCGAAGCCGAGGTCGCGGCGGTCACCGGCGACGTGCCGATGGGCTCGACGCCAGACCAGGCGCTCGACGGCATCCGCCTCGTGATGATCGCCAACGACGTGAGCCTGCGCAACCTCATCCCCGACGAACTCGCCAAGAGCTTCGGCTTCTTCCAGAGCAAGCCGGCCACCGCGTTCGGGCCGGTCGCCGTCACGCTCGACGAACTGGGCGACGCCTGGGACAAGGGCCGCCTCCACCTGACGCTGCAAAGCACCTGGAACGGCCGAACGGTCGGCATGTGCGACGCGGGCAAGGAGATGACCTTCCACTTCGGCCAGCTGATCGCCCACATCTGCAAGACGCGCAACGTGCGCGCCGGCAGCATCGTCGGCTCCGGCACCGTCAGCAACCGCGCGACCGAGGTCAACGGCAAGAAGGAGTGGACGAAGGGCTACAGCTGCATCGCGGAAAAGCGCGCGATCGAAACCATCCTGGACGGCAAGCCGTCGACGGCCTACATGAAGTTCGGCGACACCATCCGCATCGAGATGAAGGGCCGCGACGGCCAGAGCGTGTTCGGCGCGATCGACCAGAAGATGGTGGCGCTTCCGGCCGCCGGCCGCGCGCGCGCTAGATCTGCGAACGCTGCGGCGACGGCAGGGCCCGGGGCGCCGCAACCGGAGACGCAGGCGCCACCGCCGGCAGGCGAAACCTGAACGAAGTCCCCTGGCCGGGCTGGGAGTCCACCCAGATGTCCCCGCCGTGCCGCTCGACGATCTTCTTGCAGATGGCCAGCCCGATCCCGGTGCCTTCGTAGGTGTTGCGCGCGTGCAGGCGCTGGAAGATCTCGAAGATCCGGCCGAAGTATTGCGGCTCGATCCCGATCCCGTTGTCCGTCACGGAGACGATCCAGTCTTCGCCTTCGCGCGCTGCGGAGATGCGCACGACCGGAGCGGGGCCGCTCCTGAACTTCACCGCGTTGCCAACGAGGTTCTGGAATAGCTGGGTCATCCCCGTTTTGTTGCAGGCCAACTGCGGCAAGGGCTCGGGGCGTTCGATCGTCACGCCGGCCTCCCGGATCACGTGGTCGAGATTGGCCAAGGCCTCGTCCAGCGCGCGGTCCAGCTGGAGTTCCCGCATCTGGGAGCCTGCGCGCCCGGCCCGCGAGTACAGCAACAGGTCGTCGATCAGACGTTTCATGCGCTGGGCCCCGCCCACGATGAATCCCATGAACTCCCGCGCATCGGGCTCCAGGGTGGGGCCGTAGCGCCGCTCCAGCAGCTGGATGTAGCTCGTCACCATGCGCAGCGGCTCCGACAGGTCGTGCGATGCCACGTAGGCGAACTGTTCGAGGTCGCGGTTGGAGCGTGCGAGTTCCTCCAGGTGCAGATTGAGTTCCTGCTCCGCCCGGACGCGCTCCGTCACATCGTGCGAGACGTTCAGGATCAGCCATCGGCCCTCGATCCTGATCGCGCGGCGCGTGACTTCGAGCGTGGCGGCCGTGCCGTTCCTGCGCCGGATGTTGAACAGGATGGTGATGGGCCGGGGGTACGCCGCGATCAGTTCGTCGTAACGCTGCCGCAACTCGTCCTCGGTGGCGGGGCCTGCTTCGAGCTGCTGTCTCGCCCACATCACACCGTGCTCCATCATCTTTTCCACCGGGATTCCGTGCACACGCTCGATGGCGCGGTTGACGTAGACGTACGTGAGCGTTGCGGGGTCGATCACCATGATGACGTCGGCCGTCTGGTCGATCGCGGCATGCAGCAGCTCGAGGCGCTGCATGGCGGCATGGCGCTCCGTGATGTCGCGATGCACGGCCAGGATGAGCCATTGCCCGTCGATCTGCACGGCCCGGCGTGTCGCCTCGATCACGACAGGCGGCCTGCCGGGGGGCGTGCCGCGGTACGTATCCGTCACCGACGCGGGGTAGCGCCGGATCAGGTCCTCGTAGTTGCGAAGTGCCTCGCCGGCATCCGAGGACATCCCCATGCGCTGCCGGTAAACCAAGGGCCCACCTTTCATCAACTCCTCGCGCGACAGGCCGACGACCCGCGCGGCGGCCTCGTTGGCATCGACGTATTCGCCCGTCTTCGCATCGATCACGACGATGACTTCGGCGGCCTCGTTCAGGGCTGCCCGCAGGCGCTGCTGGCGGCGTGATGCGGCATGCCGCTCCGTGATGTCCCGGTGCATCGCCAGGACCAGCCAGGTGCCGTCGATCCGCACCGCGCGCTGCGTCGCCTCCAGCATCACCCACTCGCCCGATGCGTTGCGCGCCTGGAAGGTCTCGGTGAGCTCGTCCGGGTACCGCGCCTTCAGGGCTTCGGCGCGCGCGCGCAGGCTCGCCTGCGTGGTCGCGAGGCCCATGCCCTGCGTGACCGACAGCGGGCCGCGCCGCATCAGCTCTTCGCGGGAACAGCCCGCGAACCGGGCCGCGGCCTCGTTCGCGTCGATGTAGCCCATGGTCTCCAGGTCGATCACGAAGATGGCGTCGCTCGCCTCGTTGATCGCGGCCTGCAGCTGCTGCATGCGCCGCTGCTCGGCCACGCGCTGCGTCACGTCATGCGCGACCTGGACGACCAGCCACCGACCGTCCACGTGCACGGCGCGCCGGCGGAACTCGGCCACGCGCACGGCGCCGTCGGCCCTGGAAAATTCGTGCACGCCCTGGATGCTGTCGGGATAGCGGTCGATGGCCTGCTGCAGACGCAGCTGGACGTGCTCGGGCGAGGCGCCGCTCGACATCCGGCTCAAGGCCGCCGGGCCCATCGCGATCATCGCTTCGCGCGTCGTGCCCAGGAGGCGCGCCGCGCCTTCGTTCACGTCTTCGTAAGACATGGCTTGCGGGTCGATCACGACGATCGCGTCCGCGGTTTCGTTCATCGCCGCGAGCAGTCGCTCGAGGCGCTGCATCGCGTAGTGCCTCTCCGTGATGTCGCGATGCATGGTCAAAACGAGCCACCGGCCGTCGATCTGGACGGCGCGTCGCGAAGCCTCCACCACGAGTGGGCGACCGTCCGCCGGTCGGGCATGCAATGTCTCCACGGTCGATTCCGGATGGATCGCGATCAGCTTCGCGTAACGCTCACGAAGTTGTTCTACCGTCGCGGAAAGCCCCATGCCCAGCTGCGCGGGCCCGCGCCGCATCAACTCTTCCCGGCTGATGCCCAATGCCCGTGCGGCCGCCTCGTTGACATGGACGTAGGCAAGGCTCTCCGGATCGATCACGGAAATCGCGTCGGTGGCCTGGTTGATCGCAGCCTGCAACTGCTGGAGCCGCTGCTGCGACTCGATGCGCTCCGTGACGTCCCGCATGACGCTGACGATCAGCCACCGGCCGTCCACTTGCAGGGCGCGCCGCTTCGATTCGACCATCACGCCAGGCAGCCCCTCCCGGTGGAAGGGGCGAACGGCGGTGACGGGCTGGGGATGCGCGGCGATCACTTCCCGATAAAGTTCGTTCAGCTCGTCGCTCGTGGCCAGGCCGAAGCCGTTGCGAATCTCCATGAGCGGCCGCGCCAGCAACTCCTCCCGGCCCATGGAATAGAGCGCGCAGCCGGCCCGGTTCACGTCGACCAGCGTCAGCCGCTGCGGGTCGATCACCATGACCGCGTCGGCCGCCTCGTCGATGGCCGCCTTGAGCAGCTCCAGGTGATGCATCGCGGCATGCCGCTGCGTGACGTCCCGGTTCACCGCGAGGATCAGCCACTTTCCCTCGATCGACACCGCGCGCCGGCTCACCTCCAGCACGATCGGGCGGCCGTCGGGGGCCGTGGACTCGATGAGTTCGGTTTCCGCTTCCGGATGGCGCAATATCGCGGCTTCGTACCGCGACCGCAGCAGCGCCTCCCCTCCGCCGATTCCTAAGGCCTGCCTCAAGCCCAGAGGGCCCTGTTCCATCAATACTTCTCTCGGCCGGCCGGTCAGGCGGGCGGCGCCTTCGTTGACGTCGAGGTAGGCGAGCGTCTCGGGGTCGATGACGGCGATCGCGTCGTCGGCTTGGTTCATCGCGGCCTGCAGGTACTGCTGGCGTGCGCGTCCCCTCACGCGCTCCGTCACGTCCCGCAGGGCGCCAGCCACCGCCCACTTTCCCGCGGCCTGCAGCGCACGGTGCCGGACTTCGAGCCAGCCCTGCGCGCCGTCCGTGCGCGTGTACTTGCGAATCTCGGTGAAGGACTGCGGAAAACGCTGCACTGCCTCGCTGCAGGAAGCCCGGATGGCCTCGAGCGTGAATGCGCTGGCCCGCGCCAGCGCCGCCGGCCCCTGCTCGATCAACGCCTCGCGTTCGACACCGAGCAGGCTCGCGGCCGTTTCATTCGCGTGGATGTAGGTGAAGCTCTCGACATCGAGCAGCACGAGGCCTTCGGCTGCGTGATCGATGAGCGCCTCGAGGTGCGCGAGCCGCGACTCGGCCGGGCTGCACCCGTGGATTGTGGACTTGGCGCCTGCGGATTCCATCTTCCCGCCGAGTATGCGGGGCGCCCGAGCGCACCACAAGCCCCCGACGGCTGCGCGGTGTTAGAGCCGCAACCAGGGCGTGCCGGACTCCTCGGACCGCGCCTGCGCGAGCGTGTCGAGAAAGCTCGCGCACCACCAGTGCACGTCGTATTTCTGGATGGTCTTCATCAGCGCCTGGTGCCGGGTCTTGCGCTCTTCCAGCGGCATCTGCAGCGCCAGATGGATCGCGCTGGCGGTGCCCTCGGTGTCGTAGGGGTTCACCAGCAGCGCCTCGCGCAGCTGCTCGGCGGCACCCGCGAAGCGGGACAGCACCAGCACGCCCGGGTTCTCCGGGTCCTGCGCCGCGATGAATTCCTTGGCCACGAGGTTCATGCCGTCGCGCAGCGGCGTGACGAGGGCGACCCGCGACGCGCGGTAAAGCCCCGGCAGCCTCGCGCGCGCCACCGTGCGATGCATGTAGCGCACCGGCATCCAGTCGAGCTCGCCGAAGTTGCCGTTGATGGAGCCGCACAGGCTCTCCAGCTCGTGCAGGATGTCGCTGTACGCGCTCACGTCCTCGCGGCTGGGCGATGCGATCTGGATCAGCGTCGCGCTGTTGTGGGTTTCCGGGTTGCGCGCCAGCAGCTCGCGGAACGCGCGCATGCGATGCGGCAGTCCCTTGGAGTAGTCGAGCCGGTCCACGCCCACGAGGAGCTTGCGGCGGGAGTACTCGCGCTTCATGCGCTCGTACATCTCGCGCCCCTCCGGCGCTTCGGTCAGGCCCACGAACTCCTCGACGTCGATGCCGATGGGATATGCGCCCGCCTGCAGCGTCCGGTTGAAGGCGCGCCAGCGGCCCTCGCCGAGGTCCTGTGCGTGCGCCTCCGAACGCACGTACTCGGAAAAGTGCGAATGGTCCGCCTTGCTCTGGAAGCCCGCGAGGTCGTAGGCGAAGAGGGCGCGGATCAGCCAGTCATGCCCCGGGATGGCCGCGAGGATCAGCGGCGGCGGCAGCGGGATGTGCAGGAAGAAGCCGATGCGCTGGTTGCAGCCGAGCGCGCGCAACTCGGCGGCGAGCGGGATCAGGTGGTAGTCCTGCACCCAGATGATGTCGTCGTCCTTCAGCAGCGGCGCGAGCTTGCGCGCGAAGAGCTGGTTCACGCGGCGGTAGCCCGCGATGTAGCCGGCGTCGAAGTCGGCGAGGTCCAGCCGGTAATGGAACACGGGCCAGAGCACGCCGTTGGAGTAGCCAAGGTAGTAGGCGTCGTGGTCCTCGCGCGTGAGGTCGATCGTCGCGAGCTTGACGGCGCCGGCCTGCTGCAGCTTCACGTCGCCGTCGCTCTCGCCGGGCTGCTCCAGGATCTTGCCGCTCCAGCCGAACCACATGCCGCCGGTGTTGTTCAGGACTTCGGCGAGGGCGACGGCGAGCCCGCCCGCCGCAGTCTTGCGCGGGTCGGCGATGCGATTGGAGACGACGACGAGGCGCGCCATCTAGATGACCGTGTCCCAGGGCGCGGACAGGCGCACCGCCGCGTTGATGAGGCCGACCATCGAATAGGTCTGCGGGAAGTTGCCCCACATCTCGCCCGTCACGGGGTGCGTGTCCTCGGACAGCAGGCCGAGCGGGTTGCGGCTGGCCAGCATCACTTCGAAGATCTCCCGCGCCTGGCCCTTGCGGCCGATGCGCGCGAGCGCGTCGATGCGCCAGAAGGTGCAGATGTTGAACGCCGTCTCGGGCTTGCCGAAGTCGTCGGGCGCCTCGTAGCGGCGCATGTAGGGGCCGTCGCACAGCGCCTGTTCCAGCGCATCCACCGTCGCCACGAAACGCGCGTCGTGGGGATCGATGAAGCCGACTTCGGCCATGAGCAGCGCGCTCGCGTCGAGGTCCCGCCCGCCGAAGCTCTCGGCGAACGACTGTCGCTCCTCGCTCCACGCTTCGCGCAGGATGCGCTCCCGGATCACGTCGGCGCGTTCGCGCCAGTAGCGGATGCGCTCGGGCAGCCCGAGCGTCGCGGCGATCTTCGACAGGCGGTCGCAGGCCGCCCAGCTCATGAGCGCCGACGAGGTATGGATGCGCGCGCGCGTGCGCAGCTCCCACATGCCCGCATCGGGCTGGTCGTAGACGCGGAAGGCCTGCTCGCCCACCGCTTCCAGCGAGCCGAACTCGCTGCGCCCGGCGCGGCGGAACAGGCGATGGTCGTGGAAAGCCTGCGCCGCGCCCAGCACGATGTTGCCGTAGACGTCGTGCTGGAAATGTTCCTGCGCCTGATTGCCGACGCGCACGGGCCCGCAGCCGCGATAGCCCGGCAGGTGGCCCAGGATCGCCTCGGGCAGCTGCTCCTCCTGCCCGATGCCGTAGAGCGGCTGGATGTGCCCGCCGCGCGAGCGCACCACGATGTTGTTCAGCCAGCGCAGGTAGTCCTCCATCGTGCCGACTTCGGACAGGCTGTTGAGCGCGCGCACCACGAAGAACGCATCGCGCAGCCAGCAGTAGCGGTAGTCCCAGTTGCGCTCGCTGCCGGGCGCCTCCGGGATGCTCGTGGTCATCGCCGCGACGATCGCGCCGGTGTCCTCGTGCAGCGAGAGCTTGAGCGTGATCGCCGCGCGGATGACCGCGTCCTGCCATTCCAGCGGGATGGCGAGGCGCCGCACCCAGGTCGCCCAGTACGCGGACGTCTCCTGCTCGAAGAGGCGCGCGGTTTCCTCGATGCCGCCCATCAGCGTTTCGTCCGGGCCGAGGATGAAGTTGAGCTGCCGGTCGGCGACGAAATAGGTTTCCGAGAGCACGTAGTTGAGCGGCGCGTCGCTGGTGAGGCGCAGCGTCTGGGCGCCGCCCACGTAGCGCACGTGGTGGCTGCCCTGCGTGAGCGTCGGCTGCTGCCGGCCCCAGTCGAAGCGCGGCCGCATCATCACGCGGATGCGTGGCGTGCCGGACAGCACCTTCACCCTGCGGATGAGCGTGAGCGGGCGGAACATGCGGTCGTGGCTCGTGAAGCGCGGCGCGAAGTCGGTGATCTCCACGCCCTGGCCCTGGCGGTCGTACAGCCGCGTGCGCAGGATCGCCGTGTTCGGCTTGTATTCCTGCTCGCTGCGCACGAAATCCTCGATCTCGATCGCCCAGAGCGCGCCGGTGTCGCCCGCGTCGAGCAGGGCGTTGAACACCGGGTCGCCGTCGAAACGCGGGAGGCAGGACCACACGATGCGGCCGCGCTCGTCGATGAGCGCGGTGTACGCGCAATTGCCGATCACGCCGAGGTTGAGCGAGGGCTGCGCCACGGTCGCGGTCGCCAGGCGGGGAAGCGGGGCGTTCATGCGTGGACCCTCGCGGCGGCGCCTTCGAGTTGCTCGCGCAGCACGGCGGGGGAGGCGAGGCGCTCGCGGGCGAGCGTCTCGCCGCTGCCCACTTTCACGCCGACGCCGCCCAGCTGTTGCACGACGGCAAACCCGGCCTCGTCGGTGGTGTCGTCGCCGGCGAAGACCGGCCGCCGGCCGGCGAACGGCGCCTCCCGCATGAAGGCTTCGATGGCGTGGCCCTTGGTGGCGCCGCTGGGCTTGGCTTCCACGACCATCTTGCCGCGCAGCAAGGTGAGGCCCGGCGTGCGATCCACCGCGGCCTGCATCGCCTGCACGCACAGGGCTTCGAGATCCGGTGCCTGGCGAAAGTGCAGGGCGAGCGAGCCGCGCTTGTTCTCCACGCGAAGTGCGGGATGCCGGGCGGCCAGGGTGAGGGCCGCGTTCTCGACATCCTCGAGCGGCGATGTCATCAGCAGCCGCACCACGCCGTCCGCGCTGCGGCGCTCGGCGCCGTGCACGCCCGCGGCGGGCAGCTTCAACGGTGCAAGGAACTCGTCGATCTGCGACATCGGGCGGCCGGAGATGACGGCGACCGCACCGCCCAGCCGCTCGTGCAGCGACGAAAGCGTTGCGACCAGGCGGGACGGGACGATCACATCCTCGGGCGCCGGCGCGATGTCCACGAGGCTGCCGTCGAAATCGAGGAAGAGCGCGCAGGAGGGAGTCAGGAGGTCCGCCAGATTCATGGTGAACCACCCTAGCAGGGCCGCCCGCCGTGCGAAAGGCCGCAGTCGCGCTTGGCTGCGTAGGACCGCGCCTACGGCCGCATCGGAAAAGCCCCCCGGTTAAGCTTGCGCACCCCTTTTCTTGCGAGTGCCACCCATGGATTACGCCCGTTACCGCACCCTGTCCATCACCCGCCGCGGCCCCGGCGACTCCGTGCTCGACGTCCAGATGCGCGCGACCAACGGCAAGCTCCCGACGGCGGGACATGACGGGCACG
Organism: Caenimonas aquaedulcis; assembly: GCF_015831345.1. Taxonomy (NCBI): domain Bacteria; kingdom Pseudomonadati; phylum Pseudomonadota; class Betaproteobacteria; order Burkholderiales; family Comamonadaceae; genus Caenimonas; species Caenimonas aquaedulcis. Next base: position 2,534,294 of record NZ_JADWYS010000001.1, on the reverse strand, counting down.
CCGAGCTCGCGCAGATCTGGCGCGACGCCAACGACGATGACGAGGTGCGCTGCGTCGTGCTGCGCGGCGAGGGGCAGGGCTTCTCCGGCGGCGGCGACCTCGCGCTCGTGGAGGACATGGCGCGCGACTTCGAAGTGCGTTCCCGGGTGTGGAAGGAAGCGCGGGACCTCGTCTACAACGTGATCAACTGCGACAAGCCGATCGTGAGCGCGCTGCACGGCCCCGCGGTCGGCGCGGGGTTGGTCGCCGGGTTGCTGGCCGACATCTCCATCGCCGCGAGGACCGCGAAGATCGTGGACGGCCACACCCGGCTGGGCGTCGCGGCGGGCGATCATGCGGCCATCGTCTGGCCGCTGCTGTGCGGCATGGCCAAGGCGAAGTACTACCTCATGCTGTGCGAGCCGGTGAGCGGCGAGGAGGCCGAGCGCATCGGGCTCGTGTCCCTCGCGGTGGACGACGCGCAGCTGCTGGACAAGGCCTACGAAGTGGCGGACAAGCTCGCGAGCGGCTCGCAGAGCGCGATCCGCTGGACGAAGTATTCGCTGAACAACTGGCTGCGGCAGGCCGGGCCGGCGTTCGACACCTCGCTCGCGCTCGAGTTCATGGGCTTCGCGGGGCCGGACGTGAAGGAAGGCATCGCCTCCCTGCGTGAGCGGCGCGCGCCCAGGTTTTGAGCGCCCGGCGATAATCCGGGGGATGCAAGCCCTGCGCAACGCTGCCTTCCTCGCCCGCCTCGTGCTGGCGTGGTTCGCGTTGTCCATCGGCATCGCCGTGGCCGCGCCCGTGGTGCACCCGCAGGGCGTGGAGCTGATCTGCTCCGCGGGCGGCACCGTGAAGATGATGGCCAAGGGAGAGCCCGGCAACGCTGCGGCGGGCCACACGCTCGATTGCCCCTTGTGCGCGCCGTCGATGGCGCCGCCGGTTTCCGTGGCCGGGGTGGCGCAAGCGCAGCCTCTGGGTCATTCGGTTCAATCGATTCCGGCCGCGCGTATCGCGGCCCTGACCGCACCAGCCCTGCCTGCCCGCGGGCCTCCGCACGCCCTGGCCATCTGAAGCGTGCCCGTGTCCGCCTGCGGCGGCACGGGTGGTTCATGGTTCTGCCGGAGTCATCATGTTTGCTTCCCGGATCGCCGCGGGCATCGCCGCCGCGCTTCCATTCGCCGCCGCCGCGCACGACCCGGTGCCCGCGCCGGAACGCTCGCTCGGCACGGTGACCGTCACCGGCGGGCAGGCGACGTCGCTGCCCACCGAAATTCCCACCACGGTGGAAGGCATCTCGCGCGCGCAGATCGAACAGACGATCAACGCGACCGACAGCGAGGACGCCATCAAGTACCTGCCGAGCCTGCTCGTGCGCAAGCGCTACACCGGCGACTACAACCATGCGGTGCTGTCCACCCGGGCTTCCGGCACCGGCAACAGCGCGCGTTCGATGGTCTATGCGGACGGCATCCTGCTGTCCAACTACCTGGGCAACGGCGCGGCGTTCGCGCCGCGCTGGATGCTGGTGGCGCCCGAGGCGATCGAGCGCGTGGACGTCCTCTACGGGCCTTTCTCCGCCGCCTATCCCGGCAATTCGGCCGGCGCGGTGGTGGACTTCGTCACGCGCATGCCCCGTGCATTCGAGGCGCATGCGCGGGTGGGCTACACGCACCAGGCGTTCAGCCTGTATGCGACGGATGGGCCGTTCGACGGACGCCAGGCGAGCGCGTCGTTCGGCAACCGCAGCGGCGACTGGTCCTGGCGCTTGGCGGCCAGCCGGGGGGACGCTCAGGGCCAGCCGCTCACGTTCGCGACGCGCCTGCCCGCGCAGGGCGTGGCGGGGAGCGCCGGCGTGCCGGTGACGGGCGCCGTGCCCGGCAGCAACCGCGCCGGGCAGGACTGGTCGATCCTCGGCACGGGCACGCAGTACCGGTCCGTTCAGGACCAGCTCACCGCGCGGCTGGCCTACGAGTTCTCGCCGACGCTGCGCGCGACCTACACCGCGGGCTGGTGGCGCAACGTCAGCGAAGGCCGGCCGGAGACGTACCTGCGCGATGCGGCGGGCCACCCGGTCTATGCCGGGGCGGTGAACATCGCGGGCCGCGCTTACACGCTCGTGCCTGCCGACTTCGCGGCGTCGAACGAAGACCTCGGCCACCTGATGCAGGGCCTGTCGATCAAGAGCCATACGCACGGCGTGTGGGACTGGGAAGCCGCCTTCAGCCGCTATGACTACGCGCGCGATCGGCTGCGGGCTCCGGCGGCCGCCTACCCCGCCGCCGCTTCCGGTGGCGCGGGGCGCATCGTCGACATGCACGGCACGGGATGGACGACGATGGCGCTCAAGGGCACCTGGCGCCCGGACGGCAGGCAGGGCGCGCATGTCGTCGACATGGGACTGCAGCGCGACGCCTATGCGCTCCGCACCATCGAGAACGCGACGGCCGACTGGCTCGGTGGCGCACCCGGTGCGCGCAACCAGGCATTCGCCGGCAACACGCGGCTCACCAGCGCCTATGTGCAGGATACGTGGCGCCTGGCGCCTGGCTGGAAGACGGTGCTCGGCCTGCGCGCAGAGCGCTGGAACGCCTTCGGGGGCAGCACGTCGAATGCGCTCGTCTCGGTGGCGCAGGCCGATCGCGCGGAGACGCATGTGTCGCCCAAGCTCGCGCTGGCGTGGCAGGCGGACGAGCGCTGGGTCCTCAAGGCATCCGCCGGTCGCGCCGTGCGCATGCCCACGGTGTCGGAGCTCTACCAGGGCGGCGTCAACGCGGCCGGCGTGCTGGTCAACAACGACCCCGACCTGCGGCCGGAGCGCTCATGGACCGGCGAGCTCACGGCGGAGCGGGACCTGGGCGACGGCCTGCTTCGCCTCACCGCCTTTTTCGAGCGGACGAAAGATGCGCTGTATTCGCAGACCAATGTGGCCATTTCGCCGAACGTGACGAATATCCAGAACGTCGAGGAGATCCGCACCCGCGGCATCGAGCTTTCGCACCAGGCCGCCGATGTCGCGATCCGGGGCCTCGACCTCTCGTCCAGCCTGACCTGGACCGACTCTATCATCGCGAAGAACACCCACTTTCCCGCGAGCATGGGTCACTGGCAGCCTCGCATTCCGCGCTGGCGCGCGTCCGCCGTGGCGACCTGGAAAAGCTCGCCGCAGTGGTCCTGGACGCTCGCGGCGCGCTACAGCGGCCGGCAGTACAGCACCCTGGACAACTCCGACCCGAACGGCTTCGCCTACCAGGGCGCGAGCCGGTACTTCACGGTGGATGCGCGGGTTCGCTGGCAGGCCACGAAGACGGTGTCGGCGGCATTTGGCATCGACAACCTCAACAACTACAACTACTGGAACTTCCATCCCTATCCCCAGCGGACCTACAGCGCTGAACTTCGGTACGACCTATGAAAACACTCGCTCTCTCCTTCTTTGCCGCCGCCGTTCTGATGGCGAGCGACGGCGCGCTCGCCCATGTTTCCCTCCAGGATTCGCAGGCGCAAGCCGCCCAGCCTTACCGGGCTGTCTTCCATGTCGGCCACGGTTGCGACGGCTCGCCGACGAAGCGCATCGCCGTGCAGGTGCCGGCGGCCTTCCGCGGTGCCCGGCCGCAGCCGCGTCCCGGCTGGACGCTCGAATCGAAAGGCGGGACGGTGAGCTGGACCGCCGCCGCCGATGCGGCAGCCGGCGACAAGGAGCGCGCGCAATTCGTCCTGGAGGGTATGGCGCCCCCCAAGGCCGGCGCGGTGTGGTTCAAGGTGCTGCAGACCTGCGAGAAAGGCAGCATGGACTGGTCGCAGGTCCCCCCAGAAGGGACCTCCGCCGCGAGCCTCAAGACGCCTGCGGTGCTGCTCACCGTTTTGGGCAAGCGCGAATTTGCGGCCCTGCGGGCGCAGCCGCTGGTCGAAGGCGCGTGGGTGCGCAGCTCCGTCCCCGGACAGCAATCGACCGGCGCCTTCATGCGGCTGAAAGCGCGCGAGGCCGTGCAGCTCGTCGGTGTGGAATCGCCCGCCGCCGGCACGGCGGATGTCCATGAGATGAAGATGGACGGCGACGTGATGCGCATGCGCCCCCTTGCCGCGCTCGAGCTGAAGGCGGGCCAGACGCTCGAGCTGGCCCCCGGCGGCTACCACGTCATGCTGCAGGAACTCAGGCAGCCGCTCGCCGCCGGAGGCACGGTTCCCATGACGCTCACCTTCCGCAATGCGCAAGGCGTGCAGAGCAAGCTCGAGCTGAAAGTGCCGGTCGCCGCGCAGGCGCCGGGGGTCGCCGGCACCGCGCCGATGGAAGGACACAAACACTGACGCGGGCGGCATGGCCGTGCCGCGGCGATTGGGATAAGCTGTGGCGCACCCCCACCCTTTGCGGAGCCCGGCCATGAGCGACAACGAGAATTTCGGATTCGGCAAATTCGTCCCGGGCTTCGACTTCCTGCAGAACATCGCCAAGGGCGCGTCGCAGACCTTGCCGCAGATGCCGAACCTTTCCAACTGGATCGCGCCGACCCTGAACGTGGAGGAGCTCGACAAGCGCCTGCAGGAGCTCAAGGCCGTGCACTTCTGGCTGGACCAGAATTCCAAGGCGCTCGGCGCGACGATCCAGGCGCTCGAAGTGCAGAAGATGACCCTCGCCACGCTCAAGGGCATGAACTTCAACATGGGCGACGTCGCCAACGCGCTGAAGTTGAAGGCAGCCGACACCGTGTTCACCGGCGTGCAGAAGGCCGGGGGAAAGGCCGCGGACACCGCGCGCACGATCACGGACGCGGCCACCGGTGCGGTCGACAAGGCTCGTGCCGCGCGCAAGTCCGGGAAGGGCGCCGGGAACGCGCCGGCCGGCGTGGTCGATCCGATGCAGTGGTGGGGCGCGCTCACGCAGCAGTTCCAGCAGATCGCCGCATCCGCGATGAAGGACGCCGCAGCGCAGACCGCCATGGACACCGCGAAGAACATGGCCACCGGCGTCGCGAAGGAGGCGATGAAAACCGCCACCGGCATGGCGAAAGCCGCGACCGGCTCGATGGCCGGCAAGCGCAAGCCGGCTGCCAAGCGCGCCGCCCGGGCTCCCGCGAAGAAAGCGGCATCGCGCTGACGCCATGAAGCTCTTTCCCTTCGGTCACGCGACGCACCCGCAATGGCAGATGGCCGCCGGCCTGGTGCTGGCGCAGGTGCGCGCCCAGATGGCGCTGCACGATTACGCTCGCTCGCCCACGCTGGGCCTGCTGTACATCACGGACCATTACGCCGGGCACGCACAGGACATCCTCGACCACCTGGGCGCCGAGCTGCCGGAGATCACCGACTGGTCCGGCACCGTGGGCGTGGGCATCTCCTCGACCAACGTGGAGTATTTCGACGAGCCCGCGCTCGCGGTGATGCTGTGCGAGCTCCCCACCGACCAGTACCGCGTCTTCTCGGGCGTCGCGCCGCTCGGCGTGGGCGAAGGCATGGGCTTCGAGCCGCACACGGCGCTCGTGCATGCCGACGCTCGCACGCCCGACGTGGCGGAGCTGGTCGCGGAGATGGCGCAACGCACGGCCACGGGTTACCTCTTCGGGGGCCTCGCGGCGAGCCGCACCGACGCCGTGCAGTTCGCTGTCGGCGGCAACGGCAATATCAAGGGCCATGGGGCGGCCGGCGGGGTGTTTCGCGGCGGGCTCTCCGGGGTCGCGTTCGGCGAGGGCATCTCGCTGGTGTCGCGCGTCACCCAGGGATGCCAGCCGGTCGCGCCGCAGCGCGTGATCACGGGGGCCGACGGCAACGTGATCACCCAACTCGACGGCGAACCCGCGCTCGACGTGCTCCTGCGCGATACCGGCATTTCGCTCGACCGCCCGCAGGAGGCGATGGCGTTGCTGCGCGCCACGCTCGTGGGCCTCACGCAACCGGGCAGCGACGCGGTCGCGCGCACCGGCAACTTCGGCGCGGACGTGCTGGTGCGCCACATCATCGGGCTCGACCCGAATCGCAGCGGCGTGGCCGTGGCCGATCACGTCGAGGCCGGCATGCGCATGGCCTTTTGCCGGCGCGACGCGCAAGCCGCCCGCGCGGACCTGATCCGCATCTGCGCCGAGATCCGCGAAGAGCTCGAGCCCGAAGAGATGAGCCTTCCCGTCGCCGCTGCCCTGGCGGCGCCGGAAGCGCTGGCCGGTCCGAGCGCGGACCGCCGCATCGCGGGGGCGATCTACGTGAGCTGCGCCGGGCGCGGCGGCCCGCACTTCGGCGGCCCCAGCGCGGAACTGCAGATCGTGCGCCGTGCGCTCGGCGACGTGCCCCTGGTCGGGTTTTTCGCGGGTGGGGAAATTGCGCGCGATCACCTCTACGGCTATACGGGCGTCCTCACGGTATTCAGGTAGACATGGCAAGTACGTTCAAGCAGATCCCGGGCATCTGGGACGCGATGAAATGGGCGTGGCGGCCCGAGGCCGCCGGTGGCGGGACGTCGCGTGCGCGCATGGTGTGGCGGTCGCTGCGCGCGACTTTCGGGCATGCACCCGCCATGAAGCGATGGATGGCGGTCGCCTGCGAATTGCATTCGCGCGGTGTCGTTCAAGACCTGCGGTCCCACTACCTGCGGGCCATCCGTCCCTACGTGAAGCTCGGCACCGGCTTCAGCGAGCGCGTGGTGCAGTTGATCGACCACATGGACTGGCTCGAAACCGCGTTCCATCGCGCGGCCTTCGAGCAGATCGCCTCCGGCGGCGCGCTCGAGCTGGTCGAACTCACGGCGCCGCGCGGCTATGACTACATGCGCCTGCAGCTCGAGCCGGCGCCGCTGCAAAGCCCGGAGGGCGAAATGCTGCTCACGCTGACCCTGCAGCGCGCCGCGGACGTGCAGAACAGGGCGCAGCCGATGGAGATCGCGGTGCTGGCCTTCAGCCGGTTCCGCATCGACGACAAGGCCTGCCTCGTCATCGGCGGCGTGCGCGGCCAACGGCATCCGGTGCAGCGCCTGAGCCCCATGGAGCTGAACCAGGCGCTGCAGGGATGGAAGCCGGCGGTGCTGCTGGTGCGCGTCGCGCAGGAACTCGCGCGCTACTGGAATCTGCATCTGGTGGGGCTCGATCCGGCGGCGCACCGGCTGCACCACTGGAGCTATCGCCTGAAGAAGCGCAACCGGGACTCGGGGCAGCGGGTCTTCGCGAGCTACGACGCGCTGTGGGATCACTTCGATTGCAAGCCCGGGCCGCGCGGTTGGGTCGTGGTTCCGCTCAACTCGGACGAGAAGCTTGCCGCGACCGCGCTGTCGCCGGAGAAGCGTGCGCGCCAGACCCGCCGCGCCGACTACTGGATCCGCACGCGCAACGTGATGCGCGTGGAGTTCAAGCGCCTGCTCCAGAAACCGGAGCGCGAGGCGCGCTTCTCTCATCTCACGGAAACGATGGACCGCGAAAGCATGCGCGCGCGCCTGAACTACCTCGATGCCGATGAGCCCGAGGAGGATTTCGTGAGCGAGAGCAGCGACGACCTCGTGCCGTCACGCGTGCTGGAAACCGGGCCGGGTAGCCTCATCTGACGCGCGGGTTCAACGGCGCAAGGCCGTGAACGCCTCGAATTCCCAACTGCGCATCGCCAGGAGCAGCGTGTAGCCCTCCTTGTCTTTCTCCTGCATGCGCTGGTCCGCCTGGTGCTGTTGCGCGAAGTCCTGCGCCACGCGCTGCATGCGTTCCAGGAAAGACGGGGCGAGGCCGCGGCTCACGGAACCGTGCACGAGCAGCAGCCCCTCACCGGGCCCGTCGAAGCCGCCGGAAAAATAATCGAGCAACGCGTTTTCCCGGAAATAGTTCATCACCGGCCCGTGGGGCCGCCAGCGGAAGGTCTTGGCGAGCTTGAGCCGGTAGCGGTTGAGCGGGCGCAGCTCGATGATGCCGATGCGATCGAGCTGCACGAGGTACTTGACGCACTCGGCTTCGCTCAGGCGGTAGGTGCCCGTGACCTGCTCCAGCGTCCATTGGCTGAGGACGCAGATCGCGCAGAGCAGCAGTTTCTTGTCCGCGACCACGGCGCGCTCCTGCTCCTGCGTCAATTCCTTGAGCAGGGGCTGCGCATCCGCGACGCGCCGCGCCAGTTCCGCGAAATCCATCTTCAGCGCGCGGCAGATCGCGTCGATGCGGGACAGCGGCATGTCGCCCTTGGCGAGCATGCGTTTGACGCTGGACTCGGCCATGCCGAGGGCCACCGCGAGATCGGCGTAGGTCATTTGCGCGGACTTCAATTCCTTCTTGAGGAGGGTGACGAGATCTGCGGTGGTGCTCATGAAGGGGTGGTATCGGCAGGCGATACCCGAGGTGGAGGGATGCTGGAATTTAGCCCAATTGCGCGCCCTTCGAGCGGGGCGGCTGCGCATAGTCGGCGCGTTCGTCGATGAAAGGAATCTCCATGATGTCTCGTCTTTCGAAAGCGGAGCTCGCCTTGCTAGCCGCCGTCGCCTGCATGTCGCTCTTCGCGCTGCTTGGGCCCGCTGTGGCCTTACCTGCCGGATATCACCATTTCGCCGATGCGCGCGCCCTGGGGGGAATCCCGTTCGCCGGGGATGTTCTGTCGAACCTCCCCTTCGCCGTGATGGGCGTGGCTGGCCTGCTTTCGCTCGCACGGGCGGGCTCCGGCGCCCGTGTTACGGAACGCGCACTGGCCGGCCTGTTCTTTGCCGGCCTGGTTTTCACCGCCTTCGCGTCGAGCTGGTATCACCTGCAGCCGGACGACGAGAGCCTGGCTGTGGATCGCATCGGAATGTCCGTCGCGTTTGCCGGCTTGCTGGGTTTGGCAGCCGCAAATCGCGTCAGCGAACGCGCCGGCGCTCTGCTTGCTTTCGTCGTGCTGTGGGCTGCGCCGGCCGCAGCCTTGCACGCATCGAGTTCCGGTGACGCAGGGCCCTGGGCCGTGATCCAGTTCGGGGGCATGCTCCTCGTCGTGGCCTTTCATGGTGCGAACGCGCGGCACTCCGCCCTTCCCATCCGCTGGGCATGGGTGATCGCCGCCTATGCGCTGGGCAAAATGTTCGAAGTGGCCGACCACGAGGTGTTCGTGCTCACGGGTGGTGCAGTGTCTGGCCACACGATCAAGCACATGCTCGCGGCTCTCGCTGCCTTCCCTGTCCTGTCCGCACTTGGACCTGTTTGCAAACCAAGGCAGAATGTAACCCGAATTATGGAAACCAATTCATGACAACGCGTACCGCCCAAGGCGTCGCTGCCGCACCGGCCGGCGAGCACCCCAACCAGTTCGCGCTGCTGCGGCAACGGCGCTTCGCGCCGTTCTTCTGGACGCAGTTCGCGGGGGCCGCCAACGACAACCTCTTCAAGTTCGCCTTCACCGTGATGGTGACTTACCAGCTGCAGGTCGGCTGGCTGGAGCCGAAGATGGCCGGCCTCGTGATCGGCGCGCTGTTCATCCTGCCTTTCCTGCTGTTTTCGGCCACCAGCGGGCAGCTCACGGACAAGTACGACAAGACGACCATGATCCGCTTCGTGAAGAACCTGGAGGTCGCGATCATGATCATCGCGGCCGCCGGCTTCGCCACGGACAACGTCGCGATCCTCCTGCTCTGCACCTTCCTCATGGGCCTGCACTCCACGCTCTTCGGGCCGGTGAAGTTCGCGTTGCTGCCCCAGGTGCTGAACGAGCGCGAACTCACGGGCGGCAACGGCATGGTGGAGATGGGGACCTTCGTCGCCATCCTGCTGGGCAACGTGGTCGGCGGGTTGATCGTCGCCATCCCCGATACCGGCCGCCGCGACGTCGCCATCGCCTGCGTGCTGCTCGCCATCGTCGGGCGCGGCATCGCGCAGTTCATCCCGTCGGCGCCTGCCACCGATCCGGGACTGAAAGTCAATTTCAACCCGGTGACGGAGACGCTGCGCAACCTCAAGCTCGCGCACGGCAACCTGGTTGTATTCCGCTCGCTCCTGGGCATCAGCTGGATGTGGTTCTTCGGCGCGGTATTCCTCAGCCAGTTCCCCAGCTTCGCGAAGGAAGTCCTGCACGGGAACGAGCAGGTGGCCTCCTTGCTGCTGGTGGTGTTCTCCATCGGTATCGGCACGGGCTCGCTGCTGTGCGAAGTGCTGTCGCGCCGCCACGTGGAGATCGGGCTGGTGCCGCTCGGCGCGATCGGCATGAGCGTGTTTGCCGTCGACCTGTACTTCGCATCGCGCGGGCTTCCACCGGCGTCGGGCCTCACGCTGTCGCAATTCCTCGGCATCGGCGCGCACTGGCGTGTCATGGCGGACCTGGCGCTACTCAGCCTGTTCGCGGGCCTGTACAGCGTGCCGATGTACGCGCTCATCCAGCTGCGCAGCCAGCCCACGCACCGGGCGCGCATCATCGCTGCCAACAACATCCTGAACGCGCTGTTCATGATCGCGAGTTCCGTCATCGCGGGCGCCCTGCTCGGCGCCGGGATGACGATCCCGCAGATCTTCCTGCTGGTCGGGCTCGCCAATGCGGTGGTCGCCTTCTACATCTTCATGCTCGTGCCGGAATACCTGCTGCGCTTCGTCGCGTGGGTGGCTTCCCGCTTCGCCTACCGCTTCGACGTGAAGGGCGAAGAGAACATCCCGACGGAAGGCGCGGCCGTGCTCGTGTGCAATCACGTGAGCTTCGTCGATGCCATCTTGCTGATGGCCGCGAGCCCCCGGCCGATCCGCTTCGTCATGGACCACCGCATCTTCAAGGTCCCGGTGCTGGGCTGGCTGTTCAGGCTGGCGAAGGCGATCCCCATCGCGCCACGCAATGAAGACCCGGTGGCGTACGAGGCCGCATTCGATGCGGCGGCCAGGGTGCTGCGGGAAGGCGACCTGCTCGCGATCTTCCCGGAAGGCGCGATCACCCGCGACGGGAACCTGCAGGAATTCAAGGGCGGGATCATGAAGATCCTGGAGCGGGAGCCGGTGCCTGTCATTCCGATGGCGCTGACGAACCTGTGGGGCTCGTATTTCAGCCGCATCGAAGAGGGCGGCGCCATGGTGCGGCCGTTCCGGCGCGGGATGTTCAGCCGGGTCGGGCTGAACGTCGGCGCGGCGGTGCCCGCATCGCAGGTGCAGCCTGCCGTGCTGCAGGGCGCCGTCGCACGCCTGCTGGCCTCGGGCTGACTTCGCCCGCTGCGTTTTCTTAACCAAGGAGGAGGAACTGTGTCCACAGAAAGCGGGCCCGCGCCCATCACGAGTCCGGAATCGGCATTCCGGCTCACGCCACCCGAAGTCATCTTTCCCATCGGGGAGCAAGCCGCGAAGTCCGTGATGCCGCTCAAACCGGACACCAAGGCCGCGGTGGAGGACCAGGTCGACCGCTTCATGGACGGCCTGCTCCACGAGGACGTGCAGAGCGAGGCTTTCAAGGCCCGGCTGGATAGCGCGTTCGCGTTGGGCCGCGAGGAGGTGTCCGTGGCGTCCGGCCTTATGCAGGGGCGTCTCCTCCAGCGCAACTTTGCGGGGGTCGAGGACAGCAGCGCATTCAAGGCGATCCAGCAGATGCGCGCCCACCTCGACCAGTTGAACCCGGGCAAGGAAGGCGACCTGTTCCAGCCGCAGAAATTGCTCGGGCTGATTCCCTACGGCAACAAGCTGCAGGCTTACTTCCGCAAGTACCAGGGCGCCTCGGGCCAGCTCCAGACCAGCATGCAGCAGCTGTACGCGGCGCGCGACGACATGCAGCGGGATGTGGTCGACCTGGAGGCGACGCGGGCGAAGTTGTGGGAAGCCATGCAGAAGCTGGCCGCGGCGATTCACTTCGCGGCGACGCTGGACGAGCGCCTGCATGACAAGGTCGAAGCGCTGAAGTCCACCGATGCCGCGCGCGCCAAGGCGCTCGAACAGGAAGTTCTCTTCTACGCGCGGCAGAACCTGCAGGACATGCTGACGCAGCAGGCCGTGTGCACCAACGGCTACCTTGCACTGGACGTGCTCAAGAAGACAGGCCGCGAAATGATGAACGGGTGCAGCCGCATCGCCACGACCGGCATGAGCGCGTTGGCCGTGGCGCAGACGGTGGCGCGCGCGACCGGCAACCAGATCGCGACGATGGAGATGCTGCAGGGCGTCAACGCGTCGATCGAGGGCCTGATCGCGGAGACGGGCCGGCAGTTGAACACGCACGTGGAAAGGACGACCCAATTCGCCCAGAACCCGATGATCGGCATCGAGAAGCTCCAGGAGATGTTCGACCAGACCTTCAAGGCCATGGACGCCATGGACGACTTCCGGACCAAGGCGATCGAGGTGATGGGACAGAACAACACGATCATCAAGGAGCAGATTGCCAAGGCCGACCAGTACGTCGATCGCACGCGCCAGCGTCAGGCGCGCGAGGCCGCCACGGCGGCCCTGGCCGGGCCCGTCGCCCTCTGAACGCCGCATTCCATCGATCCATCCCCACAGAAAGAAAAAATCATGGCTACCCAATACATCATGCAACGCGACACCCACGGCTGGCGGCTCCAGGTGTGGGCGTCCTTCGCCATCGCCTTGTTTTCCGCGGGTGCCGGCGTGATCCAGTTGCCGGGTCAGGAACTGGACCGTGCCTTCCTTGCCATCGGGCTCTTCTTCTGCCTGTTCGCGAGCTTCACCGTCGCCAAGACCCTGCGCGACAACCGCGATGGCCAGGTCGATACCGCCGCCTGGGTGATGTCGGTGTGGGTCGCCTTCGCCGCCGCCATCGCGCTCACCGGCTGGGGCCTCTACCGCATGAACATCCCGGCATGGCAGAAGAACTACATGATCGTGGCGTGGTTGTTCCTCGTCAGCTCCACGTTCACGCTGGCCAAGACCGTGCGCGACAGGCACGAAGCGGACCTGATGGCGCGCGGCAGCGGCACCGTGAAAACGCAGCCGGGCGCGGCCGCCTGATCCTCAGGGCTTTCGCTTCGCCTGCAGGAAGCGTTGTTGCCGCAACAGCGAATCGGCGGCGCTTCTTGCGAGCCTGGCTTCGCGTTGTTCGAGTTCGCCTCTCAGCAACTCGAGTTGTTGCGCCAGCAGGTCCGCCGCGCTCCGGTTGCCCTCCAGCAAGACGGCATCGCGGCGATCCGACGGGATCGCGAGGTAGGCTTGCAGCGTGTCGGGCAGGTAGCGGCGCACGCACTCCGTGATGTACATGCGGTCTTCCAGGGTGAATTCGCCATCGGCGACCGCGGCCTGACCTGAGAGGCGAACAACCATCCGGTTGAACTCCGCCAGCTGCAAGGCGATGTGCTCGGGGATTTCCACGGCGACCTCGGCCAGCATCCGGTCGAGCGCCTGGAGACTGGCGTGGTCGAACAGTGGAGGTGCTTCGCCCGCCGGCGCTCGCGGGGGCCTGCGCTGTGCGTGCCACACCAGGAAGCAGCCGGCGATCACGCCCGCTCCCGCAGCCATTCCCGCCAGCGGCAAGCCCTGGATCAATGCGAAGAGTGCTGCGGCACCGCAGGCCGTGGCGAAGAGGGCAGCGGCGATAGCCGTTGGCTGAAGCCGCGTTGCATCGGGAGCGCGCGAACGAACCTGCTCCGCCAACGGACTTCCCAGGCGTGCCCTGGCTTGCGCCGCGGCAATGCGGTCGCGCAGCACGGTATTGACGGGCGGGTCGGGCGGCGCGGCGTCCCGCATGGCTGTCCGCAGATTCACCGGCCGGGAAGAAGTCACGTACTTCGATTCGCGGTCACCCATGGATCAAACGCCTCGTTGCCTGTCTTGCCTGAATCGCGCCACGAATGCGGCGAAGGCGCCGGCTTCCAGCGCGTCGCGCACCTCCTGCATCAGGTTCAGGTAGTAATGCAGGTTATGGATCGTGGCGAGCATCGGCCCCAGCATCTCGCCGCAGCGCTCCAGGTGATGCAGGTACGCGCGTGAGAAATTCGAGCACGTGTAGCAGGTGCACGTTTCGTCCAGCGGTCTCTCGTCAGTGCGGTGCTTGGCGTTTCGGATCTTCAAGTCGCCGAAACGCGTGAACAGGTGGCCGTTGCGCGCATTGCGCGTGGGCATGACGCAGTCGAACATGTCCACCCCCTGGGCCACGCCTTCGACCAGGTCTTCCGGCGTGCCCACGCCCATCAGGTAGCGCGGCTTGCCCGCCGGCAGCCGGTGCGGCGTGTGCGCCATGATGCGCAGCATTTCCTCCTTCGGCTCGCCGACGCTGACGCCGCCGACCGCGTAGCCGGGGAAGTCCATCTCGACGAGGGCGTCGAGCGATTCCTCGCGAAGGTGCTCGAACATGCCGCCCTGCACGATGCCGAAGAGGGCGTTGGGATTTTCCAGCCGCGCGAATTCGTCCTTGCAGCGCAGCGCCCAGCGCCGGCTCAGCTCCATGGAGACACGCGCCTCGGCCTCGGTGGTGACGTGACCTTTGGTGTCGTAGGGCGTGCACTCGTCGAACTGCATCACGATGTCGCTGTTCAGCAGGGTCTGGATCTGCATCGAGATCTCGGGCGTGAGGAACAGCTTGTCGCCGTTGACGGGAGAGGCGAACTTCACGCCTTCCTCGCTGATCTTGCGCATCTCGCCTAGGCTCCACACCTGGAACCCGCCGGAGTCCGTGAGGATCGGCTTGCTCCACGATTCGAAGCGGTGCAAGCCGCCGAATTGCTTCAGGACGTCCAGGCCCGGGCGCATCCACAAGTGGAAGGTGTTGCCCAGGATGATCTGCGCACCCATCTCCTCGAGCGAGCGGGGCGTGACGCCCTTGACGGTGCCGTACGTCCCCACGGGCATGAAGATCGGCGTTTCGACCACGCCGTGATTGAGCGTGAGGCGGCCGCGGCGCGCGTGGCCGTCGGTTTTCAGGAGTTCGAAGTGGAGCATGAGGTCGGTATCAAAGGCGATCGAGCAGCATGGCGTCGCCATAGCTGAAAAAGCGGTAGCCCCGCGCAATGGCATGGCGGTACGCGGCCATGATGCGGTCGTAGCCGGCGAAGGCGCTCACGAGCATCAGCAAGGTCGAGCGCGGCAGGTGGAAGTTGGTGATGAGCCGGTCGACGACGCGGTACTCGAAGCCCGGGGTGATGAAGATGCTGGTGTCGCCGCTGGCGATGCCGGTGGCCGCCCAGGATTCGAGCGTGCGGACCGTCGTGGTGCCGACGGCGACGATCCGCCCGCCGCCCGCGCGCGTCCGCGCGATCGCGTCCTGCGTCGCCGCGGGGATGTCGTACCACTCGCTGTGCATGCGGTGCTCCGCGATGTTCTCGGTCTTCATCGGCTGGAACGTGCCCGCGCCCACATGCAGCGTGACGCTCGCGCGCTGCACGCCGCGGGCCTCTAGCTCGGCGAGCAGCGCTTCGTCGAAATGCAGCGCCGCCGTGGGCGCCGCGACTGCGCCGGGGTTGCGCGCGAAGACGGTCTGGTAGCGCCGCTCGTCTTCCGCGGTGTCGCCGTGCTCGATGTAGGGGGGCAGGGGCACGTGGCCGTGCCGCTCCATGAGCGCGTAGGGGTCCTCGCTGAATCGAAACCGGAACAGCGGCCCATCCGCATCGGGCCAGCGCCCGAGGAGCGTGGCGCTGAATCCCCCGTGCATCGCGAGTGTCGTGCCCACCGGGGGCTTCTTGCTCACCTTCACGTGCGCGACCGCTTCGTTGTCTTGCAGCACGCGCTCGATCAGGAGTTCCGCCTTGCCGCCCGTGGGCTTTTCGCCGAAGAGCCGAGCCTTCACGACCTTGGTGTCGTTGAAGACCAGGAGATCGCCGCGGGACAGCAGCGCGGGAAGGTCACGGAAGATGCGATCGGCGGGAGCGTCCCCCGTGGCGTCGAGCAGGCGCGAGGCGCTTCGCTCCGGTGCGGGGTGCTGGGCGATCAGTTCGGGGGGCAGGGCGAAATCGAAATCGCCGGTGGTGAAGGTGCGCATGCTTGAGGGTTGGACGGACCCGTGCCAAGTTGGGGGGATGGGAGAAGGCAGAATTGTCCCATGCCCGCCGCCCCGGCCCTGTCCGCGCCCCAGAAAGCCTTGTTGAAGATGGGCCTCGCGCGCGACATCGACCTCGCGCTTCACCTGCCCCTGCGGTACGAGGACGAGACCCGCATCGTGAAGCTGCGCGATGCGCGCGAAGGGGAGTCCGTGCAGATCGAGGCGACGGTGACCGCCTGCGAGATTGCGTACCGGCCACGGCGGCAGCTGGTGGTGACGGTGGATGACGGCAGCGACACCTGCGTGCTGCGCTTCTTCAATTTCTATCCCTCGCAGCAGAAGGCGCTGGCGGTCGGCAGCCGCATCCGGCTGCGCGGCGAGCTCAAGGGTGGCTTTCTCGGCTGGCAGATGGCGCATCCCACGTTCAGGCCCGCGGGGGGCGATCTGCCGACGGCACTGACCCCCATCTACCCGACCGTCGCCACGCTGCCCCAGGCCTACCTGCGCAAGGCGGTGCTCGGCGGCCTCGCGCGCGCCGACTTGTCCGATACCTTTCCTCCCGGCGTCACCCAGGCGCTCAGGCCGCATCTGTGGGACCTGCGCGAGGCCCTGGCCTTCCTGCACCAGCCCGCGCCCGACGTGTCCCTGGCCACGCTGGAAGACCGGACCCATCCCGCCTGGCAGCGCCTGAAGGCCGAGGAACTGCTCGCCCAGCAGCTGTCGCAGCTCGAGAGCAAGCGCGAACGGGCCGCGCTGCGCGCGCCCGCACTGCCTGCGAAGCCGGACGGTTTGCACGAGCAGCTGCTCGCGGCCCTGCCGTTCCAGCTCACCGCGGCGCAGCGGCGCGTGGGCGACGAGATCGCGCGCGACCTCGCGAGGTCCGTGCCCATGCACCGCCTGCTGCAGGGGGATGTCGGCTCAGGCAAGACGATCGTCGCGGCGATCGCGGCGGCCGTGGCCATCGACGCCGGCTGGCAATGCGCGCTGATGGCGCCCACCGAAATCCTCGCCGAGCAGCATTTCAGGAAATTGATCGGATGGCTGGAGCCGCTGCTCGCGCCGCGGGGCCTTCGCGTCGCGTGGCTCACCGGCAGCCAGAAGAAGAAGGAACGCGCGGAGATGCTCGCGCTCATCGCCAACGGGGAGGCTGCCCTCGTCGTGGGCACGCACGCGGTGATCCAGGAGCAGGTGCAGTTCAAGCGGCTGGCGCTGGCGGTGATCGACGAGCAGCACCGCTTCGGCGTCGCGCAGCGCCTGGCCCTGCGGGCGAAGATGACGCACGATGAACAGGAGCCGCACCTGCTCATGATGTCCGCGACACCGATCCCGCGGACGCTGGCCATGAGCTACTACGCCGACCTCGACGTGTCCACGATCGACGAACTGCCCCCCGGGCGCACGCCGGTGGTCACCAAGCTGATCGCGGATGCGCGGCGCGACGAGGTCATCGAACGCATCCGGTCGCAGCTCGCGCAGGGACGGCAGGTGTACTGGGTGTGTCCGCTCATCGAGGAAAGCGAGGCGCTCGACCTCACCAATGCGACCGCCACGCACGAGAGCCTCGGCGCCGCGTTGCCGGGCGTGATGGTGGGATTGCTGCATTCGCGGATGCCCGTCCCGGAGAAGCGGGCGGTGATGCAGCTCTTCACCAGCGGGCAGATGGGCGTGCTCGTGTCGACCACGGTCATCGAGGTCGGCGTGGACGTGCCCAATGCGTCGCTCATGGTGATCGAGCATGCCGAGCGGTTCGGGCTCTCGCAGCTGCACCAGCTGCGCGGCCGCGTGGGCCGGGGAGCCGCGGCATCGGCGTGCATCCTGCTGTTTTCCGCCGGCGACAGCGGGCGCCTGGGCGAGACCGCGCGGTCGCGCCTGAAGGCGATGGCGCAGACGTCCGACGGATTCGAGATCGCGCGGCGCGACCTGGAAATCCGCGGGCCGGGGGAGTTCCTCGGCGCGCGCCAGTCGGGTGCGCCGCTGCTGCGCTTCGCGGATCTGGCCACCGACGGCGAACTGCTGTCCTGGGCGCGCGAGATGGCGCCGATGATGCTCGATCGCCATCCGCAATTGGCCGAGCGGCACGCCGGGCGCTGGTTCGGTGGAAAATCGGACTACCTCAAGGCCTGAACGATGACCCTCACCGAACTCAAGTACATCGTCGCCGTCGCGCGGGAAAAGCATTTCGGCAAGGCGGCGGAGGCGTGCTTCGTCTCGCAGCCCACGTTGTCGGTGGCGATCAAGAAGCTCGAGGATGAGCTGGAGGTCAAGCTCTTCGAGCGCAGCGCCAACGAAGTGACGGTGACCCCGCTGGGCGAGGACATCGTGCGCCAGGCGCAAAGCGTGCTGGAGCAGGCCGCGAGCATCAAGGAGATCGCCAAGCGCGGCAAGGATCCGCTGGCCGGCCCGTTGAAGCTGGGCGTGATCTACACGATCGGCCCCTACCTGCTGCCGGACCTCGTGCGCGAAGCGATCTCGCGCACGCCGCAGATGCCGCTGATGCTGCAGGAGAACTTCACGGTGAAGTTGCTGGAGATGTTGCGCACCGGGGACATCGATTGCGCCATCATGGCCGAGCCCTTCCCGGACACCGGGCTGGCGGTGGCACAGCTCTACGACGAACCTTTCCTCGCGGCGGTGCCGAGCAACCATGCGTTGGCGCAGAAGAAGACGATCACCTCGCAGGAGCTCAAGAGCGAGACGATGCTGCTGCTGGGCACCGGCCACTGCTTTCGCGACCACGTGCTCGAGGTCTGCCCGGAATTCGCGCGCTTTTCCAGCGATGCCGAGGGCATCCGCAAAAGTTTCGAGGGCTCGTCGCTCGAGACCATCAAGCACATGGTGGCGGCCGGCATGGGCGTGACGCTGGTGCCTCGCCTGTCCTTGCCGAAGGACGCGCTCGAGAGCCGTCCGCGGCGCCGCAAGGAAGACCAGTCCTTCATCAAATACATTCCGTTCGACGGGGACCCTCCTGTCCGGCGCGTGGTGCTCGCGTGGCGCCGCAGCTTCACTCGCTACGAAGCCATCGCCGCCCTGCGCAACGCGATCTACGCCTGTGAATTGCCGGGCGTCACGCGTCTTTCCTGAAACCCGATCCCCTTTTTCGAGCCTACGACGATGAATACGCTGTACCAACCCGGCATCCTCGATTCCGTGCCCGCCGTGGCGCGGTACGTGACTTTCCAGCTCTCGCACGACAGCGGAGGCGCGCAGGGCGTCAAGGATGCACTCGCGCGCCTGTCGCCGCTGGTCAATGGCAGCGATGTCGTGCTAGGCATCGGTCCCGCCCTGGTCGATGCGCTGGGCGCGGAGGTGCCGGGCCTCCACGAATTCCCGGACCTGTCGGGCCACGGCGTCAAGGTGCCGTCCACGCCCGGCACGCTGTGGTGCTGGGTCCGCGGCGACGACCTCGGCGACCTTCTGCACCTCACGCGCAAGGTGCAGAAGGCATTGGCGCCGACTTTCGCCGTGCGTCATGTGGTGGATGCCTTTCGGCATTCGCTGGGCAAGAGCGGGCATGGACGCGACCTGACTGGCTACGAAGACGGCACGGAGAATCCGACGGGTGACGCAGCGAAGGAAGCAGCATTCGTCGCCGGCCTGGGCGATGGCCTGGACGGATCGAGCTTCGTCGCCGTGCAGCAATGGGTGCACGACCTCGACGCGTTCGAGGCGCTGGCGGGCCCGGACCAGGACAAGCACTTCGGCCGCCGCCGCAGCGACAACGAGGAGCTCGACGATTCCCCCACGTCCGCGCACGTCAGGCGCACCGCGCAGGAAGATTTCGACCCCCCGGCGTTCATGCTGCGGCGCTCCATGCCCTGGATGATGAGCATGCAGGCCGGGTTGATGTTCGTGGCGTTCGGGCGCTCCCACTACGCGTTCGAGGCGCAGATGAAGCGGATGGCGGGCCATGACGACGGCGTGGTCGATGCCATGTTCGCGATCTCCAAGCCGGTCAACGGCGCCTACTTCTGGTGTCCGCCGATGCGGGGATCGCAGCTGGACCTGCGCCGTCTCGGCCTGTGATGCAGGCGCGGGCCAAGCTCTCGCTGTACCTGGACCTGATCCGCTGGAATCGGCCGGCCGGCTGGCTGCTCCTGCTGTGGCCGTCACTCTCCGCGCTGTGGATCGCCGCGCAAGGATTTCCAGGGTGGCATCTCTTGGCGGTGTTCTTCCTCGGCACGATCCTCATGCGCAGCGCCGGCTGCTGCGTGAATGACGTGGCGGATCGCGATTTCGATCGGCATGTCAAGCGGACCGCGCAGCGGCCCGTGACGCGGGGCGCCATCTCGACGCGGGAAGCCTTGGGGCTGGGCGCGGTGCTGGCGCTCGCGGCGTTCGGCCTGGTGTTGACCACCAACGCAGTGACGATCGCATGGTCCTTCGCCGCGTTGGCGATCGCGGTGGTCTATCCGTACGCGAAACGCTATGTGTCGATGCCGCAGGCGGTGCTGGGCGTCGCCTTCAGCTTCGGCATTCCCATGGCATTTGCGGCGGTTCAGTCGCGCGTGCCCCTCACCGCATGGGTGCTGCTGCTGGGGAACCTGTTCTGGGTGCTGGCGTACGACACCGAATATGCGATGGTGGACCGCGACGACGACCTGCGCATCGGGATGAAGACGTCCGCGATCACCCTCGGCCGCGCCGACGTGCCGGTGGTGATGGGCTGCTACGCGGTCTATCTGGCGATCTGGGCCTGCGTGCTGGTGGGCCGCATCGATGGATGGGTCATCGCGGCGACGTCTGCTGCGGCGGGGGCACAGGCCCTGTGGCACTACACGTTGATCCGGGGCAGGGGCCGCGAAGGCTGCTTCAAGGCCTTCCGGTTGAATCACTGGGTGGGGTTCGCCGTGTTCGTCGGCGTGGTGGCCGGCTACGCGCTGCGCGCCTAGGCGCCGAACTCGTCGCCCAGTTCCTTGGCGCGGTCGCGGGCGGCGTGCAGTGCCTTCGAGAAGAGCGCCTTCATGCCGTCCCGCTCCATCGAGGTGATCGCGGCGTAGGTCGTGCCGCCCTTGGACGTGACGCGCTGCCGAAGTACTTCGGGCGACTCGTCCGACGCGCGCGCGAGCTCGGACGCGCCGACGAAGGTGCCGACTGCGAGGCGATGCGCCTGTTCGCGCGTCAGGCCCATGTCGATGCCGGCATCCGTCATCGCTTCGAGGAAGAAGAACACGTACGCGGGCCCGGATCCCGACAGGGCGGTGACGGCGTCGAGGTCCTCTTCGCGGTTCACCCATAGCGAGTCGCCGGTCGTGGCGATGACGCGCTCCACCCAGGACTTGTCTTCCGGGGATACACCCGGCCGCGCGAAGAGGGCGGTCATCCCCTTGCCGACGAGGGCGGGCGTATTGGGCATGGAGCGCACGATGCGTTGGGTGCCGAGCCACGCGGCAATGCTGTCGGAGCGGATCCCCGCCGCGACGCTCAGGTGCAAGGCCGAGGCGGTGTGCACGCGGGATTGGAGTGCCGCTTCCTTGAAAGTTTGCGGCTTTACGGCCCAGACGACCAGGCCTGCGCGACGCAGGTGCGGACCTGCTTCGGGCTGGGCGCGCAGCCCGAATTGCGCCCGCAGCCTGTCGCGCGCCTCCGGAAAGGGCTCCACCACCTCGATCAGCCCCGCATCCATGCCCTGGCGTATCAGCCCGCCGATGATCGCGCTGGCCATGTTCCCGCCGCCGACGAACGCGATGGCCGAAGCAGTGTTTTCACTCATGCGGCGAGTCTACCGCCGCACACGGCGGATGCTCGGGGACAATCGGCTGCATGAATCGACAGGATCTGATTGCGCAACTCGGCCGCCCGAAGAAGTACGACGTGGCCATCATCGGGGGCGGTGCGACCGGCCTCGGCGTGGCCCTGGACGCAGCGGCTCGCGGCTTCTCGGTGGTCCTTGTGGAGGCCGAAGACTTCGCGAAGGGTACTTCCTCGCGTGCCACCAAGCTCGTGCACGGCGGCGTGCGCTATCTCGCGCAGGGAAACATCGCGCTGGTGAGGGAGGCCCTTCATGAGCGCACGACGCTGCTCCACAACGCGCCGCACCTCGCCCAGCCCTTGCCCTTCGTCATGCCTTCCTACCGCCTGTGGGAAACGCCTTTCTATGGCGCGGGCCTCAAGATGTACGACGCGCTGGCCGGCAAGGCCGGGCTGGGGCCGACGGAATTCCTGAGCCGCCGCGAAACGCTCGCATGCCTGCCCACCGCGCGGCCGGATGGCTTGAAGGGCGGGGTGAAGTATTGGGACGGGCAATTCGACGACGCGCGGCTGGCCCTTGCCTTGGCTCGCACGGCCGCAGCGCGCGGGGCGCTGGTCGTCAACTACTGCAGCGCGACCGGTTTGCGCCACGAATCCGGGAAGGTGATCGGCCTCACCTGCGAGGACAAGGAGACGGGCGCGCGTTTCGACATCGATGCGGGTTGCGTGATCAACGCGGCTGGGGTCTGGGTGGACGAATTGCGGCAGAAGGATGGGGAAGCGATCCACAGGCCCGTGAAGGCGATGGTCGCGCCGAGCCAGGGCGTGCACATCGTGGTGGACCGGGAGTTCCTGCCGGGCGACCACGCGCTGATGGTCCCGAAGACGGCCGACGGCCGGGTGCTTTTCGGGGTTCCCTGGCTGGGAAAAATCATCTTGGGCACCACGGACACGCCCAGGACGGACCTGCCGCGCGAGCCGCGGCCCTTCAAGGAGGAACTCGACTTCATCCTCAGCGAGTCCGCCCGCTATCTCGTTCGTGCGCCGCGCGTCGAGGACATCCGCAGCATCTGGGTGGGCCTGCGCCCGCTGGTCAAGCCGCAGAACGACGACGGCGAGGACACCAAGGCCCTCAGCCGCGAACATACGGTGCTGGTGAGCCGCAGCGGGCTCGTCACCGTCACGGGCGGGAAGTGGACCACTTACCGCGCCATGGCGGAGGACGTGCTGGACAAGTGCTTCGAACGCCGTCTGCTCAGGCCCTCCGGCAAGGGTGTGACCACTCACTTAATGCTGGTGGGGGGCGAGTCGCCGGGTACAGCCCGTCCGCGGATCAGTGAACCCCAAGGTCTGCACACGTATGGCGGCGAGTCCGCTGAAGTGGCGGCCCTGCCGGGCGCGTCGCGCCAGCTGGGCGCGGGATTGACGGAAGCCATGGTGCGGTTCGCGGCCCGCAAGGAGTACGCGAGGACGGTCGAAGACGTCCTGGCGCGGCGATGGAGGCTGCTGTTTCTCGATGCCAGAAAGGCCGGGACACTGGCCCCCGAGGTAGCCGCCATATTGCGGGAAGAGACGGGTATCGACCCCCGCGAGGAGGCGTTCCAGGAGCTTGCGCGCCTCTATGTGACCCTGCCCGCCTGACGCAGGTTGACAGCCCGGCCGGGCTGGGTCATAATCGCGGGCTGCGCTTTTAACGGCGCCTGCCATGTGGCGGGTACTTCAGGGAGCGCATTACCGCCTAATCGAAGGCTTCGCGAGTGGTTCGCGCTGCTACCGACAGGCCCAAGACTGATCCAGAGCCCGGGTTGTTGCTGTTTCGCAGTAACCGGCTCCGGGTACAAGTTGGGAATATTTGAAATGATCCAGACAGAATCCCGGCTCGAAGTCGCCGACAACACCGGTGCGAAGTCCGTTCTTTGCATCAAGGTGCTCGGCGGTTCCAAGCGTCGCTACGCAAGCGTTGGCGACATCATCAAGGTCAGCATCAAGGAGGCCGCTCCCCGCGGCCGTGTGAAGAAGGGCGAGGTCTACAGTGCCGTCGTCGTTCGCACCGCCAAGGGCATCCGCCGCTCCGATGGTTCCCTGGTCAAGTTCGACGGCAATGCCGCCGTGCTGCTCAACAACAAGCTGGAGCCCATCGGCACCCGCATCTTCGGACCGGTCACGCGCGAGCTGCGCACCGAGAAGTTCATGAAGATCGTGTCCCTGGCCCCCGAAGTTCTTTGAAGAGGACGCGTTCATGAACAAGATTCGCAAAGGCGACGAAGTCATCGTGCTCGCGGGCCGTGACAAGGGCAAGCGCGGCAAAGTGGTGCTGCGCAAGGACGATGACCATGTGGTCGTCGAAGGCATCAACCTGGTGAAGAAGCACACCAAGCCGAACCCGCTCAAGGGCTCGACCGGTGGCATCGTCGAGAAATCGATGCCGATCCACCAGTCCAACGTCGCGATCTTCAATGCCGCCACCGGCAAGGCTGACCGCGTGGGCATCAAGACCGATGGCGACAAGCGCGTCCGTGTCTTCAAGTCCAGCGGCGAAGAAATCAAGGCGGCCTAAGGGGTACACATTCATGGCACGACTGCAACAAATCTATCGCGAGAAGGTGGTCCCCGAGTTGACCGCCAAGTTCGGCTACAAGTCGCCGATGCAGGTCCCTCGCCTGACCAAGATCACGCTGAACATGGGCGTGGGCGAGGCCGTGGCGGACAAGAAGGTCATGGACAACGCCGTGGGCGACCTGACCAAGATCGCCGGCCAGAAGCCCGTGGTCACCAAGTCCAAGAAGGCGATCGCCGGCTACAAGATCCGCGAAGGCCAGCCCATCGGCACGATGGTCACGCTGCGCGGCGAGCGCATGTGGGAATTCCTGGACCGTTTCGTCACCGTGGCCCTGCCGCGCGTGCGTGACTTCCGCGGCATCTCCGGCCGTTCGTTCGACGGCCGCGGCAACTACAACATCGGCGTGAAAGAGCAGATCATCTTTCCCGAGATCGAGTACGACAAGGTCGACGCGCTGCGCGGCCTGAACATCAGCATCACCACCACGGCCAAGTCCGACGACGAGTGCAAGGCGCTCCTCGCAGGCTTCCGTTTCCCCTTCAAGAACTGAGGTTCCCAGTGGCAAAAATGGCTTTGATCGAGCGTGAGCTCAAGCGAGACAAACTGGTCGCCAAGTACGCGAAGAAGCACGCGGAGCTGAAGGCGGCATCCAACGACCAGAAGAAGAGCGAAGAAGAGCGCATGGCTGCCCGCCTGGCGCTGCAGAAGCTCCCGCGCAATGCGAACCCGACGCGTCAGCGCAATCGCTGCGCGATCACCGGCCGCCCCCGCGGCACATTCAAGCAATTCGGTCTGGCACGCGCCAAGATTCGCGAGATGGCGTTTGCGGGAGACATCCCGGGCATCATCAAAGCCAGCTGGTAAGGCAGGAGAGACAGACATGAGCATGAGTGATCCCATTGCCGACCTGCTGACCCGCATCCGCAACGCGCAGATGGTGGCGAAGGCCACGGTGTCGGTTCCGTCTTCCAAGGTGAAGGTGGCTATTGCCCAGGTCCTGAAGGACGAGGGTTACATCGACGGCTTCCAGGTCAAGACCGAAGCCGGCAAAAGCGAGCTCGAAATCGCCCTGAAGTACTACGCCGGCCGTCCGGTGATCGAGCGTATCGAGCGCGTGAGCCGTCCCGGCCTGCGCGTGTACAAGGGTGTCGGCGCCATTCCGCAGGTCCAGAACGGACTGGGCGTGGCGATCGTCACGACGCCCAAGGGCGTGATGACCGACCGCAAGGCGCGCGCTACCGGTGTCGGTGGCGAAGTTCTTTGCTACGTCGCCTAAGGGAAGGAAACAGATATGTCCCGAATCGGAAAAATGCCCGTCGATGTGCCGCAAGGCGTGGACGTGCAGATCAAGCAAGACCAGATCAGCGTTAAAGGTACGGGCGGCACGCTCGCCCTGACCCAGAACTCGCTCGTCAAGGTCACCAGCAAGGACGGCAAGCTGTCCTTCGAGCCGGCCAATGACTCCCGCGAAGCGAATGCCATGAGCGGCACGATGCGCCAGCTGGTGAACAACATGGTGCAGGGCGTGACCAAGGGCTTCGAGAAGAAGCTGTCGCTCGTCGGCGTGGGCTACAAGGCCGCCGCCCAGGGAGCCAAGCTGAACCTCACCGTTGGCTACTCCCACCCGGTCAACCTCGACATGCCTGCCGGCATCACCGTGGCAACGCCGACCCCGACCGAGATCGTGATCAAGGGTGCCGACCGCCAGCGCGTCGGCCAGATTGCCGCCGAAGTGCGTGCGATCCGCCCGCCTGAGCCCTACAAGGGCAAGGGTATCCGCTACGCGGACGAGAAGATCACGATCAAAGAGACGAAGAAGAAATAAGGAGCTGCAGCATGTTGACCAAGAAAGAGCAGCGTCTGCGTCGGGCACGCCAAACCCGGATCCGCATTGCGAACCAAGGTGTGGCCCGCCTCACGGTGAACCGCACCAACCTGCACATCTATGCCACCGTGATCTCCGGCGACGGCGCCAAGGTCATCGCGACGGCCTCCACCGTCCAGGCGGACCTGCGCAAGTCGCTCGGAGGCTCCGGCAAGGGTGCCACCACGGAAGCGGCCCAGCAGGTCGGCAAGCTGATTGCCGAGAAGGCGAAGGCCGCCGGCGTCGAGAAGGTCGCCTTCGATCGCGCAGGTTTTGCGTACCACGGCCGCGTCAAGGCGCTGGCTGAAGCCGCCCGCGAAGCCGGCCTGCAGTTCTAACGGACACGGAAACACATCATGGCAAGAGTTCAAGCGAAAACCCAAGGTGACGGTCCCGAAGACGGGATGCGCGAGAAGATGATCGCGGTCAACCGCGTGACCAAGGTGGTGAAGGGTGGCCGTATCCTCGGTTTCGCCGCACTGACCGTGGTTGGCGACGGTGACGGCCGTGTCGGCATGGGCAAAGGCAAGTCCAAGGAAGTGCCTGCCGCCGTGCAAAAGGCGATGGAAGAAGCCCGCCGCAACATGACCAAGGTGTCCCTCAAGAACGGCTCGCTGCACCATACCGTATTCGGCCAGTGGGGCGCAGCGCGCGTGATGATGGCCCCGGCGCCCAAGGGCACCGGCATCATCGCTGGCGGTCCCATGCGGGCCGTGTTCGAAGTCATGGGCATCACCGACATCGTGGCAAAGAGCCACGGTTCGACCAATCCCTACAACATGGTTCGCGCCACGTTCGACGCTCTGAGGAATTCCACGACTCCCTCCAACGTCGCTGCGAAGCGCGGCAAGTCGGTCGAAGAACTCTTCACCGCCTGACCGGAGCACATCAAATGGCATCCCAACAGAAAACCGTCAAGGTCCAGCTGGTGCGCAGCCCCATCGGGACCAAGGTCGACCACCGCGCCACGGTGCGCGGGCTCGGCCTGCGCAAGCTCAACAGCGTGAGCGAGCTGGAAGACACGCCCGCCGTGCGCGGAATGATCAACAAGATCGACTACCTCGTGAAGGTGCTTTGATCATGGAACTCAATACCATCAAGCCGGCAGACGGCGCCAAGCATGCTAAGCGCCGTGTCGGCCGCGGCATCGGCTCGGGCCTGGGCAAGACCGCGGGTCGCGGTCACAAGGGCCAGAAGTCCCGCGCGGGCGGCTACCACAAGGTTGGCTTCGAAGGCGGCCAGATGCCGCTGCAGCGCCGCCTGCCGAAGCGCGGCTTCAAGTCGCAATCGGCCAAGTTCAACGGGGAGATCTCGTTGGCTGCGCTCGAGCGCCTGGGCGCCGCCGAAGTGGATCTGCTCACGCTGAAGCAAGCGGGCCTGATCGGCCAGCTCGTGAAGTCCGTGAAGGTCATCAAGGCAGGCGAATTGAAGAAGGCCGTCAAGATCACCGGCCTGTCCGCGACGGCCGGTGCCAAGGCGGCGATCGAAGCGGCCGGTGGAAGCTTGGCCTGAACTTGAATAGCACGAAGGAACGTACGGGTGGCAACTAGCGCTGCACAAATCGCGAAGACCGGCAAGTTCGGCGACCTGCGTCGCCGGCTGGTTTTCCTTTTGCTCGCGCTGGTTGTGTACCGGATCGGCGCGCACATTCCCGTACCCGGCATCAACCCCGACCAGCTCGCGCAGCTGTTCAAGGGCCAGCAGGGCGGCATCCTGAGCTTGTTCAACATGTTCTCGGGCGGGGCCTTGTCGCGCTTCACCGTGTTCGCGCTGGGCATCATGCCCTACATCTCGGCTTCGATCATCATGCAGTTGCTCACATACGTCGTCCCGACGTTCGAGCAGATGAAGAAAGAAGGCGAAGCTGGTCGTCGCAAGATCACGCAGTACACGCGCTACGGCACGCTGGGCCTCGCCTTGTTCCAGTCCATGGGCATCGCCCTGGCCCTGGAAGGTTCGGCCGGTCTCGTCATGAATCCCGGCTTCGGGTTCCGCATGACTGCCGTGGTCAGCCTCACTGCCGGAACGATGTTCCTGATGTGGCTGGGCGAGCAGATCACCGAGCGCGGTTTGGGTAACGGGATTTCGATCCTGATCTTTGCTGGAATCGCGGCGGGCCTGCCCAACGCGATCGGCGGGTTGCTCGAGCTGGTGCGTACGGGTGCAATGAGCATCCTGGTGGCGATCTTCATCGTGGCGCTGGTGGCCCTGGTCACCTACTTCGTGGTGTTCGTCGAACGGGGCCAACGCAAGATTCTCGTGAACTATGCGCGGCGCCAAGTCGGCAACAAGGTCTACGGCGGCCAGTCGTCGCACTTGCCCCTGAAGCTGAACATGGCCGGCGTGATCCCCCCGATCTTCGCGTCCTCGATCATCCTGCTGCCGACCACAGTGGTGAGTTGGTTTGCCACGGGCGATAGCCTGCGATGGCTCAAGGACATCGCCGGCACTCTGACACCCGGGCAGCCGATTTACGTCATGCTGTATGCCAGTGCGATCGTGTTCTTCTGCTTCTTCTACACGGCGCTTGTGTTCAACAGCCGCGAGACCGCTGACAACCTGAAGAAGAGCGGGGCGTTCATTCCGGGGATTCGGCCTGGCGAACAAACGGCCCGCTATATCGACAAGATCCTGGTACGCCTGACGCTTGCGGGTGCGGTGTACATCACCTTCGTTTGCCTGCTACCGGAGTTCCTGATCCTGAAATACAACGTGCCGTTCTATTTCGGCGGCACCTCGCTCCTGATCATCGTGGTCGTGACCATGGATTTCATGGCGCAGGTCCAGAATTATTTGATGTCGCAGCAATATGAATCGTTGCTGAAGAAGGCGAACTTCAAGACTTCGCCCGGCGGTTAGCGTCCGCCTTCCCCGCCCTGCGATTTGTCGAGGGTACGAACAGTTTTCCGCGCGAAGTCGCGCATTGGTTGGTTTTAGGAGAAACGAACATGAGAGTTTCGGCTTCGGTCAAGAAAATTTGCCGCAACTGCAAGATCATCCGCCGCAAGGGCGTTGTGCGCGTGATCTGCACGGATCCGCGTCACAAGCAGCGCCAGGGCTGATTAGAGAGTTATAGGAAAGACGAACATGGCACGTATCGCTGGCATTAACATTCCGCCGCATCAGCACGCCGAAATCGGCCTGACGGCGATCTTCGGCATTGGCCGCACGCGCGCTCGCAAGATTTGCGAGGCCACGGGCATTCCGTATTCGAAGAAGGTGAAGGACCTGACCGACGCCGACCTGGAAAAGCTCCGGGACGCCATCGGACAGTTCACCATCGAAGGCGACCTGCGCCGCGAAACGACCATGAACATCAAGCGCTTGATGGACATTGGTTGCTACCGGGGCTTCCGTCACCGCCGCGGGCTGCCGATGCGCGGCCAACGCACGCGCACCAACGCCCGTACCCGCAAGGGTCCGCGCAAGGCCGCTCAGGCCCTCAAGAAATAATCGGGAAAGAGATAAGTCATGGCAAAAGCTCCCGCCAATAACGCCGCGCAGCGAGTGCGCAAGAAGGTCCGCAAGAACGTGTCCGACGGCGTCTGCCACGTGCATGCATCCTTCAACAACACAATCATCACGATCACCGACCGCCAGGGCAACGCCTTGTCGTGGGCGTCCTCGGGCGGCCAGGGCTTCAAGGGCTCCCGCAAGTCGACGCCGTTCGCGGCCCAGGTGGCTTCGGAAGTCGCTGGCCGCGCGGCGATCGAGCAGGGCATCAAGAACCTGGACGTCGAGATCAAGGGCCCCGGCCCGGGCCGCGAATCGTCGGTGCGCGCGCTGGCCGCGCTGGGCATCCGCATTACGTCGATCGCCGACGTGACGCCGGTCCCGCACAACGGCTGCCGCCCGCAAAAGCGTCGTCGTATCTGATTTTTTAACCAAGCCCACCGCCAGTCGCGCACGCGCCGCTGGCTCCCCCGGGAATAGCCCGGGGCAGAATTGAAAAGGAAGCAAAGTGGCACGTTACCTCGGCCCCAAGGCCAAACTCTCCCGCCGTGAAGGCACCGACCTGTTTCTGAAGAGCGCGCGCCGCTCCATCAGCGACAAGTCGAAATTCGACTCCAAGCCCGGCCAGCACGGCCGCACTTCCGGCCAGCGCACGTCCGATTTCGGCCTGCAGCTGCGCGAGAAGCAGAAGGTCAAGCGGATGTACGGCATCCTGGAGCGCCAGTTTCGCCGCTACTTCGAGGAAGCCGCCCGTCGCAAGGGCAATTCCGGCGCCAACCTCCTGTTCATCCTGGAGTCGCGCCTCGATAACGTGGTGTACCGCATGGGCTTCGGCTCGACGCGCGCCGAAGCACGCCAGCTGGTGTCGCACAAGGCGATCACCGTGAACGGCTCGCCGGTCAATATTCCGTCGTACTTGGTCAAGACCGGCGATGTGATCGCGGTCCGCGAGAAGTCCAAGAAGCAGAACCGCATCGTCGAGGCACTGGAACTGGCCAAGCAGGTCGGTATCCCGGCCTGGGTCGAGGTCAACGCTGACAAAGCCGAAGGCACCTTCAAGAAGGTCCCGGATCGCGACGAATTCGCTGCCGATATCAACGAGTCGCTGATCGTGGAGCTGTATTCCCGTTAAGGGAGCGAGGCAGCTTCGGCGCCCCGAGTTCGAGTTTTATTGTTCCCTGCCGCGGGGCACCGCTGCGGGGCACTTCACCAGCCTTACCGGTGTAACGAGCCGGGGGTATTGAGAGGAAGTCCTGAATGCAAACCAACCTGCTGAAACCCAAAGCCATCAACGTGGAACAGCTTGGCACCAACCGTGCCAAAGTGACCCTGGAGCCTTTCGAGCGCGGCTACGGCCACACGCTCGGCAACGCCCTGCGTCGCGTGCTGCTCTCGTCGATGGTGGGTTATGCGGCCACTGAAGTGACCATTGCCGGCGTGCTGCACGAGTACTCGTCGATCGACGGAGTCCAGGAAGACGTCGTCAGCATCCTGCTGAACCTCAAGGGGGTGGTCTTCAAGTTGCACAACCGCGATGAAGTCACCCTGTCGCTGCGCAAGGATGGCGAAGGTGTCGTCACCGCCGCCGACATCCAGACGCCGCACGACGTCGAGATCATCAACCCTGACCATGTGATCGCCCATCTGTCGCAAGGCGGCAAGATCGACATGCAGATCAAGGTCGAGAAGGGCCGCGGCTACGTGCCTGGCACGATGCGCCGCTATGCAGACGAGCCGACGAAGTCGATCGGCCGCATCGTGCTGGATGCCTCGTTCTCGCCCGTCAAGCGCGTGAGTTACACGGTCGAAAGCGCCCGCGTCGAACAGCGTACGGACTTGGACAAGCTGGTCGTCGAAATTGAAACCAATGGCGCCATCACGGCCGAGGACGCGGTTCGCGCCTCGGCCAAGATCCTGGTGGAACAGCTGGCGGTGTTTGCGCAGCTGGAAGGAAGCGAGCTGGCTGCGTTCGACGCGCCGGTGCAGCGCACGTCGCAGCAATTTGACCCGATCCTGCTGCGTCCGGTTGACGAGCTCGAGCTCACGGTGCGCTCAGCGAACTGCCTGAAAGCCGAAAACATCTACTACATCGGTGACTTGATTCAGCGCACCGAGAACGAGCTTCTGAAGACCCCGAACCTGGGTCGCAAGTCGCTCAACGAAATCAAGGAAGTGCTCGCATCGCGCGGCCTCACCTTGGGCATGAAGCTGGAAAGCTGGCCGCCTGCCGGCCTGGACAAGCGTTAATTACAACTGGTGAAACTGGCAGTACCTGATACGGCTGCCTTTTATCGATAACGAAAGGAACATCACCATGCGCCACGGACACGGACTCCGCAAACTCAACCGCACCAGCGAGCACCGCCTCGCGATGCTGCGCAACATGATGAATTCGCTGCTCGAGCACGAAGTCATCAAGACCACGGTCCCCAAGGCCAAGGAACTGCGCCGCGTCGTCGAGCCGATGATCACGCTGGCCAAGGAACCCACGGTCGCGAACCGCCGCTTGGCGTTCGACCGCCTGCGCGATCGCGACATCGTGACCAAGCTCTTCGGCGAACTTGGCCCGCGCTACCAAGCGCGCCCGGGTGGCTACACCCGCATTCTCAAAATGGGTTATCGCGTGGGCGATAACGCGCCGATGGCGCTGGTCGAACTCGTCGACCGCCCGGAGATTTCGGGTGAAACGGATGCCCCTACAGAAGCATAAGCCGGCGTGAGCCGCGTATAATTCAGACATCGACGCGCGATGGAGCAGCCTGGTAGCTCGTTGGGCTCATAACCCAAAGGTCGCAAGTTCAAATCTTGCTCGCGCAACCAAACATGCTGGCGATTTTCGCTGGCAGCAAACGCCCACTTGTTAGTGGGCGTTATTGTTTGTGGCGTGCGCAGCCGCCAATCCGCACACCAGGCGCTGGCCGCTCTGGCCATCAAATCTAGCTAAAGCGGTCCCTAGTGCCGCGTTATGCGTTGACTGACACTCCCGCGCAAGTCGCAGTTTTTAGCGACAACGGTCGGGGAGCGATCTTCATTCAGCGTGCCTTGTTGCGACCTACTGATCGTCAGTTGCGGGTAGACCTTGGCGAGTCGGCATCACTGGCGAAGGCCGTCCAATCAATTGCGAGCTGGTCCCCGTCCAGTTCGACGAAGACGCTCGTGCGCTCCCGTGGCTTCAATATTTTTAACTTACTCGTCACGCATCGGGGCAAAACGCTTGGCTACGCTACCACGGCGCCAAATGTATGGCAGGCACAGTCCCTGAACAAGGTTGCCGCCACCCCGACGATCTGGCCGCCACCTTCGCGTGCGGCGGGGAACCCATTGCGCACGCGCTGGTGCAATGCACGCTTCTGGAAATGGATGCGTCCGCGGAGTTGGTGCCGCCTGTCCTGAGCGGCTGGCTCGAAACCAAAATGCTCGGCTAGACACCGGGTCTCCGAGCTCACTTCGCGTCCAAAAACCGTCCAGATGGCCGGACGCGACCGCTGGGCTCGCGAGCTGGCACCTCCGCCATGCCGTGGTGAATTGCGTGGGTTCTCCCGAGTTATGAAGGCACGTATGCCGTGTGGTGCTGGTCGGTGCGCTGGGCTCGGGCATTGTGTCGAACCTGGCCAATGATCTTGGCGCCTGAGCTGGAGTTGTAGGAGCCGTCATCCGTCGCCGGACGAGGGCTCTTCAGCGAAGGATCTTGCCGTCCGGCGTGATCGTCACCAGATCCACGGCCCGCGCGGCGTCGCGCACGCCGGCGCGCAGGTTGATGTGGAAGCCGCCGACGTCGTAGTCGGTGACGGAGGACATGGCTTTCTGCAAGCTTTCCTTGTCGAAACTCTTGCCCGAGCGACGCACCGCTTCGGCCAGGGTCTTGGCCGCGATGAAGCCTTCGAGGCTTTCGTATGAAGGCGTCTGGTCGGAGCTGTCGATCGCCGCCAGGTATTCCTTGACGATGGGCGTGGCGGAACTGCGCGGCGAAGGCACCACTTGCGAGATGACGACGCCACCGATCTCCTTGCCGAGCGCCGTGAAGAGCGGGTCGATCCCCACGACCGAGAAGTTCAGGAATGTCCCGCCGTAGCCGGCCTTGCGCATCTTCCGGATGAAGGCCGCCGTGGTGTTGAAGAGGGAAACCTGGATGACCGCCTGGGGCTGGGACTTGAAGAGCGACGCCACTGCCGCATCGACCTTGTCGCTGCTTACGGGCACAAAGGCCGACGCTATCAGAGGCGGCAGCTTGTTCTCCGCCAACACCTGCGTTACTGCGGCAAGGCCGGCGCGGCCCATCGCGTCATCCTCCGCCACCACGGCAATACGCGTCTGTCCGAGTGTCGCGCAATGGCGCACCATCTTCGCGGCCTCGTCGGCTAGGCTTGGGCGCACATGGAACACGTTGGCGTGCGACGTATCGCGCAACGGGTCCGATGCGGCGAAGGGGGCAAAGAAAATTGCGCCTTCCTTGCCCGCGATCTCGGCGCCGGCTTCGCTGCTCGCGGTGCCGACGAAACCGAACAGCACGTCGGCCCCTTCGGCGAGCAGCTTCTGCGCATTCGCTGCGGCCTTCGCAGGGACGTAGCCATCGTCGAGCTGGCGAAGCTCCAGACTGAAACCGGGGCTTGCCTTGCGGCCGTTGAAGGTGTCGATGTACAGCTTGGCCCCGGCCGCGAACGCCAGCCCGATCTCGCTGGCGGGACCGGTGAGGGGTGCGGATTGCCCGAGGACGATCTTGCGCGTGGGCGATTTCGTCTGGCCCCAAGCGGGTACGGTGATGCCAAAGCCCGCAAGGCCGGCGGCCGCGAGGCCCGTTGCGAGCACTGTTCTTCGCTGCATGGTCATGACTCTGCGCCTCTCGGAGTGTTCGTCGAATGCTAGGCTGATTGCCGCGAACACTCATTTCCGTTCGATGACGAAGTCATGACGGAATCATCTGGTATCCCTATCCCGAAGACATGCTGCCCAGCTGCGGACTGAGGTAGCGGCCACCTTTCATGACGGCGTCCAGCGCAAGGACAAGTTCCTCGCCTTTGCCGTCCTTCAAGACGAACCCATCGGCCCCGGCGGCAGTGCCATCCTGTGCGAGCAGTGGCGAGGCCTCACCGGTCACGACCACGATCTTCAGCTGGGGAAATGTGCGGCGCAGGAGCGAGGTGAGGCCCAGGCCGGCGCAGTCGCTCAAGGACAGGTCCAGAAGCACGAGCTGTGCGTCGTGTGCACGCACCAGCGATTCCAGGTCCTTGCCGGCGGCGGTCTCTGCGACCACTTGGTACCGCCGGGTCCGCGTGAGCAGCATCCTCACGCCCAGCCTGACCAGCTCATGGTCCTCGGCCACCACAACGCGGATCATTGCTTCGTCACCCCGCCGTTTCCCAACGGTGACAATGTCATTAATTTGGCCCAAGAAGTGAGATCAAAATCGCACATGTTTGTACTAACGTTTCTTTTGCGGCGCGGGTTGACCGGCCCCCGCCGGGCGGAAGATTGCAGGCCTTGACCCCACTCCCACCTCACACATCGCCACGCGAGTCAGTGGATGCGCGCCTCTTCGTGGCGAAGATCGATCTGCTCGCGCGCCACATTCCTGCTCTGTCCGTCGGCAACTCGGTTCTTGGCGTTGGCGCGGCCTGCATCCTGATCTACCAGGGCTTGCCGGCGCGCCACGTCCTGGCCTGGCTGGCAACGTTGTTCGTCCTCACTGCCGCGCGGCTCCTGGCTTATCGCCACTATCGCCAACTGCCGGTGCCGGCGATCGACGCGAAGCGCTGGGCCTGGGCGCTGTGCGGCTTTTCGTTCATCGCAGGTGTCGTCTGGGGCATGTTGGGCGTGCTCTTCTTCGTTCCGCAGGACCCTCTCACGCTCGCGCTGGTGGTCATCCTGGTCGCCGCGATCCTGTCGGCTGCGCTCAACTCGCTTGGCCCCTATTGGCCGGCGCACCTGGCTTTCGCCCTTCCATGTGCCCTGCCCTTCGCCATCGAATGCGTGACCTCCGGCGTTCCGTCGCTGGCGGTCCTGGGCATACTCGCATTCTTCTACCTTGTCTTCGCCGAGACCTATGCGCGCTCCATCGCGCGCTCCATCGAGCGCTCATTGCGCCTGCGCTTCGAAAACCTGGACCTGCTGCGCGAGGTCACGCTCTCCAAGCAGCGCGCGGACGCTGCCAACCTGGCGAAGACACGCCTGCTCGCGGTGGTGAGCCACGATTTGCGGCAGCCGCTTCACGGGTTGGGTCTCGCGGCAGGGACAGTCGAGGCGGCTTTGCGCGAAGGACTCACGGGCGATCCTCGCGAGGTTTCGGATATCGCCGAAATCGTCCGCCGGATGCGCCAGGAGTGCGAGGGCATGGAACAGCTCGTGAACCAGCTGCTCGGCACGGCCCGCCTCGAAGAGGGCCGCATCCAGGCCAACCCGCAGCGCTGCGATGTGTCCGAGTTGCTGCGGACCATCACGGCGGGCGCGGGGCAACAGGCGAGAAACAAGGGTCTGGAATTGAGGCTGTTTGCGCGTGGCGCGCACTGGGTCTGGACGGACCCGGTGCTGCTCCACAGCATCGTCAGCAATCTCGTATCGAATGCAGTCAAGTACACGTCGTCGGGCGGCGTCCTCGTGGCCTGCCGGCGAGGCCGAGGCAGCCTTCGCATCGAAGTGTGGGACACGGGCATCGGCATCCCGGCGGATGAACTCGAGCTGATCATGGGCGACTACTATCGCGCGCGCAATGCCAACGAGGAGGACGGGGCGAGTCGCGGCTTCGGCCTGGGCCTGTCCATCGTGAGCCGCCTGGTCGCGGTGCTGGGCCTGAAATTCGAAGTCGCCTCGCGGCTCGGCAGGGGGTCGCGCTTTGTCGTCGAACTGCCGGGAGCAGGCGCTGCGGGGCCGGTCACGAAGCGGGAGTGATGCGCAGGGATTGCGCGAAGGCGTGGTGCGGCTGGCGGGGATCGAACCCACGACCCTTGGCTTCGGAGGCCAATACTCTATCCACTGAGCTACAGCCGCGCATGGAACTTGGGTGCAGCGCGCATTATCGCCCATGGCGCCTCCCGCTTTGCGCCGCGCCGGCTCGTGCGATCCCGCCAACCCCTCACAGCTATAATCAAAGGTTGATTTGCAACGCCCCGCCATTTTGAGGACGCCATGAGCGACAGCACGCACGAAGAAGCCCACACCGGCCCAATCAAGACCCCCCAACAGCTCCTGCTCGCGGTGTTTTTCTCGTTCGTCGCCCCGGTGTTCATCATCATCGGGCTCGTGGCGTACGTCGTGTCCGAGAACAAGCCTTCCGGCAGCACGCAGGCCGAAGCCCACGCGCTGGGCGGCGTGACCACCCAGGACCTGGATCGCGGCGTGGCCGAGCGCATCCGCAAGGTGGGCATGGTCGAGATCCGTGACGCCAACCGTCCGCTCAAGAGCGGCGAGGACGTCTTCAAGGCCCAGTGCACCACCTGCCATTCCACCGGCGCCGCCGGCGCGCCCAAGCTGGCGGACGCCGCCGCATGGGGCCCTCGCATCCGCACCGGCTTCGAAGCACTGGTTAATTCCGCGCTGCACGGCAAGGGTGCGATGCCCGCGCAGGGCGGCGGCGATTTCGACGATGTCGAAGTGGCGCGTGCCGTGGCCTACCTGGCCAATGCCGGCGGCGCGAAGTTCGCGGAGCCGAAGGCGCCGGCCGCGCCCGTCCAGGCGTCGGCTGCTTCCGGTGCCGCGATGGTGCAAACCTCGGTGCCTGCCGCCGCGGCGGCTCCTGCTGCTGCGGCCGCACCTGCCCCCACGACTGTCGTGGCAGCAGCTCCCGCTGCTGCCGCACCCCAGGCAGCTGCCGGCGGCGCGGGCGAGGCGCTCTACAAGCAAGCCTGCTTCGCGTGCCACGCCACGGGCGCCGCGAATGCTCCCAGGTTCGGCGACAAGGCCGCGTGGGCGCCGCGCATCAAGACGGGCCTCCCCGCCCTCGTGAAGAGCGTCCTCGCCGGCAAGGGGGCCATGCCCCCCAAGGGCGGTACCGCAGCCCCCGAAGCGGATATCCGCGCGGCGGTGGAATACATGGTGAACGCCGCCAAATAATTCGGCGGCGCATCGAACACAAGGCCGGTCTGTGACCGGCCTTGTCGTTTCAGGCGGCGGCTTTAGCGGCTGCGGGGCTTGCGATGAATCCAAAGCGCACCGGCAATTCGCTGGACTGCACCTCGGCGGGTGTCCATCGGCCCTGCTCGATCGCCTCGGCCGCCTGCGCGACGTCGAGCGTATGCACCAGGCCGAAGCCCACGTCGCAGTCGAAATAGAGTCGCCCGGCTTCATCCGTGAAGCACGCATGGGGCACGGCAGCTCTGCCCGTGTGCGCACTCACCGAAAAGTCCGCGTCGATCCTCCAGATGAAGGGCGCCGCTTCGAGTTCCACGTAGACGCGCTGCGGGCCGTTCTGGAAGAACCACTGGCCCCGGTCGTCGTGGTCGTAGTTGCGGTGGATGAATTCCACCAGCTTTTCATGGCGCAGCAGCGATCCCTTGCTTTGGGGAAACGGGCCCGCGGCCTGCATCCGGTCATCGCGCATGTACCAGTTGCCGCGCGCGTCGAGTCCGAGCCAACCGTAGCAGTGCGGCACGTTGGGCCACTTGGCGAGGGCCTGCCTGACGATGTCATCCATCCTCGAATTATCCGGCGGGCGCCATAAAAAAGGCGCCGCATGCGGCGCCTTGCAAACAACACATCCGACAAGGATGAGCCGAACAAATTCGATTCTGGGTTTTCTTGGTTTGTCTCCTCGGTCCCTCGCCCTCGCTGACCTGTGGGGGCCCGCAGTCGAGTGCACGCACTGTACCTGCCCGCACTTCGATAGTGCATCGGGACTTTCCCACCCTGCGTTCTCGTCCCCTGTGCCCGCTGCTGGTGCTATTCGTAAGAACACGTAGCTTCTGGCACGACTTATGCACTCCCGCTCCCACGTTGGGAAATTCCGAAGGACACACTCCATGCGCTTCGCCGCACCTCTCGTCGCAATCGTCGCCTGCCTGTGCCTCCACGGCGCGGCCTGGAGCCAGGCGGCCGCACCCGCATCCGCCCCCGAACCTGCGAGCGTCGCGTCGTCACCGGTGACGCTCGCACCTGCCGATGCCGTCCCCGCCGCCAGCGCTGTCGCGAAGCCCGCATCGGCCCCAGCGCCCGCGCCACTCACGCACCCGACGCTGGTGGGCACGGACACCATCAATGGCGCGGACACTGCGTGGATGATGACGTCCACCGCTTTGGTGCTTCTCATGACACTGCCGGGCATCGCGCTCTTCTACGCCGGCATGGTGCGCAAGAAGAGTGTCATCAACACCATGGCAAGCGTCGTCGCGATTACCGGGCTGGTCAGCATGCTTTGGTACACGGTGGGCTATTCGTGGGCATTCACGCCCGGCAACGGCTTCATCGGCGGCA
The DNA here is from genome assembly GCF_015831345.1 of Caenimonas aquaedulcis. Classification (NCBI taxonomy): domain Bacteria; kingdom Pseudomonadati; phylum Pseudomonadota; class Betaproteobacteria; order Burkholderiales; family Comamonadaceae; genus Caenimonas; species Caenimonas aquaedulcis. The sequence continues at coordinate 2,495,550 of NZ_JADWYS010000001.1, read as the reverse complement.
ACTCGCGCCTCTGGTTCAGCGGCATGGAATACCTGAAGGACGCGGGCAAGGTCGTCGTGAGCCATGTCGCGCCCAACATCCCCGAGTCGGTCTATTCCATGTTCCAGCTCACCTTCGCGATCATCACGGCCGCGCTCGTGGTCGGCTCGTTCGTGGAGCGCATGAAGTTCTCCGCGATGCTGTGGTTCATCGCACTGTGGTCGATGTTCGTCTACGCGCCGATCGCGCACTGGGTGTGGGAGCCGGGCGGCTGGCTCGCGCAGATGGGTGCGCTCGATTTCGCGGGCGGCTCCGTCGTGCACATCAACGCGGGCATCTCCGGCCTGGTCTGCGCGTACTTCCTCGGGCCGCGCCGCGGCTACGGCCGCGAGGCGTTCGAGCCCTTCAACCTCGGCCTCACCATGGCAGGCGCCGGCATGCTGTGGGTCGGCTGGTTCGGCTTCAATGCCGGCTCCGCCGTGGCCGCCGACGGCCGCGCGGGCATGGCGATGCTGGTCACACACATCGCGGCCGCGGCCGGCGCGATGGCCTGGATGTTTGGCGAGTGGGTGATCCGAAGCCGCCCATCCTTGCTCGGGTTGTGCTCGGGCCTCGTCGCGGGACTCGTGGCGATCACGCCCGCGTCGGGATTCGTCACGCCCTCTTCGGCGCTCGTGATCGGCGTGGTCGCGGGTCTCGCGTGCTACTGGGGCGCTACCGCGCTCAAGCGCTTGCTGCGCGCCGACGATTCGCTCGACGTCTTCGGTGTCCACGGCATCGGCGGCATCGTGGGCTGCCTGATGACCGGCCTGCTTGCCAACAAGGGCGTGTCCGGTGTCGAGGGCAGCGTGCTGGTGCAGGCCATCGACGCGGGCGCTGTCCTCCTCTATAGCGGCGGCATGACGGCGGTCCTGCTGCTCCTCACCAAGTGGATTGTCGGCCTGCGCGTGGAAGAGAACGCAGAGCTGACCGGGCTGGACATCTCGCAGCACCGCGAGCGCATCACCACCTGATGCGGGCCCCCTGAACATCGCAAGGAGCTCTTCATGCTGGTCAGCCAGAAACTTGCCATTGCCGCCCACCTGCACGTGCTGCTGAGGCGCAAGACGGGCCGCGTGACGGACACGGAGTGGATGGCGGTGAACCTGGAGTACGCGATGGAAGTCATCCGCTTCGCGCGTGCCAAGGCCCTGGAGGATGGGCACGACGAACTGAACGAATGGGCCGACAAGCTCGAACTCGCGGTGCTCGAGCCGACGCCCGAGAAGCGCGTGCCCCTGGCCCAGACCGCGGCGCAACTGCTGCGCGAGCGCTCCGCTGCGCCGCCGCCGTCGCCCGCGGATCTGCCCTCGTCCTACGTGGGGCGCATGCGCTAGCGCGCCGCGTCGCGCAGGATCCAGCCCGCGGCCTTCTCGGCCATCATCAGCGTGGGTGAGTTGGTGTTGCCGCTCGTGATGGTGGGCATCGCTCCCGCATCGACGACGCGCAGCCCGGCCACGCCGCGCACGCGCAATTGCGAATCGAGCACCGCCATGGCGTCGCCGTCCGCGCCCATCTTCGTGGTGCCCACCGGATGGAAGATGGTGGTGGCGATGTCACCGGCGAGCGTCGCAAGCTCTTCGTCGCCCTGGTACTGGGTGCCGGGCTTCCACTCCTGCGGCTCGTATTTCGCGAGCGCGGGCTGGGCCACGATGCGGCGCGTCACCCGCAGCGAATCCGCCGCCACCTTCCGGTCTTCCGGCGTGCTGAGGTAATTGGGCGCGATGGCTGGCGCATCCTGGAAGCGCGGGCTCCTGATGCGCACGCTGCCGCGGCTCGTCGGATTCAGGTTGCACACGCTCGCGGTGAAGGCATTGAACGCATGCAGCGGCTCACCGAAGGCGTCGAGGCTGAGCGGCTGCACGTGGTATTCGATGTTCGGATGCGCCAGCTCGGGCGAACTGCGCGTGAACGCGCCGAGCTGCGAAGGCGCCATGCTCATCGGCCCGCTGCGCTTGAAGGCGTACTCCAGCCCGATCTTCGCCTTGCCCCACCAGCTGTTCGCGAGGGTGTTGAGCGTCGTCACGTCCTTCACCTTGAACACGGCGCGGATCTGCAGGTGGTCCTGCAGGTTCTCGCCCACGCCGGGCAGCTCGTGCACCACGTCGATGCCGTGCCGGCCCAAGAGCGGTGCGGGGCCTATGCCCGAGAGCTGCAAGATCTGCGGCGAGCCGATGCTGCCGGCGCACAGCAGCACTTCGTGCTCCGCGGTGACCGTCGCCATTTCATCGCCCGTCCACACCTGCGCGCCCGTGCAGCGCTTCGTACCGTCGGCCTGCACTTCGAACAGCAGCCGGCTCACGTGGGCCGAAGTCCACATTTCGAAATTGGGACGGCCGTAGCAGGTGGGACGCAGGAAGGCCTTGGCCGTGTTCCAGCGCCAGCCGTTCTTCTGGTTCACCTGGAAATAGCCGACGCCTTCGTTGTCGCCGCGGTTGAAGTCCTCGCTGTGCGGAACGCCGGCTTGTTGCGCCGCCTGCGCGAAGGCGTCGAGGATGTCCCAGCGCAGCCGCTGGCGCTCCACGCGCCATTCGCCGCCTTCGCCGTGCAAGGCGTCGGCGCCCTTGTAGTAGTCCTCGTGCTTCTTGAAATCCGGCAGGCATTGCGCCCACGTCCAGTTCGCATCGCCGACCGCCTGCGCCCAGCTGTCGTAGTCGCGGGCCTGGCCGCGCATGTAGATCATCCCGTTGATGCTGGAGCAGCCACCGAGTGTCTTGCCGCGCGGATAACGCAGCTGCCGCCCGTTGAGGCCCGCGTCGGGCTCCGTGTTGTACAGCCAGTCGGTGCGCTCGTTGCCGATGCAGTACAGGTAGCCGACCGGGATGTGGATCCAGTGGTAGTCGTCCTTGCGGCCCGCTTCGAGGAGCAAGACGCGCTTGCCGCGGTCCGCGGTCAGGCGATTGGCCAGCAGGCAGCCGGCCGTGCCGGCGCCGATGATGATGTAGTCGAAGTGGGTGTCGCTCATGCAGGCGCGGGTTACTTCGCCGTCGGCATCACGAATTCCGCGCCCTTGGAGATGCTCTCCGGCCAGCGCTGCATGATCGACTTCTGCTTGGTGTAGAAACGCACGCCTTCTTCGCCATAGGCATGCATGTCGCCGAAGAGGCTCTTCTTCCAGCCGCCGAAGCCGTGCCACGCCATCGGCACCGGGATCGGCACGTTGATGCCGACCATGCCAACTTGCACGCGGCGCGAGAACTCGCGCGCCACGTTGCCATCGCGCGTAAAGCAGGCGACGCCATTGCCGTATTCGTGCGAATTGATGAGCCCGGTCGCTTCGGCCAGGTCTTTCACGCGGATGCACCCGAGCACCGGGCCGAAGATTTCTTCCTTGTAGATCTTCATCTGCGGCGTGACGTTGTCGAAGAGCGTGCCGCCGACCCAGAAGCCGTTGTCGCATCCCGCACCGGCCTTCGCCGCCTGGAACTTGCGGCCGTCCACCACGAGCTTCGCGCCTTCGTTCTCGCCCACGCCGATGTAGCCCGTGATGCGCTGCTGCGCAGCGCTGCTGACGATCGGGCCCATCTCGGCGTCGAGCTCGACGCCGTTCTTGATCTTGAGCTGCTTCGTGCGCTCGGTGAGCATCGGCATGATCTTGTCCGCGGCGTCGCCCACGAGCACGCCCAGCGAGATCGCCATGCAGCGTTCGCCGGCGGAGCCGAAGGCCGAGCCGATCAGCGCGTCGACGGCCTGGTCCATGTCGGCGTCGGGCATGACGACCATGTGGTTCTTCGCGCCGCCGAGCGCCTGCACGCGCTTGCCGTGACGCGCGCCCGTCTCGTAGATCTTCTGCGCGATGGCTGTGGAGCCCACGAAGGAGATCGCCTTCACGTCGGGATGCACGAGCAGCGCGTCGACCGCGTCCTTGTCGCCCTGCACGACGTTGAACACGCCGTCGGGCAGGCCCGCCTCCTGCAGCAGGCGCGCCATCATCAGCGAGGCGCTCGGGTCGAGCGGGCTGGGCTTGAGCACGAAGCAGTTGCCCGCGGCGATCGCCACGGGGTACATCCACATCGGCACCATCACCGGGAAGTTGAAGGGCGTGATGCCGGCGACCACGCCGAGCGGCTGGCGCATCGTCCAGTTGTCGATGCCGGTGGAGACCTGGTCGGTGTAGTCGCCCTTCAGGAGCTGCGGGATGCCGCAGGCGAACTCCACGATGTCGATGCCGCGCGTCACTTCGCCCTGCGCGTCGGTGAACACCTTTCCGTGTTCCGCCGTGATCGCGTGGGCGAGTTCGTCGCGGTGGCGATTGAGCAGTTCCAGGAACTTGAACATCACGCGCGCGCGGCGGATGGGCGGCGTGTCGGCCCACGCCGGAAAGGCCGCCTGCGCCGAAGCGACAGCCGCCGCCACTTCATCGGTGTTCGCCAGCGCGACCTGGCCCGAGACCGCGCCGGTCGCGGGGTTGAAGACGTCCGCGCGGCGGCCGCTGCGGCCCGGTGCGATCCTGCCGCCGATCCAGTGTTCGATCGATGCGGTGCCGGTCTGGGGAAGGGACTTGTCGGGTGCGTTCATGGCGGACTTCTTTCGTGGAAACGGTCGGCGCGGCCCCGCCGCGCGAGCCCTCCAGAATACCGCTTTCCGCGGCGCATACCCGTTAGGATGCGGGGTTCAACCAGGAAGTACCCCGCCTACATGCCGGACACCACGCCTCGCATCGAGCAGCAGCCCGCAGCCGACGGGTCGCGCCTGCGGGTGATGGGGCAGTGGACGGCGGCTCAGTTCGCACGTCCCCAGGTGCTCAAGGATCTGGCGGCGAGCCTGAAGGGAGCCGATGCCCGGCAAGGCTGGGACTTGAGCCAGGCCGACCAGCTCGACCACGTCGGTGCGCAACTGCTCTGGGACCATTGGGGACACCAATGGCCGCCCCAGGTGGAAGTCGCCCCGGCGCAGCGCGCGGTGATGGAGCGCGTCGAGAAGTTCACCGTTGCGCCCCCCGAGCGGTGCAAGGCCAGCTGGCGCCGCAGTTACCTCTCGGTGGGCGGCGCGGTTCTGCGCACGATCGGCCACCTGCGTTCGTTCGTGCGCCTCATCGGCCAGCTTGCCATCAACCTCGTGCGCCTCGCGAAAGCGCCGCACGAAGGCCCGTGGCGCGACCTGTCGGGCCATCTCTATCGCATCGGCGCCACGGCACTGCCCATCACGGCGCTGGTGGGCTTCCTGATCGGCGTGGTGCTTGCCTACCTCACGTCGCAGCAGTTGCGCCAGTTCGGCGCGGATGCGTACATCGTGAACATCCTGGGCATCGCGCTCATCCGCGAACTCGGGCCGATGCTGGCCGCCATTCTCATCGCGGGCCGCTCCGGCTCCTCGATCACGGCGCAGATCGGCGTCATGCGCGTCACGGAAGAGCTGGACGCGATGCGCGTGATGGGCATCTCGCACAGCTTCCGCCTCGTCATGCCCCGCGCCATGGCCCTCGCCATCGCGATGCCGCTCATCAGCGTCTGGACGACGTTGTGCGCGCTCGCGGGAGGCATGCTCGCCGCCGACATCTCGCTGGGCATCACACCCACTTTCTTCATCAACGCGTTGCCCCAGGCCGTGAGCCCGGGCAACCTCTGGCTGGCGTGCAGCAAGTCCGTCGTGTTCGGAATCCTGATCGCGCTGATCGGGTGCCACTTCGGGCTGCGCGTGAAGCCGAACACCCAGAGCCTGGGCGAGGGTACGACCTCGTCGGTGGTCACCTCCATCACCGTCGTGATCCTGGTGGACGCCCTGTTCGCGGTGCTCTTCAAGGAAGTGGGCCTCTGATGGCGGTGGAACTCGCCGGCACCTACCTTCCGGCCAGCGGCGCGCCCATGGTCGACATCAGGAAGCTGTGGACCGTCTTCACGACGCCGGAAAGCCGCTTTGTCGTCCATGAGAACCTCGACCTGTCGGTGCAGCGGGGCGAAGTCCTGTCCATCGTCGGCGGCTCCGGCACGGGCAAGACGGTGCTGCTGCGGCAGATCCTCGGCCTGGAGACGCCGTCCAAGGGTGAGATCTTCGTCCTGGGCCAGCCGGTGGCGCAGATGGGGCAGAAGGGCGCCGCCAGCCGCATCGGCATGCTCTTCCAGCACGGCGCCCTGTTCTCCGCTTTCAGCGTGCTGGAGAACATCGCGTTTCCGCTGCGCGAACTGAAGACCCTGCCGTCCGCGCTGGTGCGCGAGGTCGCGATGGTCAAGCTGCAGATGGTGGGCCTGCGGCCCGAGGACGCGGACAAGATGCCGTCGGACCTCTCGGGCGGCATGATCAAGCGCGTCGCCCTGGCGCGCGCGCTCATCATGGACCCGCCGCTGCTGCTGCTGGATGAACCCACTGCCGGCCTGGACCCCGAGAGTTCCGATGGTTTCGTGACGCTCTTGCGCTCGCTGCACCGGGACCTGGCGCTGACTGTGATCATGGTCACGCACGACCTCGACACGCTGTTCGAGCTGTCCACCCGCATCGCGGTGCTGGCGGACAAGCGCGTGATCATCGCGGCGGCGCCTAAGGACGTGATCGCGTTCCAGCATCCCTTCATCCACGATTTTTTCCTTGGCGAGCGGGGCCAGCGCGCGATGGAGCTACTGCGCGAATACCCCTTCGCGGTGTAAAAAGGACGACCTATGGAAAACAAAGCTCATGCGCTGGCGGCCGGCATCTTCGTCGTGGTGGTCGCCGCGATGCTCGTCGCGCTCGCGTCGTGGCTGACCCGCGACACGGGCGAGCGCGATCCCTACGAGATTTCGACACGCGAGACGGTGACGGGCCTGCAGGCGCAGGCCGCGGTGCGCTACCGCGGCGTGGACGTGGGCAAGGTGGCCGCGATCGGGTTCGACCCGAAGGCGCAGGGCAACGTGCTCATGCACCTGGAGATCGACCGCGAAGCCCCGGTCTCGACCGACACCTTCGCGACACTGAGTTTCCAGGGCGTGACGGGCCTGGCCTTCGTGCAGCTGGACGACACCGGCCAGGCCAACGCGCCGCGGTTGAAGCCGCAGGACGGCCATCCCCCGCGTATCCCGCTCAAGCCCGGCCTGCTGTCCAAGCTGCAGGCGAAGGGCGAGGTGATCCTCGATCGCGTCGAGCAACTGACGGGCCGCATGAACCAGCTTCTGGGCGACGACAACCAGAAACGCTTCTCCAGTGCGCTGGACAACCTGAACAATGCCGCAGGCGATGCGAGCAAACTGGCCCAGCGGCTCGACGCCACCGTCGCCTCGCGCGTCGACCCCGCGCTCCAGTCGGTGCAAAAGAGCGCGGACCAGATCGGCCAGACCGCCGCCGATTTCAGCCAGACCGCCAAACGCCTCAATGCGAAGGACGGACCGATGGACAGGCTGGCGGAAGGCACACAGGCGCTTTCGCACGCGGCGGACTCCTTCAACTCCGCGACCTTGCCTCGCATCAACCGCGTGGCGGAGGACGCTTCCCGCGCGGTGCGCCAGCTGGGCCGCACCGCCAACAACATCAACGACAACCCGCAGTCGCTCATCTTCGGCGGCGGCCCCGTCGCGCCGGGTCCGGGCGAGCCGGGCTTTACCGCACCGGGGGCAGGCAAATGACACGCGACACCTTCACTCGCCTCTCGTCGGCCCTGCTGTTGGCAGCCTTGCTGGGCGCATGTTCCGCGCTGCCGGACAAGCCGGTGCGCGCGACGCTGTACGACTTCGGCCCTCTGCTTGAGGCGGCGGCGCCGGCCCGGTTGACCGGGGCGCCCATCGCGCTCGCCGACGTCGAGGCCGCGGGTGCGCTGGACGGCTCGTCGATCCTATACCGCCTCGGCTACGCGGACGACCACCAGCTGCGCCCCTATGCCAACTCGCGCTGGAGCGCGACGCCGCCGCAGTTGATGCGCCAGCGCCTGCGCCAGCAGCTGGGGCGCGAGCGCGCCGTGCTCGATCTCGTGGACACCGCGGCGCTCGCGCGGTCGGGCGGCGCGTCGCCGCGCGTGCTGCACATCGACCTCGAAGAGTTCTCGCAGCTGTTCGAGACGGCGGCGAGCAGCTTCGGTGTGGTGCGGATCCGTGCCACGTTGATGGACAACACGGCCGGGGGCGAAGTGCTCGTCGCGCAGCGCGCGTTCACCGCGCGCCGGCCGGCGCCGACCGCCGACGCTTCGGGTGGCGTGCGGGCACTGGCGCAGGCGAGCGACGCCGTCGCGGATGAGCTCGCGCAGTGGCTCAATGCCCAGCGCTGATTCGCGGAACATCGCCATGGCCGAACGAGAGCTGCAGGAACAACTCGCAGCGCGCGGGCTGGAACTGCTCGGTTCTTGCGACCGGCTGTCCCAGCGTCCCGGGCTAATGGAGCAATCCGCGCTGCTGCGCGACTTCACGCCGGCCGAGGCCGACCTGCTGGGGGCGAACATGCAGCTGGTGCGGGCACGTCCCGGCCAGTTGCTGATCGCCGAGGACGAGGCGAGCGACTGGATGATGCTGCTCCTGCGCGGGACGGTGGACGTGGGCAAGCGCCGCATCGCGGCCTCCGATACCGACGAGGCGAGCGAAGTGACGCGCCTGGCTGTCCTCAAGGAAGGTGCGACGCTCGGCGAGATGTCGATGCTGGATGGCGAGCCGCGTTATGCGAGCTGCTGGGCGCTGAGCGAAGTCGAGGCGGCGGTCCTCAGCCGCGTGGCGGTGGGACGGCTGATCACTTCGCAGCCCGCCGTCGGCGCGAAGTTGCTCGTCAAGATCACCCAGTTGCTGGCGCAGCGCCTGCGCAACACCAGCAGCCAGCTGGTCAAGGCGATCCAGAAGGCCGCGGAGCCTCCGCCGGCCTGACCTGTCGCGCGTTCAATGCGCAAGCGCGGGAAACAGCTTGGTCAATCCCAGCGCCATCACTTCCACCGCCAGCGCGGCGAGGATGAGGCCCATGAGGCGGGTCATGACGTTGATGCCCGTCTTGCCCAGCACGCGGGCGATCGGGTCCGCGAGCGCGAAACACACCGCGGTCGCCAAGCCGATCACGACACCGTAGCCCACCAGCGCGGCCATCTGCCAGAAGGTTTGCGCCCGCTCGGCGTAGATCACGACCGTGGAGATGGTGGCTGGGCCCGTCAACAGAGGAATGGTAAGCGGCACCACGGCGATGCTCGCGCCCATCGCTGCTTTCTCGGCGCCCTGTTCCAGCTCCTTGGTGAGCGGTTTGGCTTCCGCAGGCTGGGCGTTGAGCATGTTCATCGAGCTGATGAGCAGCAGCATGCCGCCGCCCACCTGGAAGCTGGCCAGCGAGATGCCGAAGAATTCCAGGACTTCCAGCCCGAGGATCGCGCTCGTGGCGATCACCAGGAAGGCGCTGAAGGACGCCGTCACCACCGTGTCGCGCCGCTGCTGCGACGAAAACCCCTGCGTGTAGTGGATGAAAAACGGGACGATCGCCAGCGGATTGACCACCGCCAGCAATGTCACGAGCGGCTTGAAGTCCATCACGCGGCGCGCCCGTTCACCGGCCGCCCGACACGTCCACCAGCGACATGGTCGTGTAGCTCGCCTCGGGCGACAGCAGCCACACGATGGCCTGCGCCACTTCCTCCGCGCTGCCGCCGCGCTGCATCGGCACCTGGTGCGCAAGCTGTTTCACGCGATCGGGAATTCCGCCCGAGGCATGGATGTCCGTCTCGATCAGCCCGGGCCGCACCGCATTGACCCGGATGCCCTCGGCGGCAACTTCCTTGGCCAGGCCGATGGTGAAAGTGTCGATCGCGCCTTTCGCCGCCGCGTAATCCAGGTACTGGCCGGGTGCGCCGATGCGCGCCGCCGCGCTCGACAGGTTGACGATCGCGCCGCCGCTGCCGCCGTGCCGTGTGCTCATCCGCCGAACCGCCTCGCGTGCGCAGAGGAACGAGCCGATCACGTTGATGTCGAACATGCGCCGCAGCCGCGCGAAGCTCATGTCTTCCAGCCGCGAGGTGGCATCGACCACGCCCGCGTTGTTGACGAGCGCCGTAAGCCGCCCGAGCTTGGCGTCCACGGCCTCGAACATGGCGAGCACGTCTTCCTCCCGCGCCACGTCGCCGGGAATGGCGATCGCCTTTCCGCCCGCCGCCTCGATGGCGGAGACGACGTCCGCGGCGGCGTCCGGACGGGACGCATAGTTGACGGCGACGGCATAGCCTTTGGCGGCGGCGAGCTTCGCCGTCGCGGCGCCGATGCCCCGGCTACCGCCCGTGACCAGTAGTACCTGATTCAATGCGAACTCCTCGTGGTAGCGGTAAGCTTGCCGCCTTCCGCCCCGCCATTACAGCAAAAGGAGATGCATATGGGTAATTTCATCGACCTGAAGGCCGCCGACGGCTTCACCTTTCCTGCCTATGTGGCCCAACCCGCCGGTCCCGCCAAGGGCGGCATCGTGGTGGTGCCGGAAATCTTCGGCGTCAACTCGCACATCCGTTCGGTCGCAGATGGCTATGCGGCCCAGGGCTACCTCGCCGTGGCGCCATCGACGTTCCACCGCGTGAAGCCGGACGTCGAGTTGGGGTACTCGCAGGAGGACATGGGCGCGGGCTTCGCGCTCAAGACCGCCGTGGAGGCGCTGCCCGCGCCCGGCGTGCTGCAGGACATCCAGGGGGCGATCAAACACGCGGCGCAGGCCGGCAAGGTCGGCATCGTCGGCTATTGCTGGGGCGGCCTGCTCACCTGGCGCGCGGCCTGCACGCTCGACGGCCTGAGCGCCGCGGCGCCTTACTACGGCGGCGGCATGACGACCCCCGACGAGATCGCGCGCCACCCCAAGGTGCCGGTGATGGTGCATTTCGGCGACCAGGACCACTGGATCCCGATGGACAGCGTGGAGGCGTTCAAGAAGGCGCATCCGGAAGTCGAAGTGCACGTCTACAACGCCAACCACGGCTTCAACTGCGACCAGCGCGCGTCGTACAACGATGCCGCAGCGAAGCTGGCGCGCGAGCGCACGCTGGCGTTCTTCGCCAAGCACCTGCGCTGACGCCATGGGCCGCGCATGGGGCATCGCAGGGAGCGCATGCATCGCGGCAGCGATGCTCTGCGTGCCTGCGGTTCGCGCCGCCGACTACACGGGCCCGCTCTTCGATGCGCACCTGCATTACAACGTCGAGGCGCAGGGTCCGTATCCCCTGGCCGACGTGCTCGCGCGCATGCAGCGCAGCGGCGTACGCGCCATCGTCGCGAACTCGCGGCCCAACGACGGAACGAAGCTGCTCGCGTCCTCGCCCCTGACCCGGCAGGCGGGTGTCACGGTCGTGCCGTTCGTACGGCTCTATCGTGATCGGGCCGATTACGACAACTGGTTCCGCGATGAATCCATCCACGAGATGGTGCTGGCCGAGCTCGCGCGCGGGACGGCTGCTGGCGCCTTCCGCGGCATCGGGGAATTTCACCTCTACGACAGCAGGAACGCCAACGGCGCGGTCGCGAAGAAGCTGATGGCGCTCGCGGAGCAGCGGGATCTCGCCGTGCTCGCGCACGTGGACGACCCGGCCATCGACCTGTTGATGGCCAACACCCCCTCGCGCGGGCAGAAGACCCGGCTCATCTGGGCGCACACGGGCATCGGCGGGCCTTCCGTGGCGCGGGTGGACCAGCTGTTCGCGAGATATCCGCTGCTGATGGGCGAGCTGTCCTACCGGCCGGGCCTCGCCTGCGAGGGCGGCAAGCTGTGCGCGCAGTGGCGCGACTTGCTGTTGAAATATCCCTCGCGCTTCATGATCGGCTCCGACACCTGGGTGAACCAGCGCTGGGAATCGTACGAGGACCTCATGCGCGGCTACCGTGCCTGGCTCGGCGATCTTCCGCCGGACGTTGCACGCAGGATCGGCTGGGAGAATGCGGCGTCCCTCTTCGGCGTCACAATCCGGCCATGATCCGCCTCCACCATTGCCCCAGCACCGCAGCGATGATCCCGCACATCGTGCTGGAGGAAATCGGCGTGCCCTACGAACGGGTGCCGGTCGACCGGCAAGGCGGCGCGCACAAGCAGCCCGCCTACCTGCAGCTCAATCCCAACGGCCTGATTCCCGTGCTGGAAGACGGCGACCTCGTGGTCTACGAAACGGCAGCGATCGTGATGCACCTGTGCGACACGCATCCGCAGGCGCATCTCGCACCGCCGCCGGGCGGTGCGGAGCGCGCGCACTTCTACCAGTGGATGGCGTGGCTCACCAATACGCTGCAGGCGGCGCTGATCGTGTATTTCTATCCGGAGCGCTGGATGAACGACGGCAATACAACCGGTGTGGCGGAGCTGAAGTCGAATGCCGAACGCCGCATCGTGGGGATGCTCGGGCTGCTCGACACGGAGCTCGCCCGCCATGGGGGACCGTGGTTCGCGCCGGGCGGCTACAGCGCCCTGGACGCCTATGTGTTCACCCTGTGCCGCTGGACTCGGAATTTCCGCTCGACCCCCGCGCGCGCCTTGCCGGACCTGGGTCCCTACCTCCAGCGCATGCTGGAGCGCCCCGCGGTGAAGCGCGTGATCGCGAACGAGCAGCTCTCGCCGCCGCTGGTCTAGCCGGCCGGTTTGCCGCCGGTCGGCGGGTTGCCCGCCCTGTACGCGTCCTCGATCTGCTCGACCAGCGATTCGGGCCGTGTCGCTTCTTCCAGCGCGCGGATTTCCGGGTCGTCGCCCAGGTTCGCCCCGACCTTCTTGGCGATGCGCTGCAGGATCTGCAGGATCTTCGTGTTCTCCTGCTCGGCGAGCAGGTTGATCTGCAGGTCGAGCTGGTTGCGCCGCTCGGCGATGCGCATGTCGTAGTTCTGGCTGATCAGGATGAACGTGGACAGGAAGATCGCCTCGAGCGAGACCACGAGCGTGAGGAAGGTGAACGGATAAGGGTCGAATGGGTGGAGGCCCGGCAGGGTGTTGAAGAGGATCCACCCCGCGAACAGCACCACGTGGATGGTCACGAAGGTCATGCTGCCGCAAAAGCGGGCGATGGCCGAGGCGACGCGGTCGGCGCGCGTGCGCCTGGCCAGCGCCGCCTCTTCCAGCTGGCGCATGGCGAGGACGTTCTGCCGTGTGACGTCGTCGCCGGTCTCGGCGTGGCGGTAGGCCTCGTTGCCGGCCTTCGACGCCTCCGTCCTGGAAGGGGTTGAGCTCATGAGGGGTCCTGCTGGATCGCCTGCTGGAGCGCCAGGGCGTTGTCGGCCGCGGCGCCCGACGCGGTGTTGTCGAAGATGCACCAGACTTCCGTCCCGCACTGGCGCGCATGTTCGATGCGCCGCGCGAGTGCCGCGATCAGCTCGGGCGCGTAGGCGGAGTAGTAGGTGCGCGGCGAGCCATGCAGGCGCAGGTAGGCCAGCTGCGGCGTTCCACCGGGCATGGCGCCGCCGGTATGGCGAACCGGATCGGCCAGCACGCGCGCCACGCGATGGCGCTTGAGCAGGGCATCGCCCGCCTGCGTGAACCAGGACGCATGGCGCGGCTCCACCGCGATGCCTTTTGCCCATCGCTCCCTGAGCGCGGTGAGGAAGTCCGCTGCCGCGCGCGCATCGAGCGCGAGGCTGGGCGGCAGCTGGACCAGCAGACAGGACAGCTTGTCCCCGAGCCCGGCAGCCTGGCCGAGAAACTCGTCGAGCGCGGCCTCGCAGCCTGCCAGCCGGCGTTCGTGGGTGATGGCTTCAGGCAGCTTTACGGAAAAGCGGAAGCCTTCCGGCACGCTGTCGGCCCAGCGTCGATAGGTGTCGACGCCGTGGGGGCGATAGAAGGACGAGTTGATCTCGCACGCGTGCAACCGGGACGCGTACCGCTCCAGGTGCGAGCCCTCCGCGCTGAAGCGGGACTGCAGTGCATGCGGCAGGCTCCAGCCCGCGCAGCCGATGTGGATCAGGTCTTGTGCCATTTTGCTTCGAGAAATGCCAGAAGCGCCTTCAGGGCCGCGCTATTGTGCCGTCTCTGCGCATAAGCGGCGTAGAGCCAGACGTCGCGCGGAAGAAAACCCTGCAGCACGCCGCGCAGCGCGCCGCTTTCCAGGTGCGGCGCCACGACGCTGCGCGGGACGCACAAGACCCCGAGTCCCTGCAACGCGAAGCCCACCAGCGGCATCGGGTCGGTCGCGTTCATCCGGCTGCGCACGGGGACGATGCACGGTTCCCCATCGACCTCGAAGCGCCATTCATGGCCCGCATCGCGCACGGAGAAGGTCAGCGCCTCGTGGTCGGCGAGGTCCTCCGGGTGGGCGGGGACACCTCGCCTTTCCCAGTACGCGGGCGATGCGCAGACGACGAACTCCAGCTGCTGCAGCTTGCGCACGATGAGATTGCCGTTGTCCACGCGGCCCACGCGCAGGGCGATGTCGATGCCTTCGCCGACCATGTCGATCACCTGGTTGCTGAGGTCGAGGCTCACCGTCACGTCGGGGTACTGCGCCATGAATTCGATGAGCAGCGGCGGCAGCTCGTTGTGCCCGAGGCCCTGCGGTGCGGTCAGGCGCAGGCGGCCGCTCGGCAGCTTCGAGCGGTGCTGGAATTCCTGGCGCGTGAGCTCGATCATCTCCACGAGCGGCGCGCTGCGTTCCATCAGCAGGCGCCCGGCGTCGGTGAGGCTGACCGTGCGGGTCGAGCGATTGAGCAGGCGCGCGCCCAGGCGGGTCTCGAGCTCGGCTACGTACTTGCTGACGTTGGCCTTGGAAACGTCGAGCGCCTGCGCGGCCATGGAAAAGCTCCCCCGGCTGGCGACCTCGCGAAAGGTGCGGATCAGCTCCAGCGTGTCCATCGGGTCAGCGCCCGACGCGGGAGATGTAGCGCTTGCGCCAGAAGACCAGCAGGACGACGAGCGCCACGAAGGCCATCACGCCCAGCATGATCCACATCGCCTCGGCGGAGTGGATCAGCGGCAGGTATTCGAAATTCATGCCGAAGAAGCCGGTGATGAAATTCAGCGGCAGGAACACCGCGGTGAGCGCGGTGAGGACGCGCATGATTTCGTTGGTGCGGTGGCCGAGGGCGGAGAAGTGCAGCTGGACGGCGGTTTCCGCACCCTGTTCCATACGCCGCACGTGGTGCAGGACGCGCTGGATGTGCTCCATCACGTCGCGGGCGCGCGCCAGCAGGCCGTCGCGCTCGGCCTGCGGCATCGAGGGAGCGGGTTGCTCGCGCTGCGTGTCCAGCCATTCCTGCATCGCGTCGTTCTGGCCTTCGCAGAGGTCTTCCAGCGTGTGCAGCGCCGATCGCGCGGACAAGAGCGCGCGCCAGTCCGACGCCCGCGATCTCGGCGCGAGCAGGTGCTGCTGCCACGCGTCCAGGCCCCCGCTCAGTTCCTTGCGGATGTCGAGGTAACTGTCGACCATCAGGTTCAGCATGCGCAGCATGAGGTCCGAGGTGCCGGTGGGCAGGCGGCTGCGCGCGGCGGCGCTCAGGCCTTCGGCCTGCACGGCGTCGCTGAGGAACCGTTCGATGAAGGTCTTCGCGGCGAAGCAGCCGGCCGGGTGCACGGTGATCAGCAGGCGGTCGAACACGGCGAAGCCTACCGCCTGCGTGCGCACGCGCGCGAAGGGCGCGAGCGGCCCGTCGGCGGGGATCGTCGCGGGCTTGTTTTCGGCCAGCACCTCGGCCTCGGTGGCGAGGCGGCGGAAGATGACCAGGTCGTAGATCGAGGTGTAGTCGTACTGCGACGGATGCGCACCGTTCAGCAGGTCCTTCACGTGCAGGTCGAGCAGCGGCGAGCCGCCGAGCGTCTGTGCCGCGCGTTGCAGGCCGGCGATCTCGCCTTCCAGCGATTCGCGCTCCACGTAGATCCAGACGAATCCGTTCGATGGGGCCGAGGCGGGAACCTGTTCCAGGAACCGGAGGGTGCCGGATGCGAATTCGACGATGTGCATGTGTGCCGCGCCCGCGCTTCAGCGCGCGAGTTGCCTTGCGGCGTCCAGGGCGAAGTAGGTCAGCACGCCGTCGGCGCCCGCGCGCTTGAAGGCGAGCAGGCTCTCCAGCATGACCGCGTCGTGGTCCAGCCAGCCGTTCTGGGCGGCCGCCTTGAGCATCGCGTATTCCCCGCTCACCTGGTAGGCGAAGGTCGGGACGCGGAATTCGTCCTTCACGCGCCGCACGACGTCCAGGTAGGGCATGCCGGGTTTCACCATCACCATGTCCGCGCCTTCCGCGATGTCCATGGCGACTTCGCGCAGCGCCTCGTCGGTGTTGCCGGGGTCCATCTGGTAGACCTTCTTGTTGCTCTTGCCGAGGTTGGACGCGGAGCCGACCGCGTCGCGGAAGGGGCCGTAGAACGCGCTCGCGTACTTGGCGCTGTAGGCCATGATGCGCGTGTGGATCAGGCCCTTCGATTCCAGGGCGAAGCGGATGGCGCCGATGCGCCCGTCCATCATGTCCGAGGGCGCCACGATGTCCACGCCCGCCTGGGCCTGCGTGAGCGCCTGCTTCACCAGCACCTCCACCGTTTCGTCGTTCAGGATGTAGCCGGTGTCGTCCAGCAAGCCGTCCTGTCCGTGGCTGGTGAAAGGGTCCAGCGCGACGTCCGTCATCACGCCCAGGTCGGGGAAGCGGTCCTTCAGCTGCCGCACCACACGCGGCACGAGCCCGTCCGGGTTCCATGCTTCCCGTCCGTCGGCGGTCTTCAGGGCAGGATCGATCACCGGGAACAGCGCCATCACCGGGATGCCCAGGGACACGCACTCCTCGGCAACCGGCAGCAGCAGGTCCGGGCTCAGGCGTTCCACCCCCGGCATGGAGGCGACGGCTTCGCGCCGCTGCCGGCCGTCGAGGACGAAGACGGGGTAGATCAGGTCGTGGGCGGTGAGGCGGTGTTCCCGCACCAGGTTCCGGGTGAAGTCGTCGCGGCGAAGGCGCCGGGGTCGGCCTTGCGGATAGGGGGCGTGAGCGCTCATGCCGGAAATTGTCCATCATTCCCCAGCCCGGTGCGGTCTGTGGCCATCCCATCAGGTGGCAGTCAGCTCGGGCGGCCTTCGCGCCCGACATCCCGGTGGTTTATGGATGATTTGGATGACATGTCCCCTCATGGACAAGGCGGAAGCAACACTTTGCTTGTATCCGACCGGCCGGTTTGTTAAATTACGAGTGGGCGGTTTGCCGCTCCCCGCTTTTCCTCCCTGAGCGGGTGCCTTAATGTGTGACAGCAAAAAGGCTTGCCACCCCGGCTTTTGAGCCGGGGTTTTTTTTGCGCGTCCGATTCACGCGGACGCCCCCGTAAACTCGGGCGATGCTCTGGGTCAAGTCTTTCCACATCGTATTCGTCGCGAGCTGGTTCGCGGGCTTGTTCTACCTTCCGCGCATCTTCGTGAACCTGGCGATGGTTCCGGCCCAGTCGGTGGCGGAGCGCGAGCGCTTGCTTCTGATGGCGCGGAAACTGCTGCGCTTTACCACCATGCTCGCGGTCCCCGCGCTGGCCCTGGGCTTGTGGCTGTGGCTGGGCTGGGGCATCGCGCGCGGTACGGGATTCGACTGGCTGGGCGCCAAGATGGTGGTGGTGGCACTGGCCGTGGGCTATCACGCCGCATGCGCCGGCCAACTGCGTCGGCTGGCCGCCGGCTCGGGTCATGGCCACGTCTGGTATCGCTGGTTCAACGAAGCGCCCGTTCTGCTTCTCGCGGCGGCGGTGATCCTCGCCGTCGTGAAGCCTTTCTGACGGCGCATGCACAAGTCTTCAGCCTGGCCGCTGTCGCAAGCCTATGTGGCGCTGGTGTTCTACGCGAGCCTCTACCCGTTTTCGGGCTGGCGTGACCAGGGCATCGCCCCCTGGGAGTTCCTCTGGGCGGCCTGGCCCAAATACTGGACCGGCTTCGACATCGCGGTCAACATCTCGGGTTACGTGCCCCTGGGTTTCCTGCTGGCACTGAGCTTCCTGCGCAGGGGCAGCCCCGGCGACCGTCAGGTGTCCACCTGGGCGGCGATCACGGTGTCGACCGCCGCGGCGGCCGTGCTCTCCTTCTGCATGGAGTCGCTGCAGACCTACCTTCCCGCACGGGTGCCGTCGAACGTGGATTTCGGGCTCAACACCGTGGGCGCCTTGCTGGGCGCCGTCGCCGCCGCGGCCCTCGAGTTCGCGGGGGGAATCGACCGTTGGGACCGCGTCCGGGGGCGGTGGTTTGTCGATGACGCGCGTGGCGGGCTGGTTCTGCTCGCGCTTTGGCCGTTCGCGCTGCTGTTCCCCGCCGCGGTACCCCTGGGCCTCGGGCAGGTGTTCGAACGGGTCGAAGCGGCGTTGGTCGACTGGGTGATGGACACGCCTTTCCTGGAGTGGGTGCCGGTTCGCGACGTCGAGCTGCAGCCGCTCGCTCCGGGCGTCGAATTGCTGTGCGTCGCACTGGGCATGCTCGTGCCCTGCCTGTTGGGCTTTTCCGTCATGCGATCCGTGATGCGCCGCACGGCGCTGGCTGTCTGCGCGCTCGGCGTCGGCATCCTGGCAACCGCGTTGTCGGCCGCGCTCAGCTGGGGCCCGTCGCACGCCTGGGCCTGGCTCAGCCTTCCGGTGCAGATCGGCCTGGGCTTCGGTTTTGCGCTCGCGTTGATGGCGTTGCCGCTTCCGCGGCGTGGCTGCGCGGCACTGGTCATCCTTGCGCTCGTGCTGCACCTGTCGCTGCTCAACCAGGCGCCGGCGAGCGCGTACTTCGCACAAACATTGCAAACGTGGGAGCAGGGACGCTTCATCCGCTTTAACGGGCTCGCGCAGTGGCTGGGCTGGCTCTGGCCTTACGCCGCGCTGGTTTATGTGCTCGTGCGCGTCTCGCGCGCGGAGCCGCAAAATAGAATCGGTGCATGACGCAACCGAACTCCTCGTACTACGAGCGGCACATCTTTTTCTGCCTGAACAAGCGTGAGAACGGCGAAGCCTGCTGCGCCGACCACAACGCGCAGGAAGCCTTCGATCATTGCAAGTCGCGCGTGAAATCGCAGGGCCTCTCGGGGCCGGGCAAAGTTCGGGTGAACAAGGCCGGCTGCCTCGACCGCTGCGCCGCCGGACCCGTGGCCGTGATCTATCCGGAGGCGGTCTGGTATTCCTACGTGGACAAGAACGACATCGACGAGATCGTGGAGTCGCACCTTAAGAACGGCCGTGTGGTCGAGCGCCTGCTGACGCCGCCCCACCTCGGGCGGTGAGCCGATGAATTCGCGCACACAGCGCTTCACCATGGACGGGGCCGTGGGGGCCATCGAAGCCTTGCGCGACGAGCCGTTGTCGGACGCTCCGCCAAAGGGCACTGCGGTGATCGCGCATCCGCATCCCCTCTTCGGCGGCACGATGGAAAACAAGGTCGTGCAGACGATCGCGCGCGCGTTCGTGCAATCGGGTTGGGTCGCGCTGCGCTTCAACTTCCGTGGCGTCGGGGCGAGCGAGGGCGTGCACGATGACGGCGTGGGAGAAACACAGGACCTGCTGGATTTCATTTCGGCCCAGGCTGCGCAAGGCCCCCTGGCGCTGGCTGGCTTCTCCTTTGGCTCTTACGTGGCCGTGCGCGCCATCGAGTCGCTGTGGCCTTCCTGGCCGGTGGAAAAAGTCGTGCTCGTCGGAACCGCGGCCTCGCGATTCCAGGTGCCGCCTCTGCCATCCGAGGCACATGACCGCGCTCTGGTGGTTCACGGAGAGGTGGACGACACGGTCCCGCTGGCGGCGGTGATGGATTGGGCGCGACCACAGTCACTTCCGGTTACGGTGGTGCCGGGGGGCGAGCATTTCTTTCACGGACAATTGCCCCTCCTGAAAAGCCTGGTGCTGAGGCACCTTCGTTCCTGATTTACCTCCCCATGAACAACTTGCTGCGCGCGTTTGCCGCGCCTCTTCTCGCCTTCTTCTGCCTGGCCGCCTCGGCGCAGGCGCCCCAGCCCCCGGAAATCGCCGCCCGCAGCTACCTGCTGCTCGACGTGACCGCCAACCAGATCTTGGCGGCCCGTGACCCGGACATGCAGGTGGAACCGGCTTCGCTCACCAAGCTGATGACGCAGTACCTGGTGTTCGATGCCCTGCGCGCGAAGAAGATCGACCTGCAGCAGGCCTTGCCGGTCAGCGAGCGCGCCTGGAAGATGCCGGGGTCGCGCATGTTCATCGACCCGAAGATGAAGGTGCCGGTGGACGACCTGATCAAGGGGATGATCGTGCAGTCGGGCAATGACGCCACGATGGCGCTGGCCGAAGCGGTCGGAGGCACGGCCGAACGCTTCGTCCAGCTCATGAACGAGCAGGCCAAGGCACTGGGGATGAAATCCACGGTGTACAAGAACCCGGAAGGGCTGCCGGAACCCGGCCACCTGACGACCGCGCGCGACCTGTCGGTTCTCTCCACGCGGCTGATGCGCGAATTCCCCCAGTACCTGCACTATTACGCGATCAAGAAATACCGGTACGAGGGCACGCCAACCTCCAACGATACGAATCGCAACCTGCTCCTGTTTCGGGACCCCACGGTCGACGGCCTGAAGACCGGCCACACCGATGCGGCCGGCTACTGTCTCATCGCCACGGCGAAGCGCGATTTCCCCAACCTGGGCTCCCGGCGACTGCTCACGATCGTCCTGGGCACGTCCAGCGAGAATGCGCGGGCGAACGAGGCCCAGAAGCTGCTCAACTGGGGCTACACGGCATTCGAAGCCGTGAAGCTGTTCGATGCGAACCAGGCCGTGGCGACGCCGGACGTCTGGAAGGGCGTGGAAAAGACGGCGAAGCTCGGACGCCAGGAGCCGGTGGTGGTGGCGGTCCCGGCAGGCACTGCCGCACGCATCAAGACCCAGGTGGCGCGGCCGGATCCGCTGATCGCACCGCTGACCAAAGGCCAGCAGGTCGGAACCCTGAAGGTTTTTGCCGGCGACCAGCCATTGCTGGACCTGCCGCTGGTGGCGCTCGAGTCGGTGGAGCAGGCGGGTGTCCTGCGCCGGGCCTGGGATGCGATGCGTCTTTGGATCAAGTGAGCATTAGCCGAATTTAGTACTGCTTTTTACTTCACTGCGTGCCGGGCGCTGCAGCAGTGGCCGAGCGGTCATTGAGCATTTCCGTCGGCCGGGATATACTCGAGGGCTTTCCCGCATTTGGGGTGGGAGAGGTTTTCTCATTTTCTGCCGCATCCGCGGCGATCAGTTTCACGACGTTTAGGGACGTTCAATGCCAACCATCAATCAACTCGTGCGTCAGGGGCGGGAGGTCGAAAAGACCAACTCGAAGAGCCCCGCGATGCAGAACAGCCCCCAGCGCCGGGGCGTGTGCACTCGCGTGTACACCACGACGCCGAAGAAGCCGAACTCGGCACTTCGTAAAGTCGCCAAGGTCCGCCTGACCAATGGCTTCGAAGTCATTTCCTACATCGGCGGTGAAGGCCACAACCTGCAGGAGCACTCGGTCGTGCTCGTGCGCGGCGGCCGCGTGAAGGACCTGCCCGGTGTGCGTTACCACATCGTGCGCGGTTCGCTGGACCTGCAGGGCGTGAAAGACCGCAAGCAGTCCCGCTCCAAGTACGGCGCCAAGCGCCCGAAGAAGGCTTGAGAGTTTCGTAGTTTGTCGGTGCTGCCTGGGCCCTGGCAGGCTGAGTCAGCGTAGTGACCCGAAGCGCGGAATGTCCCGCGTGGGTCGAGTAAGCGAGAGCCTGATGGCCTCAAGGCCCCCGAAAGGGAACAGCCAGCTGAAGCAAGTTAAGAGGTGAAAACATGCCACGTCGTCGCGAAGTCCCTAAACGTGAAATCCTGCCGGATCCCAAGTACGGCAATGTCGAGCTCGCCAAGTTCATGAACGTCATCATGCAAGGCGGCAAGAAGGCGATCGCCGAGCGCATCGTCTACGGCGCGCTCGAGCAGATCGAGAAGAAGAACCCGGGCAAGGACCCGGTCGAAGCCTTCACCATGGCGATCAACAACGTCAAGCCCATGGTCGAGGTGAAGTCCCGCCGCGTCGGTGGCGCGAACTACCAGGTGCCCGTCGAAGTGCGCCCGGTCCGTCGCCTGGCGCTGTCCATGCGCTGGCTGAAGGAAGCCGCCAAGAAGCGCGGCGAAAAGTCCATGGCGATGCGCCTGGCCAACGAACTCATGGAAGCCACGGAAGGCCGTGGCGGCGCCATGAAGAAGCGCGACGAAGTGCACCGCATGGCAGAGGCCAACAAGGCCTTCAGCCACTTCCGCTTCTAAGAACCGTCCCCATCTGGAGTGCGGGCCCGCCTTGAGCGGGCCTGTCCCCTTTTAACGAAAGATCACCATGGCCCGCAAAACGCCTATCGAGCGCTACCGAAACATCGGTATTTCGGCGCACATCGACGCCGGCAAGACCACGACCACCGAACGCATCCTGTTCTACACGGGCGTGAACCACAAGATCGGCGAAGTGCACGACGGCGCCGCCACGATGGACTGGATGGAGCAGGAGCAGGAGCGCGGCATCACCATCACGTCCGCGGCGACGACCTGTTTCTGGAAGGGCATGGATCTGTCGTTCCCCGAGCACCGCATCAACATCATCGACACCCCCGGCCACGTGGACTTCACCATCGAGGTGGAGCGTTCCATGCGCGTGCTGGACGGCGCCTGCATGGTGTACTGCGCCGTGGGCGGCGTGCAGCCGCAGTCGGAAACCGTCTGGCGCCAGGCCAACAAGTATCGCGTGCCGCGTCTCGCGTTCGTCAACAAGATGGACCGCACGGGCGCGAACTTCTTCAAGGTCTACGAGCAGATGAAGCTGCGCCTGAAGGCCAATCCGGTGCCCATCGTCATCCCGATCGGCGCGGAAGAGAACTTCACGGGCGTCGTGGACCTGCGCAAGATGAAGGCCATCTACTGGGACGAGGCGTCGCAGGGCATGAAGTTCAACTTCGCCGAAATCCCGGCCGAGCTGCTGGAGCAGGCCAAGGAATGGCGCGAGAAGATGGTCGAGGCCGCCGCCGAAGCCAACGAAGAACTGATGAACAAGTACCTGGAAGAGGGCGACCTCTCCGAGGAAGAGATCACGCACGGTCTGCGCACGCGCACGATCGCCGGCGAGATCCAGCCGATGCTGTGCGGCACCGCGTTCAAGAACAAGGGTGTGCAGCGTATGCTGGACGCCGTGATCGAACTCATGCCTTCGCCGATCGACATTCCCCCGGTGAAGGGGACTGACGAGGACGAGAAGGAAACGAGCCGCAAGGCCGACGACAACGAGAAGTTCTCGGCGCTGGCGTTCAAGCTGATGACCGACCCGTTCGTGGGTCAGCTCACGTTCGTGCGCGTCTATTCGGGCGTCCTGACCAAGGGCGATAGCGTCTACAACCCGATCCGCGGCAAGAAGGAGCGCATCGGCCGAATTGTGCAGATGCACGCGAACAATCGCCTCGAAGTGGACGAGATCCGCGCCGGCGACATTGCCGCCTGCGTGGGCCTGAAGGACGTCACGACTGGTGAAACGCTGTGCGACCCGGCTTCCATCGTCATGCTCGAACGCATGGTGTTCCCGGAGCCCGTGATCGCGCAGGCGGTCGAGCCGAAGACCAAGATGGACCAGGAAAAGATGGGCATTGCGCTCAATCGCCTGGCCCAGGAAGACCCGTCGTTCCGCGTTCGCACGGACGAGGAATCCGGTCAGACCATCATCGCGGGCATGGGCGAGCTCCACCTGGAAATCATCGTCGACCGCATGAAGCGCGAGTTCGGTGTGGAAGCCAACGTCGGCAAGCCGCAGGTTGCTTACCGCGAAACCATCCGCAAGACGGTGGAAGACGCGGAAGGCAAGTTCGTGCGCCAGTCCGGCGGCAAGGGCCAGTATGGCCACGTCGTGCTCAAGCTCGAGCCCAACGAACCCGGCAAGGGCATCGAGTTCGTCGACGCCATCAAGGGCGGTGTGGTCCCGCGCGAATTCATTCCGGCGGTGGAAAAGGGCATCAACGAAGCTGTCACGCAGGGCGTTCTGGCTGGCTACCCTGTCGTGGACGTCAAGGTGACGCTCCACTTCGGCTCCTACCACGACGTGGACTCGAACGAGCTCGCATTCAAGATGGCCGCGATCTTCGGCTTCAAGGAAGGCGCCAAGAAGGCCGGCCCGGTCATTCTGGAGCCGATGATGTCGGTCGAGGTGGAAACGCCCGAGGACTACGCCGGCAACGTGATGGGCGACCTGTCTTCGCGTCGCGGCATGGTGCAGGGCATGGAAGACATGGTTGGTGGCGGCAAGGCCATCAAGGCGGAAGTGCCCCTGTCCGAAATGTTCGGCTACTCGACGACGCTGCGTTCGATGTCGCAAGGCCGCGCAACGTACACCATGGAGTTCAAGCACTACAGCGAAGCTCCCCGTAACGTGGCCGAAGCCATCGTGGCGTCCCGGGCCAAATAAAAAGAAGAACAAGGCGGCGAAGCTGCCTTGTCAACTCCTTCATCCTTGTCTGCGACCGTGTGCCCCCCGTTGCCCGTGGCGGGGGAATCAGCAACACAGTGCAGACGTTAAACCCGACACGGGCATGCTCTTTGGAGAATTGAAATGGCAAAAGGAAAATTCGAGCGGACCAAGCCGCACGTCAACGTGGGCACCATCGGACACGTGGACCACGGCAAGACGACGCTGACGGCGGCCATCACCTCGGTGCTGGCGCAGAAGTTCGGCGGCGAGGCCAAGGCGTACGACCAGATCGACGCGGCCCCGGAAGAAAAGGCGCGCGGCATCACGATCAACACGGCGCACGTGGAGTATGAGACGGCGAACCGCCACTACGCCCACGTGGACTGCCCGGGCCACGCCGACTACGTGAAGAACATGATCACCGGCGCCGCCCAGATGGACGGCGCGATCCTGGTGGTGTCGGCGGCCGACGGCCCGATGCCCCAGACGCGCGAGCACATCCTGCTGGCGCGCCAGGTGGGCGTGCCCTACATCATCGTGTTCCTGAACAAGTGCGACATGGTGGACGACGCCGAGCTCTTGGAGCTGGTGGAGATGGAAGTGCGCGAGCTGCTGTCCAAGTACGAGTTCCCGGGCGACGACACCCCGATCATCCACGGCTCGGCCAAGCTGGCGCTCGAGGGTGACAAGGGCGAGCTGGGCGAGCAGGCGATCATGAAGCTGGCCGATGCGATGGACAGCTACATTCCCCAGCCCGAGCGCGCGATCGACGGTGCGTTCCTGATGCCGGTGGAAGACGTGTTCTCCATCTCGGGGCGCGGCACGGTGGTGACGGGCCGCGTGGAGCGCGGCATCGTGAAGGTGGGCGAGGAAATCGAGATCGTGGGCATTGCCCCGACGCAGAAGACCACCTGCACGGGCGTGGAGATGTTCCGCAAGCTGCTGGACCAAGGTCAAGCGGGCGACAACGTGGGTATTCTGTTGCGCGGCACCAAGCGCGAAGACGTGCAGCGCGGCCAGGTGCTGTGCAAGCCGGGTTCGATCAAGCCGCACACGCACTTCACCGCCGAGGTGTACGTGCTGAGCAAGGATGAGGGCGGGCGCCACACGCCGTTCTTCAACAACTACCGTCCGCAGTTCTACTTCCGCACGACGGACGTGACCGGCGCGATCGAGCTGCCCAAGGACAAGGAAATGGTCATGCCGGGCGACAACGTGTCGATCACGGTCAAGCTGATCAACCCGATCGCCATGCAAGAAGGCCTGCGCTTCGCCATCCGCGAAGGCGGCAAGACCGTGGGCTCGGGCGTCGTCGCAAAGATCCTGGAGTAATCGAATGGCTGCCCAACAAAAGATCCGCATTCGCCTCAAGGCGTTCGATTACAAGTTGATCGACCAGTCCGCCGCCGAGATCGTCGACACCGCCAAGCGCACCGGCGCCATCGTCAAGGGCCCCGTGCCCCTGCCGACGCGTATGAAGCGCTTCGACATCCTGCGCTCGCCGCACGTGAACAAGTCGAGCCGTGACCAGTTCGAAATCCGGACGCACCAGCGCCTGATGGACATCGTGGACCCCACGGACAAGACAGTCGACGCGCTGATGAAGCTGGATCTGCCGGCTGGCGTGGACGTCGAGATCAAGTTGCAGTAACGGGTTGGCGGGGCCCAAGGCCCTTGCGCCCAGCACAACAATAAGAAGCTTTGGGGCCCGCCCTTGGCAGAAATGCCGGGGGCGGGCTATAATTTGCGGCTTCGCCTTTATTGGGCGAAGTTTTATCAACCTTCTTTCGCAGGCGCCGTGGCGACACGGCGGCAAACGCAGAAGCCAATTGAAGCGGCTGCGGCGAGAGTTACGGAGCAACAACATGAGTCTTAGCAAATCCCTCGGATTGCTGGGCCGCAAGGTGGGCATGATGCGCCTGTTCACCGATGACGGGGATGCAGTTCCTGTCACGGTGATCGATGTGTCGAACAACCGCGTGACCCAGGTCAAGACCGAAGAGAACGACGGCTACGTGGCCCTGCAGGTCACGTTCGGCACCCGCCGCGCATCGCGCGTCATCAAGCCCGCCGCCGGCCACCTGGCCAAGGCCGGTGTCGAAGCCGGTGAAATCATCCAGGAATTCCGCGTGACCGCCGACACTGCAGGCAAGTACGCCGCAGGCGCCACGGTGCCCGCCGCCGAGGTCTTCACGGTCGGCCAGAAGGTGGACGTGCAGGGCACGACCATCGGCAAGGGCTACGCCGGCACGATCAAGCGCCACCACATGTCCTCGCAGCGCGCGTCGCACGGCAATAGCCGTTCGCACAACGTGCCCGGCTCGATCGGCATGGCGCAGGATCCCGGCCGCGTGTTCCCCGGCAAGCGAATGACCGGCCACCTGGGCGACGACACCGTCACGACCCAGAACCTGGACGTGATCCGTATCGATGAAGCCCGCGGCCTGCTGCTGGTCAAGGGTGCGATCCCGGGCTCCAAGGGTGGTTTCGTCACCGTCCGACCCGCCGTCAAGGCCAAGCCTTCGGCTGAGAAGGGAGCCAAGTAATGCAACTCGAACTCCTGAACGAACAAGGCCAGGCCTCGTCGAAGTACGACGCGCCCGAGACCGTGTTCGGCCGTGAATACAACGAAGACCTGGTCCACCAGATCGTCGTCGCCTTCCAGGCCAATGCCCGTCAAGGCACGCGCGCCCAGAAGGACCGCCAGCAGGTCAATCACTCGACCAAGAAGCCGTTCAAGCAAAAGGGAACGGGCCGCGCCCGTGCCGGTATGACGTCCTCGCCGCTGTGGCGCGGAGGCGGCCGGATTTTCCCGAACAGCCCGGAAGAGAATTTCACCCAGAAGATCAACAAGAAGATGTACCGCGCCGGCATGGCCGCCATCTTCTCGCAGCTGGCCCGCGAAGGCCGCCTCGCTGTGGTTGATTCGATCAAGGTGGACTCGCCCAAGACCAAGCAACTCGCCGCGCGCTTCAAGGCCATGAACCTGGACTCCGTCCTGGTGATCGCCGAGGAAGTCGACGAGAACCTCTACCTCGCCTCGCGCAACCTGGTGAACGTGCTCGTCGTCGAGCCGCGTTTCGCCGATCCGCTGTCGCTGGTGCACTACAAGAAGGTGCTCGTCACCAAGGGCGCCATCGACAAGCTCAAGGAGATGTTCGCATGAGCCGCGTCAATCCCACTCCCGCACAGCGCAGCTTCGACGAAGGCCGGCTGATGCAGGTCCTGGTGGCCCCGATCGTGTCCGAAAAGGCCACGCACGTCGCCGACAAGACCAACGCCGTCACCTTCAAGGTGCTGCAAGATGCCACCAAGCCCGAGATCAAGGCGGCTGTCGAACTGATGTTCAAGGTCGAGGTCAAGGGTGTTTCGGTGGTCAATACCAAGGGCAAGACCAAGCGCTTCGGCCGCTCGGTGGGCCGCCGCGACAACGTTCGCAAGGCCTACGTGACGCTCAAGCCCGGTCAAGAGCTGAACCTCGCAGGGGAGGCCGCGTAAATCATGGCTGTCATCAAGATGAAACCCACCTCGCCAGGCCATCGCGGCATGGTGAAGATCTCGCGGGACCACCTGTACAAGGGTGACCCGTACGCGCCGCTGCTGGAACCACAGTTCCAGAAGTCCGGCCGCAACAACAATGGCCACATCACCACCCGTCACAAGGGCGGTGGTCACAAGCATCACTACCGTGTTGTCGATTTCGTTCGCAACAAGGACGGCATTCCGGCGAAGGTCGAGCGCATCGAGTACGACCCGAACCGCACGGCCCACCTGGCACTGGTGTGCTACGCCGACGGCGAGCGCCGCTACATCATCGCCCCGCGCGGCCTCGAGGTCGGCTCGGTGCTGATGAGTGGTGCCGAGGCCCCGATCCGCGCCGGCAATACCCTGCCGGTTCGCAACATCCCGGTGGGCTCGACCATCCACTGCATCGAGCTGCAAGCCGGCAAGGGTGCGCAGATCGCGCGTTCCGCCGGTACTTCGGCGACGCTGCTGGCACGCGAAGGCACTTACGCACAGGTCCGCATGCGCTCCGGTGAGGTTCGCAAGATCCACATCGAGTGCCGCGCCACCATCGGCGAAGTGGCTAACGAAGAGCACAGCCTGCGCCAGTTGGGCAAGGCAGGCGTGAAGCGCCACATGGGTATTCGCCCGACCGTTCGCGGTGTGGTGATGAACCCGGTCGACCACCCGCACGGTGGCGGCGAGGGCAAGACCGGCGAAGGCCGCCATCCTGTCGACCCGTGGGGCAACCTGACCAAGGGCTATCGCACCCGCAACAACAAGCGCACGCAGGTCATGATCGTGTCGCGTCGCAAGAAATAAGGGGATAGCACCATGACTCGCTCTCTCAAAAAAGGTCCGTTCGTTGACCACCACCTCGTGGCCAAGGCCGACAAGGCCGTGACCACGAAGGACAAGAAGCCGATCAAGACCTGGTCGCGCCGCTCCATGATCCTGCCCGAGTTCATCGGGCTCACGATCGCCGTCCACAACGGCAAGCAGCACGTGCCGGTCTATATCACCGACCAGATGGTGGGCCACAAGCTGGGCGAATTCGCCCTGACGCGCACCTTCAAGGGTCACCCAGCCGACAAAAAAGTCGTGAAGAAGTAAAGGTAGCACCATGTCTGAAACACGTGCAGTCCTTCGCGGCGTCCGCCTCTCGGTCGACAAGGGCCGTCTGGTGGCCGACCTGATCCGCGGCAAGAAAGTGGACCAAGCCCTGAACATCCTGAACTTCACGCAGAAAAAAGCTGCGGGAATCGTCAAGAAGGTTCTGGAGTCCGCCATTGCCAACGCCGAACACAACGACGGCGCCGATATCGACGAATTGAAGGTCAAGACCATCTACGTCGAGCAGGGCGCTTCGCTCAAGCGTTTCACCGCGCGCGCCAAAGGCCGCGGCAATCGCATCGTCAAGCCCACGTGCCACGTGTACTTGACCGTCGGCAACTAAAGGCTCGAAGACCATGGGACAAAAAATCCATCCGACCGGCTTCCGTCTTTCGGTGAGCCGCAACTGGGCCAGCCGCTGGTACGCGAGCAATCGCGACTTCGCCGGCATGCTGGCCGAAGACATCAAGGTGCGCGAGTACCTGAAGGCCAAGCTCAAGAACGCCGCCGTGTCGCGCGTGCTGATCGAGCGTCCCGCCAAGAGCGCCCGCATCACGATCTTCTCGGCTCGCCCGGGGGTCGTGATCGGCAAGAAGGGCGAAGACATCGAAGCGCTCAAGAAAGAACTCGGCAAGCGCCTGGGCGTGCCGGTGGCAGTGAACATCGAGGAAGTGCGCAAGCCCGAAATCGATGCCCAGCTGATCGCCGACTCGATCACCCAGCAGCTCGAAAAGCGCATCATGTTCCGCCGCGCGATGAAGCGCGCGATGCAGAACGCGATGCGCCTGGGCGCGCAGGGCATCAAGATCATGTCCGCTGGCCGCCTGAACGGCATCGAGATTGCGCGCACCGAGTGGTATCGCGAAGGTCGCGTGCCGCTTCACACGCTGCGCGCCGACATCGACTACGGCTTCTCGGAAGCCAAGACCACCTACGGCGTCATCGGCGTCAAGGTCTGGGTCTACAAAGGTGACACGCTGGGCCGCAACGATGCGCCTTCGCTGGACTCGACGCCGCGCCCCGAAGGCGAAGAGCGCCGTGGCCCGCGTGGTCCGCGCCGCGACGCACGTCCGGGCGACCGTCCTTCGGGCGACCGCCGCGGCGGTCCCGCCCCCCGCCGTACCGCAGCTGGTGCGGGCAACGTCGCGCCGGTTGACGGCACCGACAAGCCCGCCGAGGCAACCCCAGGTGCTGACGCACCGAAAACTACCGTTAAGCGCGTGCGTAAAGCAGCCGCGCCGGCCGCCCCGGCCGACGGTAAAGGAGAGTAAACATGCTGCAACCCGCTCGTCGCAAATACCGCAAAGAGCAAAAGGGCCGTAACACCGGCGTCGCCACCCGGGGCAACTCGGTGGCTTTCGGTGACTTCGGCCTGAAGTGCACGGACCGTGGCCGCCTGACGGCCCGCCAGATCGAAGCCGCGCGCCGCGCGATTTCCCGCCACGTGAAGCGTGGTGGCCGCATCTGGATCCGTGTGTTCCCCGACAAGCCGATTTCCCACAAGCCTGCCGAAGTGCGCATGGGTAACGGCAAGGGCAACCCCGAGTACTACGTGGCCGAAATCCAGCCGGGCAAGGTCGTCTTCGAGATCGTCGGCGTGACCGAAGAGCTCGCGCGTGAAGCGTTCCGCCTGGCCGCCGCCAAGCTGCCGCTGCGCACGACGTTCGTCAGCCGCATGATCGGCGCGTAATTCAGGAGTGATGAAACATGAAAACGACTGAACTGCGCCAAAAAGACGTTGCCGGCCTCAAGAACGAAGTGAAGGACCTGCAGAAGGCCCACTTTGGCCTGCGGATGCAGAAGGCTACGCAACAACTCACCAACACCGGCACGCTGCGCATCACGCGCCGCGACATCGCCCGCGCCAAGACCATCCTTGCCCAGAAGCAGGCTGAGTCGAAGTCGGCGAAGTAAGGGAGCAAACACATGACCGAAGCCAAAACTTCCCTCAAGCGCACCCTGATCGGCAAGGTGGTGAGCGACAAGCGCTCCAAGACCGTCACGGTCCTGGTTGAGCGCCGCGTCAAGCACGAGCTGTACGGCAAGATCGTTGCCAAGTCCAGCAAGTACCACGCACACGACGAAAAGGGCGAGTTCCATACCGGAGACGTGATCGAGATCACCGAGAGCCGCCCGATCTCCAAGACGAAGAACTGGGTCGCGACCCGCCTGGTCGAGAAGGCCATCGAAGTCTGATCCTGCAGTACCTGCAAGCTCACCAAAAACGGCCCACAATGTGGGTCGTTTCTTTTTTGGAGAGCACTTCATGATCAAGGTCGGAGACACCATTCCCGAGGCCACCCTGCAGGAATATTCCGAAGTCGAGGGCAACGGCTGCAGCATCGGGCCGAACCCCGTGAAGACGCGGGAAGCGGCCGCCGGCAAGACCATTGCGGTGTTCGCACTACCGGGCGCCTTTACCCCCACCTGTTCGGCCAAGCACGTGCCGGGCTACGTGGAAAAGTTCGACGACCTCAAGAAGGCGGGCGTGGACGAGATCTGGTGCGTGAGCGTCAACGATGCATTCGTCATGGGCGCATGGGCGCGCGACCAGAAGACCAACGGCAAGGTGCGCATGCTCGGCGACGGCAGCGCGGAATTCGCGAAAGCCACCGGCCTGACGATGGACCTCACGGGCAAGGGCATGGGCGTACGCAGCGCGCGCTATTCGATGCTGATCAAGGACGGCAAGGTCGCGACCCTGAACGTCGAAGCGCCCGGCAAGTTCGAAGTGAGCGACGCCGGCACCATGCTGGCCCAGGCGAAGGGCTGAGACCAGGCCGCGCTAGTCGAGCGTGGCCTTCAGGTAGTGCGCTCCCGCGATGGGGTTGTGATAGTAAGGCGGAATGTCTTCGAACCCCAGGTCTTCATAAAGTGTGCGCGCGGCTTCCATGTCATCCAGCGTATCGAGCAGCACGCAGGCGTAGCCGGCCTGCCGTGCGGCATCGAGCGTGGCCTCCACCAGTTGCCGCCCCAGGCCCAGCCCCCTGTATCCATCGCGCACATAGAGCCGCTTCATTTCCGCCGCGTTGGGATAGTCGGCATTGTCCAGCGGACGCAGCGCGCAGCAGCCAGCCAACCGGCCGTCGACTGTGGCCGTCAGCAATGCGCCCCGCGGGGCGCAGTAGTCGCCCGGCAGGCTTTCGAGTTCAGCGTCGAAGTTCTGGAAGCAAAGATCGACGCCCAGCCCGCGGGCGTACTCGCGAAAGATCTCGCGCACGGCATGAAGTTCGTCGGGGGTGCGCGGCGTGGAGAGCCGTACCTGCGGAAGCTGCTGCGTTTGCACGCGTGTGGGGGAGCTGTTGGGGGGCAGCCAGTTTACTGCTTTGCGCCCCCGGTTGCAGCTCAGCCGACCGCTACGGTGCCCAAGCGTACGATGAAGCCCATCAGCACGCAGCACAGGGCGAACAGTCCGAGCGCCTTCCAGCGGGTCTTCGCATCGTCGGCCGAGGCAGAGACTTCGAAGGGCAGGTCCTTGTCTCCATGGATCATCGCCGCCGTGAGGTCGCGGCCCTGCCTGAATCGGTAGTAGAAAATGGCCGCCACGTGCAGCAAGGCCAGCACGATCAGAATGTATTGCCCGACCTGGTGGTAGCTCGTGAGGAGCTTCGCAGTGCGATTGGACACCAGAATGTTCAGCGGGCCGGTGAAGTCCGCTTGGTCATCGCTGAACAAGCCCGAGGTGACCTGCAGCCCGAGGAACAGCAGGAAAGCGTAGACAGACAACGCGCCGATCGGGCTGTGCCCGACCGTCGCTCGCGCGTCCCCCCCATGGCGCAGGTACCGCAGGGCCGCGCCAGGCGACGGCTTGAATGCGGCGAAGCGCGACCAGTAGCCGCCCACGAACCCCCAGGCCAGCCTGAATAGGAGCAAGGCCCCGGTGGCGTAGCCGAGGCGCCCGTGCCAAGGCATGGCGTCCCCTCCGATTTTTCCTGTGACGACCAACGCCACCACGCAGACGGCGAGGGCCCAATGGAACAGCCGTGTCGGCAAATCCCAGATGCGGATCGATCGAAGTGGCTCGTCAGGCATTGGCGTTGC
Source organism: Caenimonas aquaedulcis (assembly GCF_015831345.1). Taxonomy (NCBI): domain Bacteria; kingdom Pseudomonadati; phylum Pseudomonadota; class Betaproteobacteria; order Burkholderiales; family Comamonadaceae; genus Caenimonas; species Caenimonas aquaedulcis. The sequence continues at coordinate 2,462,685 of NZ_JADWYS010000001.1, read as the reverse complement.
GTAGGTCGTTCGCCGTTCGAACAAGGTGTTGGTAGTTTCCCGGGGCGCGCCAAGTCAGCTGAACTTAAGCGGACTCGCAGACTCAGCAGCTTACCGGTGCAAACGAAAGGGTGCCATGAAAGCTTCGCATGCAGCGATCGTATCGATCATCGCGATGATGACGGCAACTGGCACCATGGCGCAATTCCGGAAGCCGGAAGATGCGATCAAGTACCGGCAAAGCGTCATGTTCACCATGGGGAACCACTTCTACTCGCGCATCGGGGCGATGGCCAATGGTCGCGTGCCCTTCGATGCGAAAGTGGCCGCTGACAATGCAGACATTGTCGTGATGCTGTCCAGGTTGCCCTGGATCGCATTCGGGCCCGGAACCGAACACGGCATCACCGATGCAAAACCGGCCATCTGGACGGAGCAGGCCAAGTTCAAGGACCTGGGAGAGAAAATGCAATCCGAAGTGCTGAGACTCCAGGCGGCAAGCCGCACGGGCGATCTCGACGCGCTGAAGTCGGCGTACCGTTCCGCGGCGAATGCATGCAAGTCCTGCCACGATACATTCACTACCCAATAAGGCTCGGTGAGGCAGGGGATCACAAGAACACGGAGGGAAGGGGAGAGATGGACGAGTGGAGAGGATTGCTGGATCACCCGGCGGTGCAGGCTGCCGCGATCCCCTTTTTGGTGAGCCTTGCAGTTGCGGCACCGATGCGGCGGGCGCGATTTCTGGCTCTCGGGATCGTCGTGGCCTTCGTAGCCGCCGTTGGACTGACCGTCGGGTATTCGTTCGAACCGCTGACGGCCACCCGCAAGCTGATTCTCGCCGGCGCGGCCACCGCGATTGCGATTGCGGGACTCTCGCGCACGCACGGGAATGGCGGCTTGGCCGTGCGCTGTGCCATTTCCGCCGCCGCAGCTGCTGCAGCGTTGTGGATGCTATGGCGGGTGCTTCAACAAGAGGAAGTCCCCGGTGCTTACTGGAAGGGCCTGGCCGCCGCCGCCTACGTGGCTGCCCTTGTCGGGTCCAGCCTGAGCGTGGAGGGCGATCCAGCCCGCACGGCCGCCATGTCCATGGTCCAGGGGTTGAGCGCGGGGGGTCTCGCATTGCTCGGTGCGTCGGCCCTCCTTGCGCAATTCGGCATTGCGATCGGGGCGGGCGCGGGCGCTGTGCTCCTCGCAGTGCTGTTGCGCCGGCAGCAGGGCGCTGTCGGGGCTGGATTCTCATTGCCATCTTCCGCGATAGCCGCCATGGTTGGGCTGCTCATCGTGTTCACGGGCTCACTGCCGTGGGTTGCCCTGCTGCCGACGCTCCTCATTCCCTGGGCCGCCCTCATGATCCGCGCCGAACGCTTCGCCCCCTGGCCACGAGCCGTCCTGACTGTGCTGGCTTGCGCGGTGCCGATGATCGCGGCGCTCGCCCTTGCGTGGTACGTGGGCGCGCCGCCGGCTTGATGCCCCATCCACTATTTTTGTTCGTCAACAGAGAAAGCCAACCATGCACAAACTTCTTTCCACCTTGCTTGTCGCCGCTCTGCCCATGGGTGCCTTCGCGACACCGCAGACCTATGTGATCGATTCCCAGCACTCGTTTCCGAATTTCACCGTGAACCACCTGGGGATGACGACCATCCACGGCCGCTTTGACCGGATGACCGGCAAGATCGTCTTCGACCCGGCAGCCAAGAACGGGAACCTCGAAGTCAAGGTCGCGACCGCCACGATATCGACCGGCGACGCCAAGCGTGCAGACGGGGCGCGGTCGCGTGACGAGCACCTGCGCTCGCCCGACTTCTTCAACGCTGCGGAATTTCCCGAGATGACCTACAAATCGACCCGCTTGAATTTCAGCGGCGAGAACCTCGAGAGCATCGAAGGCAACCTGACGCTCCTGGGGGTCACGAAGCCGATGAAATTGACGGTGGCCTCGTTCAAGTGCGGGCCGCATCCCTTCAACAAGAAACCCATGTGCGGTGCTTACGCCGAAGGCACGCTCAAGCGGTCGGACTTCGGCATGAAGTTCGGCGTGCCCGCCATCTCCGATGAGGTCAAGCTGGCCATCGGCATCGAGGCGTACCCGGAATGATCGAGGGAGGGCCTAGCCCTCCACCAGCAGTTTCTCGATCAACTGGTGCAGTTCGGCGAAATTCGGTTCTCCGACATAACGCTTGACGATTTCCCCGCGCTTGTTCACCAGGAAGGTCGTGGGGGTGAGCTGCACGTCGCCCCATGCCCTGGCGACATCACCCGTGTTGTCGATGGCGACATTGAACGGCAGCTTGCGGGTCTCGGTGAAGTTGACGACGTAGCTCGGGGGGTCGTAGCTCATGGCCACTGCCAGGGTGTCGTAGCCCTTCGGGTGGTACTTGTCGTAGGTGGCGATGACTTTGGGCATCTCGCCCACGCAGGTGACGCAGCTGGTGGCCCAGAAGTTCACGAGCGTCACGCGGCCCTTGAGGTCCGTCGTGGACTTTCTGGATCCGTCCAGCAACACGAAAGTCGATTGCGGCGCGGCTGCGCTTGCCGTCCCCATATACAGGGCGGCACCCATTGCCAGCACGGCCGCTGCCGCGGCGCCATACAACATTCGCTTCATCCGGACTTCCTGTGGACCGACGCCATTTTAGTGGACGTCCACAGGCGGCGGGCAAGGCCCTGGGGATGGGCCTGCGGTGATCAGGTGATCCCCTGGGAGCGCAGGGCCGACAGCCGCTGCGCGGAGTAGCCCAGCATTTCGGCCAGCACTTCGTCCGTGTGTTGTCCGAGCAGCGGTGGCGGCAGGTCCGTGCGCACGGGCGTCCCGGAGAGTTTCATGGGGCTGGAAACGAGCCGCAGGTCCGGCTGCAACGGATGCGCCCACGGCGTGATCATGCCGCGTCCGAGGATGTGCGGGTCGGCGAAAACCTCCGCGAGGTTGTTGATGGCACCGCAGGGCACCTTCGCGGCTTCCAGCGAGGACAGCCAGTCGGACTTGCTGCGCTGCCTCAGGACGCCTTCGAGCAAGGGGACGAGCACGGTCCGGTGCCGCACGCGATCCTGGTTCTTGGCATAACGCGGGTCCTTCGCGAGCTCTGGCTGCCCCGCGACGGCACAGAACTTGGCGAACTGCCCGTCGTTGCCCACGGCGAGGATGATGTATTCCTTGCTCCCGTCCGGCGCGGGCGCCACTTCGAACACCTGGTAAGGGACGATGTTCTGGTGCGCGTTGCCCGCACGCCGCGGAACCTGGCCGCTGACGAGGTAGTTGGCACCAAGGTTCGCCAGCATCGCCACCTGCGTGTCCAGCAGCGCCATGTCCAGGTGCTGTCCGGTGCCGGTGCGTTCGACATGGCGCAGCGCGGCGAGGATGGCGACTGTCGCGTACATCCCGGTGAAGAGGTCCGCCACGGCCACGCCCACCTTCTGCGGGCCGCCGCCCAGGTCATCGCGCTCGCCCGTGATGCTCATCAGGCCGCCCATGCCCTGGATTGCGTAGTCGTAGCCCGCGCGTTCGCGGTAGGGCCCGGTCTGTCCGAACCCGGTGACGCTGCAATAGACCAGGCGGGGATTGACGGCATGCAGCGAATCGAAGTCAAGACCGTAACGCGCCATGTCGCCGACCTTGAAGTTCTCGACGAACACGTCGCACTTCGCGGCGAGTTCGCGGATCAGCTGCTGGCCATCCGGCTGGGCGATATCGCAGGTGACGCTTCGCTTGTTGCGGTTGGTCCCGAGGTAGTAGGCGGCCTCTGCCGTGTCCTGGCCCTGCGCATCCTTGAGGAAGGGCGGACCCCAGCCACGCGTGTCGTCCCCGCTGCCCGGCCGTTCGATCTTGATCACGTCGGCGCCCAGGTCCGCCAGGGTCTGCGTGCACCAGGGACCCGCGAGGACGCGCGAGAGGTCGAGAACGCGGATGCCATCGAGTGAGTTCATGTCAGCGGCATTGTGCCGCCCCCGCACATAATCGTGTGATGCCCCGTTTGTACATCGGCACGATCGCGCTGGCTTTCGCCGCCGCAGCCTGCAGCCCCACGTTCAACTGGCGTGAAGTCCGTGTGGAGCCTGCCCGTCTGAAGGCGATGCTTCCCTGCAAGCCGGACCACGCGGACCGCGAGGTGCCCATGGCCGGCAGGTCGGTAAAGCTCGAGGTGGTCGGCTGCGACACGGGCGGTGCCACGTTCGCCCTGATGTCCGCGGACATCGGCGACGCCGCGCAAGCCGGCGCGGCCCTCGCGCAATGGAAGCGCGCCAACCTCGCGAACATGCGCAGCACCGGATCGAGCGAAACGGCATTCGCGCCCGGCGGGGCATCTCCGCTGCGGGAATCGCTCCAGGTCGTCGCCGGCGGGACGCGGGCGGACGGCAGCCCGGTGGAAAGCCGGGCTGCCTATTTCGCCCAAGGCAGCCGTGTGTTCCAGGCCGTGATCTTCACCAACCGCCTCCAACCCGAATTCTCGGAGCCGTTCTTCGGCGGACTGCGCTTCGAATGAGCCTGCTCGAGCGCCGTCCGGCCGTCACGGTATTCCTCGCCTTCGCGTTCGCGTATTTTTTCTCCGCGCTGCTGCGCGGGGTGACGGCGACGCTCTCGCCCACGCTGACGAGGGAGTTCTCGCTCAACGCCACCGAGTTGGGCCTCCTCGCCGGAGGCTACTTTCTCGGGTTCGCGGCCACCCAGCTGCCGCTGGGGACCTGGCTGGATCGGCACGGGCCGAAAAACGTGATCCTTTGCTTCCTCCTGGTGGCGGTCGCCGGCTGCCTCGCGTTCTCGGCCGCAACCAGTTTCCCTGCGCTCATGGTGGCCCGGATCCTGTGCGGGGTAGGCGTCAGCGCCTGCCTGATGGCGCCGCTCACGGGGTATCGCCGCTGGTTCACGGCACCCGCGCAGCTGCGCGCGAACTCATGGATGCTGATGACCGGGTCGTTTGGCATGGTGGGCTCCACCTTGCCCGTGCAGTGGATGGTGCCCGTCGCGGGCTGGCGCCCCGTGTTCTGGCTGCTCGCCGGCGCACTCGGACTGGCGATGGCCCTCATTGCCTGGGCGGTGCCGGCCTGGCCATCGACTCCAGCAGGCAAGGAGCCGCATCCCGGGGGGTACGCCGACGTCTGGCGGCACCCGCTCTTTCGACGCATGAGCCCGATCGGCTTCTTCAGTTACGGCGGCCTGCTTGCGATGCAGACCTTGTGGGCCGGCCCGTGGATGGTGCGCGTGTCGGGCTACGACCCGCTGCAAGCGGCGCAGGGCCTCTTCCTGATCAATGTGAGCATGCTCTGCACGTTCTGGCTGTGGGGCATGCTCAATCCGTGGTTTGCGCGCCGCGGATGGTCGGCGCAACTGATGATCACCTGGGGCCTGCCGCTGAGTTTCATCTCGCTTGCTACGATTATCATAGCTGGACCTGCAGCAGGAGCATGGGCTTGGGCCGCGTTCTGCATCACGTCCACGTTCGTGTCGCTGGCCCAGCCCGCGGTGGGCCTGGCCTTCCCGGCCGAGCTGTCCGGCCGGGCGCTATCGGCCTTCAACCTGGTCATCTTCGCGGGGGTGTTCGTCATCCAGTGGGGCGTGGGCCTCCTGATCGACGGCTTCGGTGCCGCGGGCCTCGGCGAGACCGGCGCCTTTCGCTGCGCATTGGCCGTGTTCCTCGGTTGCGGCGTTATGTCCTATGGGTACTTCGTGCTTGCAAAGGATAATTCCCGCCAATGAACGCGATCCTGATCATCGCCCACGCTCCGCTGGCGCACGCACTGCGCAGCTGCGCGCTGCACGTCTTTCCGGACTGCGGGCCGCAGCTCGCGGCGGTCGACGTGCAGCCCAACATGCCGCCCGAGGAAACCCTGGCGACCGCGCGCATCTCCCTGCGCCAGCTGACGCAGGCGACCCAGGTCAAGGGGGTGCTGGTCCTCACGGACATCTTCGGCGCGACGCCGAGCAACGTCGCGCAGAAACTCGTGGACGGTGTGACTTCGCGGCTCATCACCGGCGTGAACCTGCCGATGCTGCTGCGCGCGGTGAGCTATCGCAATGAACCCCTGGAGGCCCTGGTTTCGCGCGCCGTAGTGGGCGGCACCCAGGGTGTGATGCAGGTCGCGATCACCGCGCCGCAGAATCAGGCACGCAAGAACCATGATCAAGACAAGCACGACCATCAACAATAAGCTGGGCCTGCACGCCCGCGCGTCCGCCAAGCTCACCAAGCTGGCCGGCAGTTATCCCTGCGACGTGTGGATCAGCCGCGGCGACCGTCGCGTCAATGCCAAGAGCATCATGGGCGTGATGATGCTGGCCGCCGGCATCGGAAGCGAAGTCGTCATCGAGACGAGCGGCGAGAAAGAGCAGGAGGCAATGGATGCCCTGCTCGCCTTGATCGCGGACAAATTCGGCGAGGGCGAATGATGACCACCCTCACGGTCGGCCGCTGCGCGTGGCTCCCTGCCCCCCACGGGGGCTCTTCGCCTTGGGGCGGCCGGGCGGCGAGATGACGTTCTCGGTCCACGGCCTCGCAGTCGCCCGCGGCATCGCCATCGGGCGCGCTGTGCTGATGGCATCCAGCCGCGTCGACGTGGCGCACTACTTCATCGACGCAAGCCAGATCGAGGACGAGATCGGCCGTGTGCGAGCGGGGCGCAACGCGGTCGTCGACGAGTTGCATCGGCTCCAGCACACCATCGCGCAGATGGGCCCGAAGGAAGCACCGCACGAGCTGGCCGCCTTGCTGGACGTTCACCTGATGCTGCTGCAGGACGAGGAGCTCATCAGCGGGGTCAAGCACTGGATCAGCGAGCGCCTCTACAACGCCGAATGGGCGCTGACGACGCAGCTGGAAGTGCTCGCGCGGCAGTTCGACGACATGGAGGACGACTATCTGCGGGGCCGCAAGGCCGATCTCGAGCAGGTGGCCGAACGCATCCTGCGCTACATGAAGGGCGTGCCCCTGCCGGTGGTGCCGCCGGGCGGTCCGCGGCGCAAGACCCAGCAGGACCTGCTCCTGGAAGACGGCATGGATGTGCCGCTCGTGATGGTGGCGCACGACCTGTCGCCCGCCGACATGCTGCAGTTCAAGCAGAGCGTGTTCGCGGGATTCGTCACCGATGTCGGCGGGCGCAACTCCCACACTGCGATCGTCGCGCGCAGCATGGACATTCCGGCGGTGGTCGGTGCGCGCAGCGCGAGCCAGCTGGTGCGGCAGGACGACTGGATCATCATCGACGGCGACGCGGGGGTGATGATCGTCGATCCATCGCCCATCATCCTGGCCGAATACGGGTTCAAGCAGCGGCAGGGCGAACTGGAGCGCGGGCGGCTTTCCCGCTTGCGCCACACGCCGGCCATCACGCTCGATGGCCAGAAGATCGAACTGCTCGCCAACATCGAGTTGCCGGAAGACGCGGCGGCCGCGGTGAAAGCGGGAGCGGTGGGTGTCGGCCTGTTCCGCAGCGAATTCCTGTTCATGGGGCGGCGGGGTGCGCTGCCCGACGAGGAAGAGCAGTACCAGGCTTACCGCCGGGCGGTGGAGGGCATGGAGGGATTGCCCGTCACGATCCGCACGGTCGACGTGGGCGCCGACAAGCCGCTGGACGATTCGGTGCGCGACGCCGCGCACCTGAACCCCGCGCTCGGCCTGCGCGCCATCCGCTGGAGCCTGGCGGACCCAGCGATGTTCCTCACGCAATTGCGAGCCATCCTGCGTGCCGCATCGCACGGGCAGGTGAACATGTTGATTCCGATGCTCGCGCATGCCAGTGAAATCCGTCAGACCCTGTCGCTCATCGACTTCGCGCGTGCCGAGCTGGACAACCGCGGCGTGGCGTACGGCCCCATCCGCATCGGCGCGATGATCGAGATTCCGGCGGCCGCGCTCACCCTCAAGATATTCCTGAAGTACTTCGATTTCCTCTCGATCGGCACGAACGACCTGATCCAGTACACGCTGGCGATCGATCGGGCCGACGAGTCGGTCGCGCATCTCTACGATCCCCTGCACCCCGCTGTGCTGCGCCTGGTCGCAGAGACGATCGCGGAATGCAATGCCCAAGGAAAGGGCGTGAGCGTCTGCGGCGAGATGGCCGGCGACACCACCCTCACACGGCTGCTGCTGGGCCTGGGACTGCGGAGCTTCTCCATGCACCCGGCGCAAATCCTTGCCGTCAAGCAGGAGGTGCTTCGGGTCGATACCACGCGCATGGCGGCGTGGGCGAAGCAGGTGCTCGAGTCCGAGGACCCGTCCTCGATGGTGGGTTAGCGCACGCGCGTGCCGACCACTGCGGCACCGATGATGAGCGCAGCCGCCACCACGATCCCCGCGCTGAAACCGCGGCCCGTGAAGACGACCAGCAACGCCGTCGATGCGAGCGGTGTGAGATAGCTCAGGATGCCGATCTGCCTCGGATCCCCGCGCTTCAGCGCTGCGTCCCACAGGAAGAACGCCGCACCGAGTGGCCCGAGGCCCATTGCCGCCAGCAAGGCCCAATCTCGTGCCGCCAGTGTCGCGGGGGGCTCGAGGAGTGCATGGCAAAGCAGGGAAAGAACGCCTGATACGAGGCCGAACAGCCCGATGGCGGCTGTCGGGAAGGCAGCGACGCGGCGAGTCATCAGGGAATAGGTGGCCCAGATGAATGCCGAGCCGAGCGCAGGCAGGTAGCCCCACGCCCATCCGCCGCCCGTGGCGTCGCGTGAGCCGAGGATCGCGATCGCCGCCCCGGCAAAGCCCGCGATGGCGGCCAGCGCGTGCGCCGCACGCAAGCGCAATCCCGCCAGCAGCACGGGCGAAAGGACCACGATCAGCAGCGGCCACAGGTAGTTGACGAGGTTCGCCTCCACGGCAGGGGCGTGCCGCAGTGCGATGAAGAGCAGGAAGTGGAACCCGAAGAGCCCGTAGATGCCCAGGGCCAGTGTCGAGGCGGGCACCCGCCACTGGCGCGCCAGCGGCCAGGCGGGAATGCTGCCGATCACCAGGGCGAGGCCCGTCAGCAGGAAAGGCGGAACGTGCGCGAGCGAGACTCCGAGCACGGCCAGCGTGGCCCACAACGCGATCGCGCCGAGCGCGTACAGGTTCGCGTGCAGGTGCGCGGCCTCAGGTGTTCGCGACGCCCGCTGCGTGGGCCTGCTGGTCTGCGTGATAGCTCGAGCGAACCATGGCGCCGACGGCGGCGTGCGAGAAGCCCATCTCCAGCGCGCGCGCCTCGAACATCTTGAAGGTGTCGGGGTGCACGTAGCGCCGCACAGGCAGGTGGGAGCTCGAGGGCGCGAGGTACTGTCCGATGGTCAGCATGTCGATGTCGTGTTCGCGCATGTCGCGCATGACCTGCAGGATCTCGTCGTCGGTTTCGCCGAGACCGACCATGATGCCGCTCTTGGTCGGCACCTGGGGATGCAGCGCCTTGAACTTCTTGAGCAGGTTCAGGCTGAACGCGTAGTCGGAACCCGGCCTCGCTTCGCGATAGAGCCGCGGGATGGTCTCCAGGTTGTGGTTCATTACGTCGGGCGGCGCCGCCTTCAGGATCTCCAGCGCGCGGTCGTCGCGGCCGCGGAAATCGGGCACCAGCACTTCGATGGTGGTGCCGGGCGACAGCTCGCGCGTCTTGCGGATGCACTCGACGAAGTGGCCCGCACCGCCGTCGCGCAGGTCGTCGCGATCCACGGAGGTGATCACTACGTACTTGAGCTTCAGGCGCGCAATGGTCTTTGCCAGGTTCTCCGGCTCGTTCGGATCGAGTGGGTCCGGGCGGCCATGGCCCACGTCGCAGAACGGGCAGCGCCGCGTGCACTTGTCGCCCATGATCATGAACGTGGCGGTTCCCTTGCCGAAGCACTCGCCGATGTTGGGGCAGGAGGCCTCTTCGCACACGGTGTGCAGGTTGCTCTCCCGCAGGATCTGCTTGATCTCGTAGAACCGTGTCGTCGGGGAGCCGGCGCGCACGCGGATCCAGTCGGGCTTCTTGAGGACCTCGGCCTGCTCCACCTTCACGGGAATGCGCGACAGCTTGGCCGCGGCCTTCTGCTTGGCGCCGGCTTGGTAGTTTTCGGTGGATTGCGCTTCGCGCACGACTTCGGAGGAGCTCATGGAGTGCTTTCAGGCAGCGAGGTGCTGGGTGAGCTTGCGGCCCAGCACGCCCGCCGCGTCGTCCCAATGGGTGGAGACCCCGATTGTAGAAAGGTCCACCGTTTTCAGCCCGGGGTAGCCGCAAGGGTCGATACGGGAGAAGGGCTCCAGGTCCATGGCGACATTCAGGGCCACGCCATGGTAGGTGCATTGCCGGCTGACCTTGAGCCCCAGCGCGGCGATCTTGCCGAGGCCGGAGAAGTCGGGGCTCCCCGCCGGCGAAGCTTGGGAAGGCGGCAGCACGGCATGGGAGGAAGGATCGTCGAGCCGAACATAAATCCCGGGGGCACCGCGTACCCGATGCCCCGTGACGCCGAAGTGCGCCAGCGTGCGGATCACCGCCTCCTCGATACGGTAGACGTATTCCTTGATGAAGTAGCCGGCCCGGCGCATGTCCACCAGGGGGTAGGCAACCACCTGGCCGGGGCCGTGGTAAGTCACCTGCCCACCGCGGTTCGTCTGCACCACCGGAATGCCGCCAGCGTCGGTGACATGTTCCGCGCGCCCCGCGAGGCCTTGTGTGAAGACAGGCGGGTGTTCGCACAACCACAGCTCGTCGACCGTTGCATCCGTCCGCGCCGCCGTGAACGCCTGCATCGCCTCGTAGGTGGGCAGGTAGTCCACGCGACCGCGGACCCGCGTGTCCATGGCTAGAGGACGACCTTCACCATCGGATGCGTCGACAGGGTGCGGTAAAGCTCGTCGAGCTGGTCGCGGCTGGTGGCATTCACCGTGATGGTGATGCCCAGGTACTTGCCTGCCTTGCTGTCGCGCAGTTCGATGGTGGACGCGTCGAAGGCCGGGTCGAATTGCCTGGCGATCGTCGTCACCGCATGCACGAACCCGTCGACCTTCGTTCCCATCACCTTGATGGGAAAGCGCGATGGATATTCGATCAGCGACTCGCGCGCGGGCTCGCTGCCGATCACTTGCGGAATGGGGCTCGGGGTAGGGGTGGTCATGTCAGGCGCTTTGCTTGGCACGCTGGTAGCCGGCGTACATCTTTTCGTAGATGGGGCCGGGCTTGCCGTTTCCAACCGGCTGCCCGTCCAGGCGCGTGACCGCGAGAATCTCCTTGGAGGCGTTGGACAGCAGCAACTCGTCGGCGGCCAGGACCTCGGCGCGGCTGATCCGCCGCAATTCGAACGGAACGCCCGCGTCCCGGCATAGCTCTTCCATCAGGCCATACCGAATGCCTTCAAGGACCAGGTTGTCCTTCGGCGGACCGGACAGGGTGCCGCCTTTCACGACCCAGACGTTGGCGGCCGCTCCTTCGCTCAGCCACCCGTCGCGGAACATGATGGTCTCGAGCGCGCCGGCATCCGCGCTGATCTGGCGCGACAGCACGGCGCCCGCGAGGCTGATGCTCTTCAGGTGCGCCTTCTTCCAGCGGAAGTCGTCCGCGGTGACGCAAGCCACACCTGCCGCGCGGTCGGCAGCCGACAGCGCGGCGATGCGGTTGGTCATGGCGAAGACCGTGGGCGTGATTCCCTGGACCATCGCATGGTCCCGCATGGCCACGCCGCGGGTCACCTGGATGTAGACGATCTGGTCGGTCTGCGCCGGCGTCTTTCCCTGCTCCTGCGCATAGGTCGCGGTCAAACGGTCGACCAGCGCGCGCCATTCCTCGCGCGTCTTCGGGTTCTCGATGCGCAGCTCGCGCAGGCTGCGCTCCAGCCGGGCCATGTGATGCTCGAAACGGAAAGGCCGGCCGGCATAGACCGGCACCACCTCATAAATGCCGTCGCCGAAGACGAAGCCCCGGTCCATGACGCTCACCTTCGCATCGCGCAGGCGGGTGAATTCGCCGTTGAGGTAACACGGAAGATCGGTAAGTTCTGAAGGGTTCATCAGTCGATTGTGCCGCCTCGGCGATTCCACTGCCCTGTGCAAAAGACCTTTGACGTTGCACCAAAGCCGAGCACTTGGTCGGGTATTGGTCAGCCGGAGGGGGTTTCTACTTATAATCAGGGGCTTTGTAAAAATCAGGGTCCAAAGGCGACAAGAATTCATGAAAACCGTCGCTCCCCTGGTGGATTCGGAGGAAGAGCTCCCGTTCAAGCAGCTGACCGCCGACGAGGCGCGCAGGCTGCGCGAACAAAACCCCCCGGTTTCCCCCTGGTGGGTGGTTGCGGGGCAGGCTGTGGTGGGTCTCGTCGTGGCATTGGCCGCATGGGGCGTCACCGGGAGGCAAAACGTTGGGTGGTCCGCCGGATACGGCGCGCTGGCCGTGGTGATTCCCGCGGCCATTCTGGCGCGCGGCATCTCCAGCCGTTTTTCCTCCCTGAACGCGGGCACCGCGGCGGTCGGGTTCATGGCGTGGGAAATGGTCAAGATCGCTTCGGCAATCGCCCTGTTGATGGCGGCGCCGAAGCTGGTGGCAGACCTGAGCTGGCCGGCATTGCTGGTGGGCCTGGTTCTGACGATGAAGGTGTATTGGCTCGCGCTGGCGTACGCGCCCAAAAAGAAGCGTGAGCCGGTGAACGGCTAACTTTTGATTTGAAGAAACATGGCTGCTGAAAACGTCGCTGCTGAAGCTGCAGAACACGGACAGACCGCGGGGGAATACATCCTCCACCACCTGACCTTCTGGCAAAACCATCCGGCGAAGTCGGTGGCGGATTTCACGGTCTTCAATTTCGATTCGATGATCTACGCCATCCTGCTCGGCGTGATCAGCTGCTACCTCCTCTGGCGGGCCGCCCGCAAGGCGACTTCCGGCGTGCCGGGCCGCTTCCAGGCGGCCGTGGAAATCCTGGTGGAGATGGTCGATGCCCAGGCCAAGGGTATCGTGCACAACGCGCAGAGCCGCAAGTTCATCGCCCCGCTCGCGCTCACCGTGTTCGTGTGGATCTTCATGATGAACGCGATGGACCTGCTGCCCGTCGACCTGCTGCCGGCCGCCTGGCAGTGGCTGAACGGCGCCGCGGGCCACGATCCTCATCACGCCTATATGCGCTCCGTGCCGACGGCAGACCTCTCGATGACCATGGGTCTGTCGGTGTCCGTGCTGCTGATCTGCCTGTACTACAACGTCAAGATCAAGGGAATGGGTGGTTGGGCGCACGAGCTCGTCACCGCTCCCTTCGGCACGAGCAAGAACCCCGTGTTCGCGGTGATCCTCGGCATCCTCAACTTCGCGATGCAGATGATCGAGTTCGTGGCCAAGACGGTGTCGCACGGCATGCGACTGTTCGGCAATATGTATGCCGGTGAACTCATCTTCCTGCTGATCGCCCTGCTGGGCGGCGCGTGGTCGCTGTCCGCGACCGGCATCAGCCTGGCGCTCATCCACATCATTGCCGGCACCGCCTGGGCAATCTTCCACATCCTGATCATCACGCTTCAGGCGTTCGTGTTCATGATGCTGGCGCTCGTGTACCTCGGCCAGGCGCACGACGCGCACTGAACAAGAACACAACCGGTCCTTCTTTTTTTTACGTCAACCAAGTCCTTTAGGAGCAATCATGCAAGTTATCAGTTTCGTCGCACTGGCCGCCGGCCTCATCATCGGCCTGGGTGCCATCGGTGCCTGTATCGGTATCGGCATCATGGGCAGCAAGTACCTCGAATCCGCCGCGCGCCAGCCCGAGCTGATGGGCGAACTGCAGACCAAGATGTTCCTGCTCGCCGGCCTGATCGACGCCGCTTTCATTATCGGTACCGGTATCGCCCTGTGGTTCGCCACCGCGAACCCGTTCCTGAGCCAGCTGGCCAACCTCCCGAAGTAAGCGCTGTCCTGGCATCCCCCAATCTCATGTCCCGCGGCTTGCCATAGCGCGGCGGGGCGAAGGATGAACAAGTGAGCATTACCGCAACCCTCATCGTCCAGATGATCGTGTTCCTGATCCTGGTCGGGTTCACGATGAAGTACGTGTGGCCCCCCATCGCCGCCGCGCTCGACGAGCGCGCGCGGAAGATCGCCGACGGCCTGGCCGCCGCCGACAAGGCGAAGGCCGACCTGGCTGCCGCCGACAAGCGCGTGGAAGCGGAACTCGGCAAGACGCGCAACGAGACGGCCGCCCTGCTGGCCGACGCGGAGCGCCGTGCGCAGCACATCGTCGAGGAAGCCAAGGGCCGGGCCACCGAAGAGGCCAACAAGATCATCGCAGCGGCGAAGGTCGAAGCCGACCAGCAGACCGTCCGCGCGCGCGAAACCCTGCGCGAGCAGGTCGCCGGCCTGGCCGTCAAGGGCGCCGAGCAGATCCTGCGCAAGGAAGTCAACGCCGGCGTTCACGCCGAGCTGCTGAACCGCCTCAAGGCCGAGCTGTAAGAGGAACACATGGCTGAACTCGCGACCATCGCCCGTCCTTACGCCGAAGCGTTGTACAAGTCGTCCAAGGGTGACTTGAACGCGGCTTCGCAGTGGCTCGACGCCCTCGGCGCCGTGGCCGGCAACGCGCAGCTGCTGCAGTTCGCCGACAACCCCAAGGTCACGAGCCAGCAGGTCTTCGATGTCATCTCCGACGTCGCCAAGGTGCAATTGCCGGAGAGCGCGAAGAATTTCCTGCGTGCGGTCATCGAAAACGGCCGCGTCTCCGCCTTGCCCGAGATCGCGACGCAATTTCGCGCGCTCAAGAATGCGCAGAGCGGCTCGTCCGATGCCGTGGTCTACAGCGCGTTCCCGATCGATGCGCAGGCCCTCGCGGGTGTCTCGGCCGCACTGGAAAAGCGCTTCGGCCGCAAGCTGAACGTGAGCGTCAAGGAAGACCCGTCCCTCATCGGCGGAATTCGCGTGGTGGTCGGCGACGAGGTGCTCGACACCTCCGTCAAGGCCCGCCTGGAACAAATGAAAGTCGCCCTCACCGCCTGACCGGCGGGATGAGACGGAGTCACAACATTAGGAAAGGAAAGAGTCATGCAACTCAATCCCGCAGAGATTTCTGAACTGATCAAGAGCCGCATCGAGGGCCTGAGCGCCAGTGCCGACATCCGCAACCAGGGCACGGTCGTATCCGTGGCCGACGGTATCTGCCGCATCCACGGCCTGTCCGACGTGATGGCCGGTGAGATGCTGGAGTTCCCGCCGACCGCGGACGGCACGCCGACCTTCGGCCTTGCGTTGAACCTCGAGCGCGACTCCGTCGGCTCGGTGATTCTGGGCGAATACGAGCACATCTCCGAAGGCGACACCGTGAAGTGCACGGGCCGGATCCTGGAAGTGCCGGTGGGGCCCGAGCTCGTGGGCCGCGTCGTCAACGCGCTGGGCCAGCCGATCGACGGCAAGGGTCCGGTCAACGCCAAGATGACCGACGTGATCGAGAAGGTTGCGCCGGGCGTGATCGCCCGCCAGTCCGTGAGCCAGCCGATGGCCACCGGGCTGAAGTCCATCGACTCCATGGTGCCGATCGGCCGCGGCCAGCGCGAGCTGATCATCGGCGACCGCCAGACCGGCAAGTCGGCCGTGGCCGTCGATGCGATCATCAACCAGAAGGGTCAGAACATGACCTGCGTGTACGTCGCCATCGGGCAGAAGGCGTCCACGATCAAGAACATCGTCCGCTCGCTGGAGCAGGCCGGCGCGATGGAATACACCATCGTCGTCGCGGCTTCCGCTTCCGAGTCGGCCGCCATGCAGTACGTTTCCGCGTACTCCGGCTGCACGATGGGCGAGTATTTCCGTGACCGCGGCCAGGATGCCCTGATCGTCTATGACGACCTGTCCAAGCAGGCCGTCGCGTATCGCCAGGTTTCGCTGCTGCTGCGCCGCCCGCCGGGCCGCGAAGCCTACCCCGGCGACGTGTTCTATCTCCACTCGCGCCTGCTCGAGCGCGCCGCACGCGTGAATGCCGACTACGTCGAAGCGTTCACCAAGGGCGAAGTCAAGGGCAAGACGGGTTCGCTGACCGCACTGCCGATCATCGAGACGCAGGCGGGCGACGTGTCCGCTTTCGTGCCGACGAACGTAATCTCGATCACGGACGGGCAGATCTTCCTGGAAACGTCGCTTTTCAACGCCGGCATCCGCCCCGCCATCAACGCCGGTATCTCGGTGTCCCGCGTCGGTAGCGCCGCCCAGACCAACTGGATCAAGGGCCTGTCGGGCGGTATCCGTACGGACCTCGCGCAATATCGTGAGCTGGCGGCCTTCGCGCAGTTCGCCTCCGACCTGGACGAAGCCACCCGCAAGCAGCTCGACCGCGGCGCCCGCGTGACCGAATTGCTCAAGCAGGCCCAGTACAGCCCGCTGCCGATCTCGCTGATGGGCGCGACACTCTTCGCGGTGAACAAGGGGTACCTCGACGACATCGAGGTCAAGAAAGTCCTGGCCTTCGAGCACGGCCTGCATGCCTACCTGAAGGACAAGCACGCCGCCCTGCTCGCGACCATCGAAAAGAACGGCGCCAAGTGGGACAACAAGCCCGCCAAGGATTCGGACGCGGACGACAAGAAGGCCTTCAAGAAGGTCTGCATCGACGCCGAGACCGAATTGAACGCCGCCATCGCGGCGTTCAAGAAGTCCTTCGCTTGACGTCTCTGAATTAACAGGAGCCAACGTGGCTGCAGGTAAAGAGATTCGGGGCAAGATCAAATCGGTGGAGAACACCAAGAAGATCACCAAGGCCATGGAAATGGTGGCCGCCTCCAAGATGCGCAAGGCGCAGGAGCGCATGCGCCATGCCCGGCCTTACGCCGACAAGGTGCGCAATATCGCGGCCAACCTCGGCAAGGCGAATCCGGAGTACACGCACCCGTTCATGAATGTGAACGACGCGAAGACCGCCGGCTTCATCGTGGTCACGACGGACAAGGGCCTGTGCGGCGGCATGAACACCAACGTGCTGCGCATGGTCACGACCAAGCTGCGCGAAATGCAGTCCGCCGGGATGGACGCGAATGCGGTCGCCATCGGCAACAAGGGCCTGGGCTTCCTGAACCGCATCGGCGCCAAGGTGGTTTCGCATGTGACGCAACTGGGTGACACGCCGCATCTGGACAAGTTGATCGGGCCGGTGAAGGTGCTGCTCGATGCTTACGCCGAGGGCAAGGTGAGCGCCGTGTACCTTTCGTACACCAAGTTCATCAACACCATGCGTCAGGAGCCGGTGCTCGAGCAGCTGTTACCTCTCACCGCGGACAATTTCAAGTCCGACGAGGGCCAGCACGGCTGGGACTACATCTACGAACCCGATGCGCAGACTGTCATCGACGAATTGCTGCTGCGCTACGTAGAGGCGCTGGTGTACCAGGCCGTGGCCGAGAACATGGCGTCCGAGCAATCGGCGCGCATGGTGGCCATGAAGGCCGCCACCGACAACGCCGGCAACGTGATTGCCGAGCTCAAGCTGGTCTACAACAAGACGCGCCAGGCGGCGATCACGAAAGAGCTTTCGGAGATCGTGGCCGGAGCGGCTGCGGTTTGAAGACCCTACAGATTATTTTTGGAGCACCGTAAATGGCTCAAACACAAGCAACCCAAGGCAAGATCGTCCAATGCATCGGCGCCGTGGTCGACGTGGAATTTCCGCGCGACCAGATGCCCAAGGTGTACGACGCCCTCAAGATGGAAGGCACGGCCCTGACCCTGGAAGTGCAGCAGCAGCTGGGCGACGGCATCGTCCGCACCATTGCGCTCGGTTCTTCCGACGGCCTGCGCCGCGGCAACATGGTCTACAACACCAATGCACCGATCACGGTGCCGGTGGGCAAGGCCACGCTGGGTCGCATCATGGACGTGCTGGGCAACCCGATCGACGAGCGTGGCCCCGTCGACTCGACGCTGACCGCGTCGATCCACCGCAAGGCCCCAGCCTATGACGAGCTCTCGCCTTCGCAGGAGCTGCTCGAAACCGGCATCAAGGTGATCGACCTGGTGTGTCCCTTCTCGAAGGGCGGCAAGGTCGGTCTGTTCGGCGGCGCCGGAGTCGGCAAGACCGTGAACATGATGGAGCTGATCAACAACATCGCCAAGGCGCACTCCGGCCTGTCGGTGTTCGCCGGCGTCGGTGAACGCACCCGTGAAGGCAACGACTTCTATCACGAGATGGCCGACTCCAAGGTCGTCGACCTCGAGAACCTGCCGAACTCCAAGGTGTCGATGGTCTACGGCCAGATGAACGAGCCGCCGGGTAACCGCCTGCGCGTCGCGTTGACCGGCCTCACGATCGCCGAGTCGTTCCGCGATGAAGGCCGCGACGTGCTGTTCTTCGTGGACAACATCTACCGCTACACGCTCGCCGGCACGGAAGTCTCCGCGCTGCTGGGCCGCATGCCTTCCGCCGTGGGCTACCAGCCGACGCTGGCCGAGGAAATGGGTCGCCTGCAGGAGCGGATCACGTCGACCAAGGTCGGCTCGATCACCTCGATCCAGGCCGTGTACGTGCCTGCGGACGACTTGACCGACCCGTCGCCCGCGACGACGTTCGCCCACTTGGACTCCACCGTCGTGTTGTCCCGTGACATCGCCGCGCTGGGCATCTATCCCGCCGTGGACCCGCTGGATTCCACGAGCCGCCAGCTCGACCCGTTGGTCGTGGGCGAGGACCACTACAACACCGCCCGCGCCGTGCAGAACACGCTGCAGCGCTACAAGGAACTGCGCGACATCATCGCGATTCTCGGCATGGACGAGCTCGCGCCCGAAGACAAGCTGGCCGTGGCCCGCGCCCGCAAGATCCAGCGCTTCCTGTCGCAGCCCTTCCACGTCGCCGAAGTGTTCACCGGTTCGCCCGGCAAGTACGTGCCGCTGGCGGAGACGATCCGCGGCTTCAAGATGATCACCGCCGGCGAATGCGATCACCTGCCCGAGCAGGCGTTCTACATGGTCGGCACGATCGACGAAGCTTTCGAGAAGGCCAAGAAGGTCTAAAGATGGAATCCACCCACACCATTCATGTGGACGTGGTGAGTGCCGAGGAGTCGATCTTCTCGGGTGAGGCGCGTTTCGTCGCATTGCCCGGCGAGGCCGGCGAGCTCGGCATCTATCCGCGTCACACGCCGCTGATCACCCGCATCAAGCCGGGTACCGTGCGGATCGAGAAAGCCGACGGCACCGAGGAATTCGTGTTCGTCGCAGGCGGCGTGCTGGAAGTCCAACCGACCACCGTCACCGTCCTGTCCGACACCGCCATTCGCGGCAAGGACCTCGACGAAGAAAAGGCCAACGCCGCCAAGGCGGCTGCCGAGGAAGCCCTTCGCAACGCCAAGGGCGAGCTCGACATCGCCAAGGCGCAGTCGGAACTGGCCGTCATGGCTGCGCAGATCGCGGCACTGCGCAAATATCGGCAGAAGAAATAGATGGATGGCAGGTGCGTCTTCGGATGTTTCCCGCCGATCCGGTTCCCATAAGAAGCGCTAAAAATCGCGCCCTCAAGCCCCGTTCGAAAGAGCGGGGCTTTTTTATTGCCAAATGCTAATGCCGGCCTGGCCGAACGACATAAATAGAGGTCGAAAGTTACCTGGTAAATAGAATCATCGACTTCAAGGTGAGGATGGGAAGACAGGTCAATGAAAAAGTTCGATATGCACGCGTCATCGCGTCGTCATCGGCCACTGCGGGGCAGGCGAGTCCGAAGCATCGGTGTCCGGCACCCGCGTCCACAACGTGTCGACGCGACGAGCTGCGACGCACTAAGCTCCGAGTCGCCAAAGCGGCGTCACCTCACCCCAGCACGGGCTCGTCGGGCAACTCGTTCACGTTCTCCGCGCCGTCGGGAGCCGGGAAGTGCGCCACCAATAGCGCGGACACTTCCTCCAGCGCTTGCGTGATCCCGTCCTCGAAGCGGCCTTCGTGCAGCGCGGCGCCCATGCGGCCAACGATCGCCTGCCACTCGGCAGGCGGAACCGCCCGGTGCACCGCCCGGTCGGCAACGATTTCGATGGCGCGCTCGGCGAGCAGCAGGTAGATCAGCACGCCGTTGTTCTGCTCGGTGTCCCACACACGCAGCTTGCCGAACATCGCCACCGCTCGCTCCCGTGCCGAAGCGCCACGCCACAGGTAGCTCATCGGAAGCCCGGCCTCGACGTAGATCCGCACTTCGCCGGTGTGGCGCTTCTCGCTCGCCGCCACCCGCCGCGCCAGTCGCTCCACCAGTTCGGGTGGAATGGCCTTGCGCGTGTCGGATTCGTCCAGCCAGCGGTGGCGCAGCACGCGGGAGATCAAGTTGCCCTGCGCCATCATCACCAGTCCCCCGAGGCGCCGCCGCCCCCGAAATCGCCGCCGCCCCCGGAGCCGCCCCAGCTGCTTCCACCGCCTCCGCCCCAACCGCCTCCGCCCCCGCCGCCACCGATCCACGGCACGCCGCCGTTGCCGCCGCGCCTGCCGGGGGACATGCCGCCCAGGCCGCCGGAGATCATCGTGAACAGCAAGGCGATGAACGCCGCGATCGCGGCGACGACGATGCTGGAAGTGATGAACATGGCGATGACGCCGACGCCCGCGCCTGTCGCGAAGGAGCCCAGCTTGCGGCCGAGCATGCCGCGCAGGATGCCGCCCACCACCGGAACGCCGATGAACAGGAAGATCGCGAGGTCCATCCAGTCGAAACCGCCGAGTCCGGCTTGCGGGGTGGGCTTCGTCGATCGTGCCTTGGGCGCCGGCAGTGCTTCGCCGTTGATGCGCGCAATCAACTGGTCGGCAGCCGCCTGCAGGCCCGCTGCGTAATCGCCCTTGCGGAAGTTCGGGGTGATCGCATCCTCGATCACCTGCCGCGCCGCGAGGTCGGGGATGGCGCCTTCGAGCGTCTTCGCGACCTCGATGCGCACCTTGCGGTCATCCTTCGCGACGACGAGGAGCACCCCATCGCCCACGCCTTTGCGGCCGATCTTCCAGCTGTTGGCCACGCGGTTCGCGTAGCTCGCGATGTCTTCCGGTTGCGTGGTCGGGACGATCAGCATCGCAAGCTGCGTGCCCTTGGATTGCTCCAGGGCCATGAGCTTGTCCTCCAGCCCTTTTTGCTGGATCGCGTCGAGCGTGCCCGTCTGGTCGACGACGTGCGCCGTAAGCGCGGGGATGGGCTTGAGGTCCTGCGCGAAGCCGCAGGCCGCCCACAGGGCGACGAAGGCGAACGCGAGGAGCCGCCTCACTTCTTCGTGCCGAAGTCCACTTGGGGAGGCGTCGAAATCTGGGCCTCGTTCTGCACCGTGAAGGTGGGCTTCGGCTCGTAATGGAACACCATCGCCGTCAGGTTATTGGGAAAGCTGCGCGCGAGCACGTTGTACTCCTGCACCGACTGGATGTAGCGGTTGCGCGCCACGGTGATGCGGTTCTCCGTGCCTTCGAGCTGTACGCGCAGGTCGCGGAAGCTCTGGTTCGCCTTCAGGTCCGGGTAGCGCTCGCTGACGACGAGCAGGCGGCTGAGCGCGCTCGACAGCTCGCCTTGCGCCTGCTGGAATTTCTTGAACGCCTCGGGGTTGTTGAGCGTCTCGGGGGTGACCTGCACCGCGGTAGCCTTGGCCCGCGCCTCGATCACCTTGGTCAGCGTGTCCTGCTCGAAGTTCGCCTCGCCCTTGACCGTGGCGACGAGGTTGGGCACCAGGTCGGCGCGACGCTGGTACTGGTTGAGCACCTCGCTCCACGCCGATTTGCTCGCCTCGTCGAGGCGCTGGAAGTCGTTGTAGCCGCAGCCGGAGAGCGACAGGGCCGCCAGGAGGATGAGGAGCCAGCGTTTCATTCGGGAAGTTCCTTGTGGGAGGGGTTGGCAACGGTAGCATAGATGGGATGCATTCCGGGCCGGTTCAAGTCCTCGCGGGCGCACTTCGGCCCGGCAAACCCATCCGTCAGCCGACCTTGCTGGTCGCCGGTGCCACCGGCACGCTCGGCAACGAGGTCATGCGCCGGCTGGTGGGCCATCAGCGCTTCGGAGCGACGTACGTGCTCGCCCGCGAGCCCATCCAGGCGGGCCTTCGCGGTGTCGCGCTGCACCGGGTCGAATCCGACTCGCCGCGGCAATGGCCGTTGCTGCCGGCAGACACGGGGGTGATCCTGTTCGAACCGCCGAGGCTCTTCCATGACCGCGAGCGCGCGTTGTGGACGCCCCAACCCGGGCAGCTGGTCGAACTCGCGCTGTGGATGCGGCGCAGCGGTGTGACGACGCTCGCGGTCGTGCTGCCGCACGCGCAGGGCCGGCTGCCCGAAGCACTCAAACGCGGACTGGCGGGACTGGATGAGCACGCGGTCAGCACGCTGGGTTTCGAACGCCTCCTCTTCGTGCGGTCCGCACAAAGGCCGGGCGCGGCGAAAGAGAGGGGCTTCCTGCCGTCGACGGCCCGCTGGATGCTGTCGATCTTCCGCTACATGATCCCCAGCAGCGAGCAGCCGGTGCGCTCGGTCAAGGTCGCGGAGTTCGTCGCGTCGGCGCTGCGTCACGCGACGCCGGGCATCCACGTGGCCGAGCCCGCGGTTGTGTGGCGCGCCGCGCAGGGCGACGTCGACGCCGTCGTGCGCGAGTGGCTCGCACGCTGAATCCACGGCAAAATCCCCGCACCCATGCGCAAGTCCAAACTCCAGGCCGCCAGCCTCGAAGGCAACGCCGACGATGTCGAAGCCGCTTTCTACGACGCCCTGCAGAACGGCGATATCGACAAGCTCATGGCCTGCTGGGCGGACGACGACGACATCGTGTGCATCCACCCCGGCGGCCCCCGCGTCGTCGGCGCGATGGCGATCCGCGCCACGTTCGAGGCGATGTTCGGCAACGGCAGCATCCGCGCATGGCCCGAGCAGGCGCGCAAGGTGCACGCGGCGGCGGCGGCGGTGCACAACGTGCTCGAACGCGTGGAAGTCCTGGGCCCGGAAGGCCCGCTGAACGCCTGGGTGATCGCCACCAACGTCTACCACAAGACCACCCAGGGCTGGCGCATGGTCGCGCATCATGCGAGCCCCGGCACTCCCAGCGAAATCCAGGAGGTCTCCGGCTCACCCCAGGTGCTGCATTGAGCGACGGGCCGGGGTTCGATTACCGCGCGCCGTGGTGGCTGCCCGGCGGCAACCTGCAGACGATCTGGGCCGCGCTCTTCGCGCGTCGCGTCTTCGGCGCCGTGCCGCAGTACCGGCGCGAGCGCTGGCGCACCCCCGACGGCGACTTCATCGATGTCGACTTCCTTGCAGGCAAGCCGGTCGGGCCCCGGGCGCCGCTGCTCGTCATGTTCCATGGGCTCGAGGGCTCGTCGCGCAGCCACTACGCCGAGGCCTTCGCCGACTTCGCCGCCGAACGCGGGGCCGCCTTCGTCATTCCGCATTTCCGCGGATGCGGCGGCGAGCTCAATGCCGGGCCCCGCGCCTACCATTCGGGGGACTACGAAGAGATCGGGTGGATCCTCTCGCGGCTGCGCGAGCGGCACGAAGGCCCGATCGTCGCGGCAGGCGTGTCCCTCGGCGGCAATGCCTTGATGCGCTGGGCCGGCGAGGCAGGCAGCGACGCATCGCGATTCGCGAGCGCCGTGGCGTCGGTCTGCTCGCCGCTGGACCTGGCGGCGGGGTCGGTGGCCATCGGCCGCGGTTTCAACCGGCTCGTGTACACCACCATGTTCCTGCGCACGATGAAACCCAAGGCGATGGACAAGCTCGCGCAGCATCCCGGCCTCTTCGACGGCAAGCGGTTGATGGCCGCGCGCAACCTGTACGAATTCGACGACATCTTCACCGCGCCGCTGCACGGGTTTCGCAACGCGGACGACTACTACGCGCGGGCATCGGCCAAGCCGCACCTGCATCGGATCCGCATTCCCGCACTCGCGCTCAATGCACGCAACGATCCTTTCGTGCCGGCCGCCAGCCTGCCGGAGGCCGGTGAAGCCGGCTCGCATGTGACGCTGTGGCAGCCGGCCACGGGCGGCCACGTGGGCTTTCCCGACGGACGCATGCCCGGGCATGTGAGGACGATGCCGGACCGCGTCGGCGCGTGGCTGCTGCAACACGCGGCCTGACGCCTGCGCGACGGCCCGCCGCCGTGCGCGCGGGTTTCCACTGTTGGTCGGCCACGGGGGCGGGAGCATAAAGGCCAGCGAAACGTCCCACACCATCCATGCAAGAACCGCGCGCCCAGGCCCTGCTCGAAGTCACCGGCGTCACCGTGCGCTTCGGCGGCATCACGGCGCTCGACGGCGTGTCGTTCAAGGTCATGCGCGGAACCATCGCCGGATTGATCGGGCCGAACGGCGCGGGCAAGACCACGCTGTTCAATTGCCTGTCGCGCCTGTACGGCTTCAGCGAAGGCGAGATCCTCTTCGAAGGAAAGCCGCTCACCGACACGCCGCCGCACGGCATCGCGGCGCTGGGCATCGGCCGCACTTTCCAGAACCTCGCGCTGTTCCGCACGATGAGCGTCCGCGACAACGTGATGCTGGGCGGCCATGCGCGCAGCGCGAGCGGATTCCTGTCGAATGCGCTGCGCCTGCCGCATGTGCAGCGGGAAGAGCGGCAGCTCGGCGCGAGGGCGTCGCAGGTCATCGACCTTCTCGATTTGCAGGCCGTCGCGGCGACGCCGGTCGCGGACCTGCCGTTCGGGACGCAGAAGAGGGTGGAGCTCGCGCGTGCGTTGATGAGCCAGCCCAAGCTGCTCCTGCTCGACGAACCTGCGGGCGGCCTGAACCACGAAGAGGTCGACGGCCTGCGCCTGCTGCTGCGACGCATCCAGTCGGAACTGCAGCTGACGATGCTGCTCGTCGAGCACCACATGAACCTCGTGATGCGCGTGAGCGACCAGGTCATCGCCCTGGACTTCGGACGCAAGATCGCCGACGGCACGCCGGCGGAGGTTCGCGAGAACCCCGATGTCGTGCGCGCGTACCTCGGGGTGGAAGCATGAGCTCGCCGCTGCTGCAGGTGCGCGGGCTGCATGCCTATTACGGCAGCACCCATGTGTTGCACGGCATCGACTTCGAAGTGCGCCAGGGGGGCATCACCACGATTCTCGGCGCCAACGGTGCGGGCAAGACGACGACGCTGCGCGCCATGTGCGGCATGGTGCGGACGCAAGGTGACATCATCCTCGGCGGCGATCGCATCGACGGCAAGCCCACCGAAAGCATCGTGCGCATGGGCGTCGCGCACGTGCCTGACGGGCGGGGCACCTTCCTGAACTTCACCGTCGAGGAGAACCTGCGCATCGGCGCGTACACGCGCAAGGACAAGGCCGGGGTGCAGGCCGACTACGAGCGCATGTTCAATTATTTCCCGCGCCTGCGCGAGCGCCGCCGGCAGCAGGCGGGCACGCTGTCGGGCGGTGAGCAGCAGATGCTGGCGGTGTCGCGCGCGCTGATGCTCCAGCCCCGCCTGCTGCTGCTCGACGAGCCGTCCTTCGGCCTCGCGCCGCGCATCGTGCAGGAGCTCTTCGAGATCTTCCGCGAGATCAACCAGGCCTCGGGCATCAGCATGCTGCTGGTGGAGCAGAACGCCGCGCTCGCGCTGCGCCTGGCGGACCATGCCTACCTGCTGGAGACCGGCCGCGTGGTGATCTCCGGATCGGCGGAATCGATCCGCAACGACGAGTCGGTGCGCCGCTCCTACCTGGGTTACTAGAAAGACCGCCGCGCATGGACCTGCTGATCCACCAAGTGCTCTCCGGCCTCGCGACCGGCGGCATCTACGCGAGCGTGGCGCTGGCCCTCGTGATGATCTACCAGGCCACGCACCTCGTGAACTTCGCGCAAGGCGAGATCGCGATGTTCGCGACCTACCTCGCCTGGACGCTGATGCAGGCAGGCGTGCCGTACTGGGGCGCGTTCTTCATCACGGTGGCCGCGGCCTTCGTCGGGGGCGTGATCCTGGAGCGCGTGGTGATACGCCCTGTGGAAAACGGCCCCATCCTCTCGCTCGTGATCGTCTTCATCGGCCTGCTCGTGATCTTCAACAGTGTCGCGGGCTGGATCTACAGCTACACGATCAAGCCTTTCCCGAGCCCGTTCCCCACGCAGCCGCTCTTCGGCAACACCTACGTGACCTCGCACGAGCTCGGCTCGGCGGGCGTGACGCTCACGGTGCTGCTGCTCGTGTTCCTGTTCTTTCGCTTCACGCCCCTGGGCCTCGCGATGCGCGCCGCGGCCCAGAACCCCGTGTCGAGCCGGCTCGTCGGCGTGCGCGTCGGATGGATGCTCGCGCTGGGCTGGGGCCTCGCATCGGCCATCGGCGCGGTCGCCGGCATCATGGTCGCGCCCATCGTGTTCCTGGAGCCCAACATGATGGGCGGCATCCTGCTCTACGCCTTTGCGGGCGCGCTGCTCGGCGGCATCGACAGTCCCGGCGGCGCGGTGCTCGGCGGCTTCGTGGTCGGCGTGCTGGAGAACGTCGTCGGGGTGTACCTGGGCACGGAGCTCAAGCTCACCGTGGCGCTCGTCATCATCGTCGGCGTGCTCGTCGTGCGTCCCGCCGGCCTGTTCGGCAAAGTCCATGTGGCGAGGGTCTGACGCGATGGACCAGCCGCCCGTCTCTTCCGTCACGCCACCCGCCGCCGTTCCCGCGAAATTACGCGCCATGGGCACACGGCAACTGCTGCTGCTCGGCATGCTGGTCGTGGTCGCCTGCGTGCTGCCCTTCGTGCTGGGCAACTACCGCGTCTTCCAGCTCACGCTCGCCCTCGCCTATGCCATCGCGCTCCTGGGGCTCAACATGCTCACGGGCTTCAATGGACAGATCTCGCTCGGCCACGGGGCGTTCTACGCGATCGGCGCATATACCGCCGCGATCCTCATGGACAAGGCCGGGTTTCCCTATTGGGCGACGATCCCCGTCTCGGGCGTGGTGTGCCTCGTCGCGGGCTTCCTCTTCGGCTTACCGGCGCTGCGCCTGGAGGGCCTCTACCTGGCGCTCGCGACCTTCGCGCTCGGCGTCGCGATGCCGCAGATCCTCAAGCACAAGTCGCTGGAGCACTGGACCGGCGGCGCGATGGGCGTGGTGATCGTCAAGCCCGATGCGCCCGAGGGCATCCCGCTCTCGCAGGACCAGTGGCTTTACTTCTTCACGCTCGCCTGGGCGCTGCTGCTCTTCTGGGTCGCCTGGAATCTCCTGCGCGGGCGCGTCGGGCGCGCGCTGGTCGCGATCCGCGACCAGCCCATCGCCGCGCAGGCCATGGGCGTGAACACCGCGATCTACAAGTCGCTCACCTTCGGCGTCTCCGCGTTCTATACCGGCGTCGCGGGCGCGCTCGGCGCGATCGCGGTGCAGTTCGTCGCCCCGGATTCGTTCACGATCTTCCTGTCGCTCACGCTGCTGATCGGCGTGGTGATCGGCGGGCTCGCCTCGATCAGCGGCGCGATCTACGGCGCCCTCTTCATCCAGTTCGTTCCCAACATCGCCGACCAGATCTCCAAGGCCGCGCCCTGGGCGATCTACGGCGTGTTCCTGATCCTGTTCATGTACGTGATGCCTTCCGGCGTTGCAGGCATGGTGAAGATGCTGCGCCACCGGTTGTCGCGGAGCAAGTGAGCGGCGCCTGCGGGGCGCGATGTGCAAGTGTGGTGGAGACTCGAAAGGAAGCAAGATGAGAAGCGTCCAATTTCCCAAATCGCTCTGGCTGGCGGCCGCGATCGCCGTTGGCGGATCGCTGTTCGCCTCCGGCGCGCTGGCCCAGGCCAAGTACGGGCCCGGCGCCTCCGCGAAGGAGATCAAGCTCGGGCAGACCATGCCCTACAGCGGCCCCGCGTCGGCCTACGGCACCATCGGCAAGGTGCAGCAGGCCTACTTCAGGAAGGTCAACGAGGAGGGCGGCGTCAACGGCCGCATGATCAACCTGCTGTCGGTGGACGACGGCTACAGCCCGCCCAAGGCCGTCGAGCAGGTGCGCAAGCTGGTGGAGCAGGACGAAGTGCTGGCGCTCTTCCAGACGCTGGGCACGCCGAGCAACTCGGCGATCCACAAGTACGTCAACGCCAAGAAAGTGCCGCACCTGTTCCTGGCGACCGGCGCGACGAAGTGGAACGACCCGAAGAACTACCCCTGGACCATGGGCTTCAACCTGAGCTACCAGACCGAAGGCGCGATCTATGGCCGCTACCTCCTGAAGAACAAGCCCAACGCGAAGGTCGCGATCCTCTACCAGAACGACGACTACGGCAAGGACGTGCTGGCCGGCGTGAAGCAGGTGCTGTCGGGCGCGAACGCGAAGATGATCGTCGCCGAAGCCACCTACGAGGTGACCGACCCGACGGTGGATTCGCAGATCCTCACGCTGAAGGCATCGGGTGCGGATACGTTCATCAACATCACCACGCCGAAATTTGCGGCGCAGGCGATACGCAAGGTGTACGACTCCGGCTGGAAGCCGCTGCACCTGCTGAACAACGTCGGCGCATCGGTCGGCTCCGTGCTGACGCCCGCCGGCCTGGACAAGTCCATCGACATCGTCACGGTGCAGTACTACAAGGACGCGACGGACCCGCAGTGGAAGGACGACCCGGCGATGCTCGAATGGCGCGCGTTCATGGCGCGCTACTACCGCGAAGGCAACGTCGAGGACGCGAGCAACATCTACGGCTACATCGCCGCGCAGGCGATGGTGCAGGTGCTCAAGCAGTGCGGCAACGACCTCACGCGCGAGAACGTGATGAAGCAGGCGGCCAACCTGAAGAACTTCAAGCAATCGCTGCTCCTGCCCGGCATCACGCTGAACACCAGCCCGACGGACTTCGCGCCGGTCGACCAGGCGCAGCTGTCGAAGTTCAACGGCAAGCAGTGGGTGCTGTTCGGCGACGTGATCGGCGGCAACTGATGGCGGCTGGGCCCTGCTTCACCCCGATGCGCCGCGGCGTCAAGGGCAAGTAGGGCTCCCTTCAGGTTGCGGCTTGCACAATGCGGGCATGGACATCAATCCCCTCGACAGCGTGGAGCCTGCAACCCAGGCCCCCGAGCGGGTCTCCCGGCTGAACGCCAGCGTCGCGATTTCGGTCGCGCTCCTGAGCACGCTCATGGGTATCTGCAAGGTGAAGGACGACAACATCGTGCAGGCCATGCAGCAGGCGCAGGCGGACAAGATCGATCACTGGTCGTTCTACCAGGCGCGCAACCTGCGCGAGGAAGTGGCGAAGGCCGCCCTCGTGCAGCTGCGCCTGCAGGCCGCCGAGAAGGCCGGCGCGGCACGCGCGCCCTACGACGCCGCGATCGCGCAGTACGAGAAGCTCGCGGCCGACCAGTCGCAAAAGAAGGAGGAGTTGCGCAAGCAGGCGCTGGCAGACCAGGAAACCTACGACGCGCTGAACTACCGCGACGACCAGTTCGACCTGACGGACGCCGCCATCGCCATCGCGATCGCGATGCTCGCGGTGGCGTCGCTCACGCAGCAGTGGTGGTTGTTCGGCCTGGCCATGCTGCCGGCCGCCTTCGGGACGCTCATGGGGATCGCGGGCCTCGCCGGGCTGCGCATCCACCCCGGCTTTCTCGCGCAGTTGCTCAGTTAGCGGCTCGCTGCGGAAGCCGCGGACGTGGCGCGAGCAGGCGGGCTCGCCGCCTTGACGGCAGGAGCGGACGCGGGCCCCGACGCCATCGCAACGGGCGACAGCGCCACCGAGGCCGATGCGGTACTCGACGGTGGCCATGCCACCTCGGCCACGGGACGCGGCTTGCCGATCGGCGTGGTGGCCTTGCCCACCGACACCGCGGCCATGTCTTCTTCGCTCGGGTACACGTTCGCGAGCCAGTAGTCGAATGCGCGGCGGGCAATCGGCGCGGAGTTCTGCGCGCCGAAGCCCGCGTTTTCCACGACCATCGCCAGCACGATCTTCGGATCGTCCGCCGGCGCGTACGCCATGTACAGCGCATGGTCGCGATGTCGCTCGTCGAGCTGGGACGCGTTGTATTTCGCGCCCTGCGCGATGGTGATCACCTGCGCGGTCCCTGTCTTGCCGCCGCTCGTGTACGCGGCGCCCTTGAATGCGCTGGCCGACGTGCCCTCGATGTTCACGCCGACCAGCGCGTTGCGGATCACGGCGATGTTCTCGGGTTTGGCGGCGAGTTGCCCGAGGGTCTCGTGCGCGGTGGTGGTGGGCGCGTGGGTGACGATGTCCACGACGTCCTTCACCAGGTGCGGCTTCATCTTCACGCCGTTGTTCGCCACGGTGGCGAGCGCCTGCGCGATCTGCAGCATCGTGAAGTTGTTGTAGCCCTGCCCGATGCCCAGGGAAATCGTTTCGCCCGCGTACCACTTCTGCTGCTCCGGCTTCCGGTAGGCGTTGCGCTTCCAGGTGGTGGAGGGCAGGAGGCCGCGGGCTTCGCCCTGGATATCGATGCCCGTGGGGTCGCCGAAACCCAGGTGCCGCATCTGCTCGTGGATCAGGTCCACGCCCATGTCGTTCGCGAGCATGTAGTAGTAGGTGTCGCACGACTGCACGATGGAGCGGTACATGTCGACCGAGCCGTGGCCGCCTTCCTTGTCGTCGCGGAAACGGTGGCCGCCGAAGTTGAAGAAGCCCGGGTCGGAGATGGCCTGCTGCGGCGTGCGCTTGCCGGTCTCCAGAGCCGCCAGCGCCATGAAGGGCTTGTAGGTGGAGCCTGGCGGGTAGGTGCCGCGCAGTGCGCGATTGAGCAGCGGCTTGTCGATCGACTCGTTGAGCGCCTGCCAGTTCTCGCTGTCGATGCCTTCGACGAACAGGTTGGGGTCGAAGGTCGGCTTGCTCACGAAGGCCAGCACCTCGCCGCTCTTCGGGTCCAGCGCGACGAGCGCGCCGCGGCGGTTGCCGTACAGGTCCTCGATCAGCTTCTGCAGCTTGATATCGATGGACATGCGCACGGTGTTGCCCGGCGTCGCGGCGTTGCTCGCGAGCTTGCGCACCGCGCGGCCGCCGGCGGAGGTCTCTACCTGCTCGACGCCCGTGACGCCGTGCAGCTGCTTCTCGTAGCTTTGCTCGACACCCAGCTTGCCGATGTAGTCGGTGCCGCGGTAGTTGGCCTGGTCCTCGTCGCTCCACTCCTCGATCACGGCTTTTTCGGCTTGGTTCACGCGGCCGATGTAGCCGATGACGTGGCTCGCGAGCTCGCCATAGGGGTAATTGCGAAAGAGGCGCGCCTTGATGTCCACGCCGGGGAAGCGCCAGCTCTGCGCCGCGAAGCGCGCGACTTCCTCGTCGGTCAGGCGCGTGCGCACCGGCAGCGACTCGAAGCTCTTGGATTCCTCGAGCAGCTTCTTGAAGCGCCGCCGGTCGCGCGGCTCGATGGTCACCACCTGCGCGAGATCGTCGATGGTCTGCTCCAGGCTGGCGGACAGGCGCGACGGCGTGACCTCCAGCGTGTAGGCCGAATAGTTGGTGGCGAGCACGATGCCGTTGCGGTCGGTGATGAGGCCGCGGTTCGGCACGAGCGGGACGATCGAGGTCCGGTTGTTCTCGGCCTGCTCGTTGAGGTCGGTGTGACGCACCACCTGAAGGTACACGAGGCGCGTCGCGAGCAGGATGAAGCAGATCAGCACGACGATGCTCGCGACGAACACGCGCATGCGAAACCGGGAGAGGTCGTGCTCGATGTCGCGAAGGACGGTCATGCTAGAGCGGTCGGTTGGCGTCGGGATCGGGGGCGCGGCGCTGCGGGGCGAGCAGGAGGATGCTGACGACGGGCCACAGCAGCGCCTCGGCGAAGGGCGCGACGATCACGCTGAAGCCGGGAAACACCCCGCCCGCCAGCATGCGCACCGCGAGTTCGATCGCGTGCGCCACCGCGAAGATCGGCAGCACCTGCACCGCCTGCGAAGGCACGGAGAACCACAGCAGGCGCCGGTGGATCATGATCGCGAGGAAGCTGAGGGCGGTGTAGGCCAGCGCGTGCTGCCCGAGCAGCGCCGTCTGGTGCACGTCCATGCACAAGCCGAGGAAGAAGGCGGCGCCGATGCCCACGCGCAGGGGCTGGTGCACGCTCCAGAACACGAGCACCAGCGCCACCATGTCGGGCATCCACGGGGTGCGGCCGAGCGGCAGCATGTTGACCAGCAGCGCGAGCAGCAGGCTGCCCCAGATGAAGAACGGGTTGGCGGGCAGCAGCAGTTGCTGGCCGGGGCGCATGATCATTTGCGGCCCCCTTTCTTCAGCGGCACCGGGTCCTCGGGCGCAGGCCGCGGCGGAATCTGCTCGGTCATCGGCTTGAGCACCATCACGTGCCGCGCCCCTTCGACGAGCGCCTGGGGCGTACAGGCGATGCGGGCGAAGCCGGAGTCGGCCCGGCGCTCCACCTTGTCGACCTTGGCCACCGGCAGCCCCGGCGGGTAGACGCCGTCCACGCCGCTGGTGGTGAGCAGGTCACCCGCTTTCACATCGGCATTGCCGGCCATGAAGCGCAGCTCCAGCGAGCCGCCGTGGGTGGACGCGTCGCCGTAGGCGACACTGCGCGCGCCGGTGCGCACGTTCAACACCGGGATCGCATGCTCGCGGTCCGTGACAAGCGTGACCTCGCTGATCAGCGGCAGCACGCGCGTCACCTGCCCGAGCACGCCCGACTCATCGATCACCGGCGAGCCGGCCTGGATGCCCTGCGTCAGGCCCTTGTCGATGATCACCTTTCGCGTGTAGGGGTCGGCGGCGTCGTAGAGCACTTCGGCGGCGATGGCGGGTGTGGTCACGCGTTCGCGCAACTGCAGCAACTTGCGCAGGCGCTCGTTCTCGAGGGCGAGCTGCTCGACCTGGTTCGCGCGTTGCGACTGCAGCGCGAGCTTGGCGCGCGCGCCTGCTTCGGACGTTTGCGCGCTGCTGAGCGATTCGAAGTACTGGCCGCCGTAGCGTGCCAGGAACACCGGCCGCATCGCGAGCCACTGGACGGGGTACAGCACGGTTCCCACGACGGAGCGCAGCGGCTGGCCGATGCGGAACTTGGTATCCGCGACCATGAGGAACAGCGCGAGCGCGCTGCACACCATGAGCTTCGACAGCGCCGACGGGCCTTGCTTGAAGAAAGGCGGCGGGTTTCTGTCGAGGGTACCTAAGGGCATGGCTGATTCTGCTCCCTCTCCCAGCCGGGGAGAGGGCTGGGCAACCCGTTACTCGCTCGTGAAGATCGAGCCGAGGCGCTCCATGCTTTCCAGCGCGATGCCGCAGCCGCGCACGACGCAGGTGAGCGGGTCTTCGGCCACGAGCACGGGCAGGCCGGTCTCTTCCGCGAGCAGGCGGTCGAGGTCGCGCAGGAGCGCGCCGCCGCCGGTGAGCATCATCCCGCGCTCGGCGATGTCCGCGCCGAGTTCGGGCGGCGTCTGCTCCAGCGCGTTCTTGACGGCCGACACGATGTTGTTCAGCGGGTCCGTCAAGGCTTCCAGAATTTCGTTGGAGGAAATGGTGAACGAGCGCGGCACGCCTTCGGAGAGGTTGCGGCCCTTGACTTCCATTTCCTTGACTTCGCTGCCGGGGAAGGCGGAGCCGATGTTCTTCTTGATCGATTCGGCCGTGGGCTCGCCGATCAGCATGCCGTAGTTGCGGCGGATGTAGCTGATGATGGCCTCGTCGAACTTGTCGCCGCCCACGCGCACGCTGCCCTTGTAGACCATGCCGCCTAGGGAGATCACGCCGACTTCGGTCGTGCCCCCGCCGATGTCGACGACCATGGAGCCGGAGGCTTCGGAAACGGGCAGGCCGGCGCCGATCGCGGCGGCCATCGGCTCCTCGATCAGGTACACCTCGCTCGCGCCGGCGCCGAGCGCCGATTCGCGGATCGCGCGGCGCTCCACCTGGGTGGAGCCGCAGGGCACGCAGATGATGATGCGGGGGGAGGGCCTCAGGACGGACCGGGGATGGACCATCTTGATGAATTGCTTGAGCATCTGCTCGGTGATGGTGAAGTCGGCGATCACGCCGTCCTTCATCGGGCGGATCGCCTCGATGTTGCCCGGGACCTTGCCGAGCATGGCCTTGGCTTCGTGGCCGACGGCCTGGATCGTCTTCTTGCCCTGGGGGCCGCCTTCGTGGCGAATCGCGACGACCGATGGTTCATCGAGGACGATGCCCTTGTCGCGCACAAAGATCAGGGTGTTCGCGGTGCCCAGGTCAATGGCGAGGTCGGTTGAAAAATACCGACGGAAAGCTCCGAACATGGGGGAATTCCTCGTTTCTTCTGCAAAAAGGGCCCCTCTGGGGGCCGCTGCGCTAAAGGCGGGATAATACCCGATCCCCTGTGAATAACTGGCCCCAACGGGGCCGAAATTTCCGTTTACATCTGCTTTCGCGAGCCGTTTTTCCCCATGGCCCTCACATCCCAAGACATCGCCCGGATCGCCAATCTCGCCCGCCTGGAGCTCAACCCTGCCGAGAGCGAGCGCATGCTCACTCAAATCAACGGTTTCTTCGACATCGTCGAGAAGATGCGGGCTGTGGATACCTCCGGCGTCGAGCCCCTGGCCCACCCCGTGGCTGCCATCCAGGACGTTGCCCTGCGCCTGCGCGAGGACGTCGCCAGCGAGCCCAACCAGCGCGACGCCAACCAGCGCAGCGCGCCGGCGGTGGAGCGGGGCCTGTTCCTGGTGCCGAAGGTGATCGAATGAGCGCGCTGCACGACTTCACCGTCACCGAACTGGCCGAAAAGCTCGCGAGAAAGGAAGTCTCCGCCGTCGAGGCCGCCCAGCATTTCCTCGCGCGCGGCCGGCAGCACGAATCGCTCGGCGCCTACCTAGACACCGACGAAGCCGTCACGCTGGCGCAGGCCCGCGAAGCCGATGCCCGCATCGCGCGCGGCGACGCCGCTCCGCTGCTGGGCGTGCCGCTCGCGCACAAGGACATCTTCGTCACCAAGGATTTCGCGACGACCGCGGGCTCGAAGATGTTGGAAGGTTATCGCTCGCCCTTCGATGCCACCGTCGTCGCGCGGCTCGCGCAGGCCGGCGTCGTCACGCTCGGCAAGCTGAACTGCGACGAATTCGCGATGGGTTCGTCCAACGAAAACTCCGCGTACAAGCCGGTTCGCAATCCGTGGGATGTCACGCGCATCCCCGGCGGCTCGTCGGGCGGCAGCGCCGCTGCCGTCGCGGCGCGCCTCGCACCCGCGTCGACCGGCACCGACACCGGCGGCTCGATCCGCCAGCCGGCCTCCTTTTGCGGCATCACCGGCATCAAGCCGACCTATGGCCGCGCGTCCCGCTACGGGATGATCGCCTTCGCGTCCAGCCTGGACCAGGCCGGCGTGATGGCCCGCAGCGCGCAGGACTGCGCGCTGCTGATGTCCACCGTGTGCGCGCCCGACCCCGACCGCGATTCGACTTCGCTCGACGTGCCTGCCGAAGACTTCACGAAGTCGCTCGATGCGTCTATCGCGGGCCTTCGCATCGGGATCCCGAAGGAATTCTTCGGCGAAGGTTTGTCCGCCGATGTGCGCGGCGCGATCGACGCGGCGTTGAAGCAATACGAAAAGCTTGGCGCAAAACTCGTCGAGGTGTCGCTGCCCCGCACCGAGCTCGCGATCCCCGTTTACTACATCATCGCGCCCGCCGAAGCATCGTCGAACCTTTCGCGTTTCGACGGCGTGAAGTTCGGCCATCGCGCGAAGCAGTACGCCGACCTGCTCGACATGTACAAGAAGACGCGCGCGGAAGGCTTCGGCGACGAGGTCAAGCGCCGCATCATGATCGGCACCTACGTGCTCTCGCACGGGTACTACGACGCCTACTACCTGCAGGCGCAGAAGATCCGCCGCATGATCGCCGACGACTTCCAGCAGGCGTTCAAACAGTGCGACGTGATCGCTGGGCCCGTCGCCCCGACCGTCGCGTGGAAGCTCGGCGAGCACGGCAACGACCCGCTGGCCGACTACCTCGCCGACATCTTCACGCTGCCCGGCTCGCTCGCGGGCCTGCCCGGGATGAGCATCCCCTGCGGTTTCGGCGACGCGAACATGCCGGTCGGCATCCAACTGCTCGGCAACTACTTCGCCGAGGGCAAATTGCTGAACGCCGCGCATCGCTTCCAGCAAGCCACCGATTTCCACCTCCGCAAGCCCGAAGGATTCCTTTGAGCCCCCACGCTCGTCACTTCGTGTACTCGCTGCCCCCCGAGGGGGCTGGCCTCCCTTGGGGCGGCCCGGCGGGAGTCCGTCTATGACCACAAAACTGATCCAGGGCTACGAAGTCGTCATCGGCTTCGAGACGCATGCCCAGCTCTCCACCCGATCCAAGATCTTCAGCCGCTCGCCCACGGCCTTCGGCGCGGAGCCGAACACGCAGGCCAGCCCGGTCGACCTCGCGTTACCCGGCACGCTGCCGGTGATGAACAAGGGCGCGGTGGAACGCGCGATCGAATTCGGCCTCGCGGTCAACGCGAAGATTGCCGAGCGCAGCGTCTTCGCGCGCAAGAACTACTTCTATCCGGACCTGCCCAAGGGCTACCAGATCAGCCAGTTCGAGATTCCGGTGGTGCAGGGTGGCAGCGTTGAGTTCTATCTCGGCGAGGACAAGAAGTCCGTGCGCCTGGTGCGCGCGCACCTCGAGGAAGACGCCGGCAAGTCGCTGCACGAGGACTTCGTCGGCCAGTCGGGCATCGACCTGAACCGCGCAGGGACGCCGCTGCTGGAGATCGTGACGGAGCCCGACATGCGCTCTTCCGAAGAGGCTGTCGCTTATGCGAAGGAGCTGCACAAGATCGTCACCTGGATCGGCATCTGCGACGGCAACATGCAGGAAGGCTCCTTCCGCTGCGACGCCAACGTGTCGGTGCGAAAGCCCGGCGCCGAGCTCGGCACGCGCCGCGAGATCAAGAACCTGAACAGCTTCAAGTTCATGCAGCAGGCGATCGACTACGAGATCCGCTGGCAGATCGAGGAGATCGAGGACGGCCGCGCCATCCAGCAGGCCACCGTGTTGTTCGACCCCGACACGGGCGAGACGCGCGCGATGCGCACCAA
The DNA here is from genome assembly GCF_015831345.1 of Caenimonas aquaedulcis. Lineage (NCBI taxonomy): Bacteria > Pseudomonadati > Pseudomonadota > Betaproteobacteria > Burkholderiales > Comamonadaceae > Caenimonas > Caenimonas aquaedulcis. Next base: position 2,425,890 of record NZ_JADWYS010000001.1, on the reverse strand, counting down.
GGAAGACGCCGCGGACTACCGCTACTTCCCCGACCCGGACCTGCCGCCGCTCGTGGTGGCGCCCGAATGGGTCGAACGCGTGAAGTCTCAGATGGCGGAATTGCCCCGCGTGATGGCGGCGCGATTCGTCAAGGATTACGGCCTGCCGGAATACGACGCGACCACGCTCACGCAGAGCAAGGCGATGGCGGCGTACTTCGAGGCCGCCGCGAAGGCGAGCGGCCAGCCGAAGCTCGCGAGCAACTGGATCATGGGCGAGCTCTCGCGCAGGATCAATGCCGGCGAAACATCCATCGAGACGGCACCGGTCCCGGCGGCGGTGCTCGCCTCCCTGATCGGCCGCATCGCGGACAACACCATCTCCAACAATGCGGCGAAGCAGGTGTTCGAAGTGCTGTGGACCGGGGAGGGCAGCGACGTGGACGCGATCATCGAGTCGAAGGGCCTGAAGCAGATGAACGACACCGGCGCGCTGGAGGCGATCATCGACGAGGTGCTCGCCGCCAACCCGGACAACGTGGCGCAGTTCAAGGCCGGCAAGGACAAGGCCTTCAACGCGCTGGTCGGCCAGGCGATGAAGGCGAGCAAGGGCAAGGCGAACCCGGCGCAGGTGAACGAGGTGCTGCGCCGCAAGCTGGCGCAGTAGTTACTTCTTCGCGGTGGCGGAAGGCGGGGAAACCCGCTGCGCCCACAGCGCCCGGAGCTTGACGAGCTCTTCGTCGAAGCGCGTGTTGATGCGTTTCTTCTCTTCTTCCTGGTTCGCGACGAAGCGCTTCTGCGCCTGCAGCTGCGTCTCGTTCTCCTCGAGCTGCCGCCTGAGGGTCAGCGGGGCCTTGTCCGGGTTGCCCTTGAAGAACTCCACGTCCAGGTCGAGCTTCCTGCGCTGCGTCACGAGGTGCTCGGTGTTGGTGTTCGCGACCTTGATGGTTTCATCGATCACCGCCAGCGCGATTGCGCGCTCCTTGTCGTGGGCGGCCTTGTCGGGATAGCGCACGAGCAGCGCCCGCTCGCGCTTCCTCTCCTCGGCCTGGCGGTTTTTTTCCTCGATGGCGAGGCGATTTTTTTCTTCTTCGACCGCGCGTTCTTCCGCGGTGAGGGTCGGCCCGATCTTGCGTTTGAGCATGCCGTCCTTGGTGAGCTCGCGCTGCTCGCGGTCCGTGCATTCGGCGATCGGCCGGTCGGCCGTGAGGCGGCGGCCCTTGGCATCGACGCACGTGTAGATGCCCTGGGCACCTGCGCCGGCGCACAGGAAACCCAACAGCAACCCCGCAAAGATGTGTCGCCCGAACGTGCTGCGCACGAAAAATCCTCTATTCGACGCCGTAGCGATCCCGGTAGGCGAGCACCTGCTCGTGATACTCGCCCAGGGCCTGGCCACTGTGTTGTTCCAAATACTGAAGCAAATCCGCAAGCCGCGCAATCGCGCAAACCTTCAATCCGAGCTGGTCGCGCACGTACTGCACGGCGCTGTGGTTCACATCCACCCCGTTCTCCGTCGCCTTTTCCTGCCGGTCCAGCGCAATCGCCATCGCATGAGGCACGCCCCCCGCCGCCCGGATGATGGCGATGGATTCGCGTGCCGCCGTGCCCGCCGACATCACGTCGTCCACGATCAGCACCTTCCCTTTGACCGGCGCGCCCACCAGAGTTCCCCCTTCGCCATGATCCTTGGCTTCCTTGCGGTTGTAGGCGTAGGGGACATTGCGTCCCAGGCGCGCCAGCTCGATGGCAACGGCCGCGGCCAGGGCGATGCCCTTGTACGCAGGCCCGAAGATCATGTCGAACTCGATGCCTGAGGCGAGGATGCGCTGTGCATAGAATTGCGCCAGCCGGCCCAGCTTCGCCCCGTCGTCGAAGAGACCGGCGTTGAAGAAGTACGGCGACATCCGCCCGGCCTTGGTCTTGAACTGGCCGAAGCGCAGCACGCCGGACTCCACCGAAAACTGAACGAAATCCAGGGCAAGCTGATCCTGCCCGCGAGTTGCCACCATGGGGAAATCCTTGTTCAAACTGACCAGCCTCAACCTGAACGGCATCCGTTCGGCCGCCAGCAAGGGCGTGGAAGCCTGGATTGCGAAAACCAAGCCGGATTGTATTTGCCTGCAGGAGGTCAAGGCGCAAAAGCCCGACGTCGAGGGCCGCTTCGAGCAGATGGCGGGACTCACCGGCCACTTCCACTTCGCGGAGAAAAAGGGCTATTCCGGCGTCGCGGTCTACACGAAGCATGCGCCCAGCGACGTCATCGTCGGCTACGGCTCCCCGGAATTCGACGCGGAGGGCCGCTATGTCGAGTTGCGTTTCGACACGCCGAAGCGCAAGTTTTCCGTGATCAGCTGTTACTTCCCCAGCGGCTCGTCCGGCGAAGAGCGCCAGCGGGCCAAATTCCGCTTCCTGGCGGAGCTCGACCCGCATCTCGTGAGGTTGAAGAAGGAGCGGGAATTCATCCTGTGCGGCGACGTGAACATCGCGCACAACGAGAGCGACCTCAAGAATTTCAAGGGCAACCGGAAGAACAGCGGCTTCCTGCCCGAGGAGCGGGCGTGGATGACGAAGATCATTTCCGAGACGGGCCTGGTGGACGTCTACCGCCGGCTCAAGCCCGAGGCGACCGAGGCCTGCTACACCTGGTGGAGCAACCGCGGGCAGGCGTACGCCAAGAACGTGGGGTGGCGGCTGGACTACCACCTCGCCACGCCCGCGATGGCCGAGCGCGCACGCGATGAGGAGATCTACAAGACCGAGCGCTTCTCCGACCACGCGCCGATCACGGTGGAGTACGAGTTCAGCCTCTAGTTGGACGCACAATGCTGCCCATGGAAGAAGCCACTCCCCCCACCGCCGCGCCGTCCCGTCCGGAACTGCCCGACCACCTGAGCGCGGACCCGCGCAGCCCGCACCACGTCGCGGCGGTCTTCGAACACGACATCGGCATCCGCTTCAACGGCAAGGAGCGGCACGACGTCGAGGAATATTGCATCAGCGAAGGCTGGATCAAGGTGCCCGCGAGCAAGACGGTGGACCGCAAGGGCCAGCCGCTCATGCTCAAGCTCAAGGGCAAGGTCGAAGCTTTCTATCGCTGAAGGCGGGTCGCGCCGTAGGCCGCGAGCGCCAGCAGCGAGGCGAGGTTTTCGCTGAAGTTCTGGACCGCGATCGACTGGCCCGGATGCATGAGGGCGAGCCCGCGCCGTTGCAGCACCGTGTTCATCGGCACCAGCAGCAGCCCCGACATCGCGCCGACGGCCAGCATCAGCGCGGCGGCCACCGGCACGGAAGCGACCGCAGCCATCGACGCCACCGCGGCGGCCAGGGCGAGTCCCAGCGGCCAGGTTTGCAGGGCACGATCCTCGCGGATCCACTTGCCGGCGGCCGCGGCGCCCGCGATCGTCCCCGCGGCGACGGCGCCCTGCATCAGGCCGGCCTGCGCGAGTGTCAGGCCCAGCTGCTCCACGGACCAGCGCAGGATCACGAACTGCAAGACAGCGGCCGCCGCCCAGAACACGCAGGTGGCGGTGAGGGAGACGCGCGCCACCGGGTCGCGCCACAGTGTCCTTGCGCTGTGCGCGAATTCCCGCACCAGCGCGGCGGGCCGCGCGAGCGCGCGGGGGCTGCTGGCTGCGGCGGCCCGCACGGGCAGGGCGCACAGCGCCGCGAGCACGTAGGCGGCGCCCAGCGTGAGCGCGGCGTTGGACGCGATGCCGTACGCTGGAAGCGCCAGTCCCCAGCCGCCTTGCAGCAGCAGGCTGCCCCAGACGGTGCCCATCAGCAATGCGAGCACCGTGGCAATCTCCATCCATGCATTCGCCGCGAGCAGCTCGCCCTCGGGCGTGAATTCCGACAGGATGCCGTAGCGCGCCGGCGCGTGCGTCGCCGCCCCGATCCCGATGAGCGCATAGGCCAGGAGCGGCGTGGCGCCGGTCAGGAGTACCGCGCATCCGCCGACCTTCAGCAGGTTGATCGCGACCAGCATCCGCTTCTTCGGCCACGCGTCGGCGATGGCGCCCGCGAACGCGGACAGCAGGACGTACGAGAGATAGAACACCATGCGCAGCGCGGGCGCGTTCCAGGCCGGCGCGTGGCGCTCGAGAAGAATGGCGAGCGCGACGAGCAGCAGGGCGTTGTCAGCCAGCGCGCCGATGAATTGGCCCGCGACCACCCAGCGCAGGCTACGCCGCGGGTTCAAGCGGCCTCGAGGAAGTGCTTCCGGTAGCGCGGCGCCATGTCCTGCAGCCGCAGCATCATCGGCAGGTCCGCCGTGTTGAACTGCGCGTCCAGCGCCGGAGGGCCGAGCACGCGCGCGCCGCAGCGCAGGTAGCCCTTGATGAGCGGCGGCGCGTCGGGCATCGCGCGTGGCGCCGCCGGCGTCGCCAGGGGTTCGTCGAGCGAGGCGCCGGGCAGGACGCAATGCGGTGTCACGCGCCATTGCGGCGCGGCGAGGTGGGTGTGCCGCAGTCCTTCCCACAGCGCCAGCGCCGGCAGCAGGCCATCGGCCAGACCGATGCTGGCGCACCCGATCATCGTGTCCAGCCCGTGGCGCAGCATGTATTCGCCCAGGGCACTCCACATGCCCATGATCACGCCGCCCAGCCGCCAGTCCGCGTGCACGCAGGAGCGCCCGAGCTCCACGGCGCGCGCGCGCAGCCCCGCCAGCGGCGCGAGGTCGAACTCGGCGTCGCTGTAGTAGCCGCCCGCCTTGCGTGCCTGCGAAGGCGACAGCACGCGATAGGTGCCGACGACCGGGCCGCGTGTCCCGCGTTCCACGGCGCGCACGAGCAGGTGCTCGCAAAAGGGATCGAAGCGGTCGATGTCGAGCCCCGGCGGCGAGCCCGGCGGCGGCGACAGCCGAGCGCCCATCTCCTGCGAGAAGACGCGATAGCGCAGGCGCTGCGCTTCGGTCACATCGTCCTGCGAGCGCGCCCATTCGACGGCGAACTGCCGGGCCCCGGCGGCGGGCGCGCGATGCTCCGCGGTGGCGGTTCCTCTCCAGATGGCGGTGTCGCAGGCAGGCACGTCGGTCTGGCCTCAGTTGGACGGCGGGTAATGTTCGATCAGCCGGTACTGCCGCTGGTTGAGGCGCGCGAGTTCCAGCACGGAGATGGGCCGCGTGCCCTCCCGCCGGCGCGCATCCCCGATCGCGAACAGCAGGGCCTGCTTGCGAAAGATCGCCCGGAATCCTTCGACGAGGCCCGTCGCGGGGTCCCAGGCCTCGATGGCTTCGGAGCCGGCGCCGTTGACTTCCATGATGCGCAGTCCGTTGCCCGCGCGCAGGGACGCGAGGCTGTCGAAACGCACGTCGAAGCGGCCGAAGTGGAAGTGCGGCATGTCGCGCGCGATCGCGTCCACGGCCGCGACGAGCTGCGGCGTGATGCACGCCGCGCCGTCGCGGTACAGCCCGCCCACCCGGGTCGAGCCGATGGTGGCCAGGCGCACGGCCTCGCCCGCGGCGGGAACGCGCGAGGCATCGACGGCGCACTCGTGGCGCGGCGAGCCCCCGATGCGGCTCGCGCGCGGGTCCGCCGCGACCAGCTCGGCCACCGTGCGCACGCCATCGCCCACGACCTGCGGAAAGGTGCGCAGTGCGAGGCCGATGATCCGGCCTTCGTCCGTGCGCGGATCGCGCGCGTAGAAGATGCCGGCCTCGCCGTCCTGCGGCAGGTATTCCTGCAGCACCACGACTTCACCCGCGGGAAACCGAGCGAGGTAGTCGAGCAGGGAGGGCATGTCGTCGACGCGCCGCACGCCATGGCCGCACAGTCCCAGGTCGGGCTTGGCGATGAGCGGAAAGGCCAGGCCCGCTTCGGCCAGCCGTGCACGCAGCGAAGCCTCGTTCGCCGTGCCGTCGTTGCGCATGCCGATGTGCCGGGCGGTGGCGGCGCGCGCCACGCCGCCCATGCCGCGGAAGTATTCGAGCTTGCCTTCGCCCACCAGCCCGCCCGCGGTGATGGACGGGTTGGCGGCCGAGGGCAGCGTCAAGCTGCGATAGCGCAGGCCGAGCCACAGCCACTGCAGCACGAGCGGCACGCAGATCAGCCACTTCGGCATGCGCTCCAGCGTGCTGCGGCGGGCCGTCGCATCGGCCCCGGGCCATGCGTCGCCCGGGTTCTCCATGCGTTCGCCGGCGGCGGCTTGCATCACCGGTCCTTCTCCCGGGTGGCAACCAGTCCGACAGCCGCGATGCGATCGGCGCGGTCATAGGGGGCGGCTTCGAGCTCCTCGCCGAAAACGTCCGGATCGATCTCTTCGTAGGACCACTCGCAGCGCGCGGCGCGCAGCAGCGGCTCCACTTCATGCAGGAAAGGGTCACCGCCGTCCACGATCGCGACGCCCGTGTACAGGAGCAGCTGGCCACCGGGCGCGAGGCGATGCAGGGCCTGCGCCGCGATGCGAACGCTCAGGGCACGTCCCAGTCCCTCCCCGCCGTCGCGGTAGGCGCGGCGTTGCGGGTCGGCCATGTAGGGCGGATTGGAGACGATGAGGTCGAAGTCGCCTTCCACGGCCTGCAGCGCATCGCCTTGCGCAAAGGCGCAGGCGATCCCCGCGGCCGCGGCGTTCGCGGCGGCCAGGCGCAGCGCGCGCGGGTTGATGTCGTTCATCGTGACGTCCGCCTCGATGCCGTGCAGTGCGAGGCGGCGCGCGACGACGATCGCGCCGGCGCCCGAGCCGCAACCGATGTCGAGCACGCGCAGCGGGGAGGCGGGCGCCGGGCCGGATCGGCGGGCGCGCGCATCGACGGCCTGTTCGATGAAGCGCGCGAAACGGTAGGTGTCCGGGCCGAAGAATACGGAATCGTCGGCGACCGTCGGGTAGGACGAATGCAGGAAACCGTCCGCACCCAGTGTGGAGATGCGCACGGTGCTGCGCAGCAGTCCACCCGACTCGCGCAGCACGTCGGCTTCGCGCATCGCGTGAAGTGTGTCGGCGCCCACCGCGTCCGGCTCGAAAGGCAGGCTCCATCCGAGGATGCCGCGCAGGTCGGTCGCGCGGCGCGCCGGGTCGCGCGCCAGCACGCGCTGGTGGGTGAGGGGCGTCGGCGTAACAAAACGGTAGCCGCCCGCCATCACGGCGCGCAGCAAGGCCTCGAGCTTCTCGAAGGAGGATGGGACATGCACCGTACGAGCATGCCATCGCGCCCGGGTCTCGCGGGGTCGCCCGGTTGTCGTGCGTTGTAGGACGATGTCGCGACCGCGCCGCGCGGCCGGCGGCCAGCTCGGCCGTGGGCGCGAAGCGGGGCGCCTACTCGCGCACCAGGCGCTCCCGCATGGCGGCCAGCGCCTCGCGCTCCTTGGCAGCGAGCGCGGGCTTGCGCAGCTTCAGGCCCTCCAGCGTCCGCACCAGGATCTGCGAGACGATCAGGCGCGCATTGGGCTTGTCGTCGGCCGGCACGGCGTACCAGGGCGACTCGCGCGTGCTGGTCGCCGAGAGGCACTTGCCGTAGGCGTCCATGTATTGCGCCCAGTAACGCCGCTCCTCCATGTCCTGGACGTTGAATTTCCAGTTCTTGCCCGGCTCGTCGATGCGCTCGAGGAAGCGCTTGCGCTGCTCCCCGGGCGACATGTGCAGGAAGACTTTCACGATCCGCGTGCCGTTGGCCTCCAGGTGCCGCTCCATGTCGCGGATCGAGCGATAGCGCTCGCGCCACACGTGCCGGTGCGAGGCGATGGCGTCGGGCAGGTTTTCGCTGCGCAGGATCTCGGGGTGCACGCGCACGATGAGGACTTCCTCGTAGTACGAGCGGTTGAACACGCCGATGCGCCCGCGCTCGGGCAGGTTGCGCGTGGTGCGCCAGAGGAAGTCGTGCTGCAGTTCCTCCGCGCTCGGGTGCTTGAAGCTCGTGACCTGGCAGCCCTGCGGGTTGATGCCGGACATCACGTGCCGGATCACGCCGTCCTTGCCCGACGCGTCCATCCCCTGCAGGATCAGCAGGACCGCGTGGCGGCTGGTCGCGTACAGCCGCTGCTGCAGCTCGCTCAGGCGCCCGACCTGGCGCGCGAGCTGGCTCTCGTAGTCGTCCTGCGACCGGTACAGCGGATCGACCCGCGTCGGCCACTTCGCGAGCTTGACGGTGTCGCCTTCTTCCACGCGGAAGGGCTTGCAGTCGATCTTCATGGGTGGGTGCCGGTGCGCGGTCCGTATTTTTCCGGCACCAGCATGGCCTCGGGCACCGGCAGGCGCGAATAGTCCTGGTGCCGCACGCGTGCGGGGAGCTTCACGGGCACATGCTCCACCTCGGCATAGGGCACCTGCGAGAGCAGGTGGTCGATGCAGTTGAGGCGCGCGGCTTTCTTGTCGTCGCCCTGCACCACCCACCAGGGCGCCTCGGGAATATGGCTGCGCGCGAGCATGGTTTCCTTGGCGCGGGTGTAGTCCTCCCAGCGCCGGCGCGACTCCAGGTCCATCGGGCTCAGCTTCCACTGCTTGAGCGGGTCCCTGATCCGGCTCACGAAGCGCAGGTGCTGCTCTTCGTCCGAGATCGAGAACCAGTACTTGACGATCTGGATGCCCGAGCGCACGAGCATCTTCTCGAATTCGGGAACCGTGCGGAAGAACTCCTCGTACTCCTCGTCGCTGCAAAACCCCATCACCCGCTCGACGCCCGCGCGGTTGTACCAGCTGCGGTCGAAGAGGACGAGCTCGCCGGCGGCCGGCAGGTGCGCGACGTAGCGCTGGAAGTACCACTGCGTGCGCTCGCGGTCGTTCGGCGCGGGCAGCGCGGCCACGCGGCACACGCGCGGGTTCAGGCGCTGCGTGATGCGCTTGATGACGCCGCCCTTGCCCGCGGCATCGCGTCCTTCGAAGAGGATCACGATCCGCCGGCCGTTCGCCACCACCCAGTCCTGCAGTTTCACCAGCTCGAACTGCAGGCGCAGCAGGTTCGCGAAATAGCTGCGGCGCTGCGCCTTCTCCTCATCCGTGAGCGCGAGCTCGACCCCGTTGACGTCGAAGGGGCGGTCCTCGAGCTCGAGTTCGAGCTCCTCGTCGTAGCTGTCGAGCGCGTCGTTCTGCAGTCGTTTGTCGAATTCGGCTTCGTTCATGGGCAAGGGGTCGTGGCGGGTCCAGCCCCCAGCCTACACCCGCCGCATGACTTGTCCACCCGCCCCACCGGGGCTACCAGTCGACCAGGCTGAAGCCGACCGTGAAAACCGTGCGGTGGCGGTTGTAGTCGAGCAGGCTGTCGCCATAGCCCGTGAAGAGCTGCGTGTGCAGGCGCAGGTTGCCGAGCGTGGACGGCGAACGGGTCGGCAGGCGCTGCAGCCATTCGACCCGGGCCGAGCCGCGGTTCGTCCCGTTGAGCGGGTGCCGCAGCGTGACGATGAAGGCGTGGTTGGGGTTCACGTTCCATGCGGCCGTGAGTTCGCCGCGGCCGATGTAGTCGCTGATGCCCGGGTTGTCGTCCGAGCCGGCGCTCTCGTGCATGCGCTTCCACAGCCGCCCCTGCACCGTGAAGCCGCCCGCGTGTTCCATGCCGGCCATGAGGTAGGCGCGGTTCCAGCTGCGCGAATAGGGCAGGCTCTGGCCGTTGGACTGGTGCACGAGGCCGAGGCCGCCATAGCGCAGCGTCCAGCCCTGGCCGAGCGCCTGCGCGAGCGGATACACGTACATGAGTTCGGGCTCGTGGTCGGTGCTGCGGAAGGGGCGGGAGATGCTGGGGGTGAACAGCTGCCAGTACGACTGCTGCGTGTAGCCGAACCACAGCGAATCGCGCGGCGCTTCCTCGCCCGCGTCGTGCGCGAGCAGGCCCTCGAACAGCTTGGTGCGCAGGGACAGCTGGATGCGCGTTTCCACGGTGCGGTAGGGCTGCGAAGTCGTCGCGTTGTTGAGCGGATTGGCCGACGTGGGCTGGTCGTTCACGGTGCTGCCCACCACCAGCGACGCGCTGTTCGGGCGGTAGCCGCGCAGCGCGTACGTGCCGCAGCTCGTGTTCTCCTGCAGTTCCCAGAAGCGGGCCAGGCCCGGTGGTCCGCTCGTATTGCAATCCTTCGCGGGCGTGTCCTTTTCCCGAGAGTCCCCCGCGACCGGCGGCGAGGGCGGCGCCAGCGCGCGCGCCTTCTCCGCGAGGCCGTCGAAGCACGCGAGCCGCTGCTCGCGGTCCCGGAGCGCGGTGCAGGCGCGCCAGCCTGGCAGCTCGTCCTGCGCGCGCACCGCGCCGGGCGCCGCCGCCAGCGTCAGCGCGAGTCCGGCAGCTTGCGCAGCACGAACGCCCGCGCCGGCGAATCGCCCGCGCCCTGCCATGTTCCCTTGATCGTCTTGCCGCATGAGCCCTCCTCCATGGTTCCCCACCAGGTAGCGCTGATGTTGACACCATTTGCGGACTCTTCGAGCGTCACGTCGCCGTCATCGACATCGCCGGAGACTTCGGCGCGCTCGCCGTTGCGGTTGATCGCGCCCCGGACGCTCTCCGCGAGCTCGGGGTGCTGTCCGAGCAGGAGCGTCGCGCCCTGGGCCAGCCCCTCGAATTCGGCGCGCCACAGGCCGATCAGGTGGACATGCGCCAGCTCATCCGCGCCCGGGCATGCCGCAGGCGAGGCGGGCTGCGCCCGCGCGGCCCCGTGCAGGGCGAGGGCGCACGCCAGGAGGGCGAGGCGCAGCATCACGATCCACCCGTCGCCGCGGCGGCCAGCGCCGCTGCGGCCGCCGCCGAGTCCACCGCCTTCTTCGCGAATTCGGCGCGCAGCGCCTTGAGCTTCTCGCGCGGGTCCTCCACGGTCGTGAGCTTTTCCAGCGCCATCTCCGCGATGAAGCGGCTCGGCTGCGCGGCAATCATCTCGCGGCCCTTCTTGCGGCGCTTGGTCCAGCTCACGGCCAGCGAGCGCTGCGCCCGCGTGATGCCCACGTACATCAGGCGGCGCTCTTCCTGCAGACGCTGCAGGATGCCCTCGGACATCGGGCCGTCGGCGCGCCCCGTCGGGTTGTCGTCATCGCCCAGCTTGAACGGCAGCAATCCTTCGGTCACGCCCACCAGCATCACGTGCGGCCACTCGAGGCCCTTTGCGGCGTGCAGCGTCGAGAGCGTCACCACGTTCTGGTCCTGCTCGCGTTCGCTGATGGTGGAGAGCAGGGCGATGGTCTGCGCGACTTCGAGCAGGCTCTTCTTCTCGCTCGCGATGCTCGCACCCGCCGCATCCTCGATCTCGCCGCCGGCGCGCTGCGACATCCAGTCGCAAAATTCGAGTACGTTCGTCCAGCGCGAGGCCGCGAGCTTCTCGCTGTCTTCGCCGTCGTACAGGTGCTTCTCGTAGTCGATGTCCTTGAGCCACTCCAGCATGAAAGCGCGCGAAGCTTCCGCGCCATGGGTGTGCCGCGCGCGGAACTCGAGGTCGTTCACGTAGCGGCCGAACTCGTGCAAGCTGCCCACGGCCTTGGCCGGCAGCGCCGCGCCCAGCGAGGAGGAGAAGAGCGCCTCGAACAGGCTCAGCTTGTATTTGCTCGCGAAGGTGCCGAGGTTCTGCAGCGTGGTGTGGCCGATCCCGCGCTTGGGTGTCGTCACCGCGCGCAGGAAGGCCGGGTCGTCGTCGTTGTTGATCCAGAGGCGAAACCACGCGCACAGGTCCTTGATTTCCGCGCGGTCGAAGAAGCTCTGCCCGCCCGACACCTTGTACGGGATCTGCGCCTTGCGCAGGGCCTGCTCGAAAACCCGCGCCTGGTGGTTCGCGCGGTAGAGCACGGCGAAGTCCTTCCAGTCCTTACCCATGCCGTTGGCGCGGATCGACTGGATGCGCGCGACGACGCGTTCGCTCTCGTGCTCTTCGTTGTCCGCGTCGACGATGCGCACCGGCTCGCCCTCGCCGAGTTCCGAGAACAATGTTTTCGGAAAGAGCTTCGGGTTCGGCCCGATCACGTTGTTGGCCGCGCGCAGGATGGCGCTGGTGGAGCGGTAGTTCTGCTCCAGCTTGATGACCTTCAGCTGCGGGAAGTCGACGGGCAAGCGCTTCAAGTTGTCCAGCGTCGCGCCGCGCCAGCCGTAGATCGACTGGTCGTCGTCGCCCACCGCGGTGAAGCGCCCGCGCTCGCCCACGAGCAGCTTGAGCACCTCGTACTGCGTGGCGTTGGTGTCCTGGTATTCGTCGACGAGCACGTGGCCCATCTGCTGCTGCCACTTCTCGCGCACCTCGGGGTGCTGCTGCAGGAGCTTGAGCGGCAGGCCGATCAGGTCGTCGAAGTCCACGCTCTGGTAGGCGGCGAGGCGCTCCTCGTAGCGCGCCATGACGCGCGCCGTGACCTTCTCGCTGTCGTCCTTGGCCTGCGCCTCCGCCTGCGCGGCGTTCAGGCCCATGTTCTTCCACAGGCTGATCGCCCACTGCCACTGGCGGGCCGTCGCGGAATCGGTGGAGCCGCCGGCATCCTTCAGGATGCTGGTGACGTCGTCGCTGTCGAGGATGGAGAACTGCGGCTTCAACCCGAGCGCCGCGCCGTCCTGCCGCAGCATGCGCACGCCCAGCGCGTGGAAGGTGCACACGAGCACCTGTTTCGCGTCGCGGCCGATCAGCGTCTTCGCCCGCTCGCGCATTTCGGCGGCGGCCTTGTTCGTGAAGGTGATGGCGGCGATGCGGTTGGCGTCCATGCCCGCCTGGATCAGGCGGCCGATCTTGCGCGTGATGACGCGCGTCTTGCCCGAGCCCGCGCCCGCGAGCACCAGGCACGGACCCTGCAGGTAATTGACAGCTTCCTGCTGCGCGTAATTGAGGCCGGCGGACATCGGGAGGGATTGCGAAGGGGAAAAGCGCAGCAGGGAAGCCGCGAATCATACCGGCGACAATATCCGCGTGCTGGACATCCTGCTCGTCACCTTTCCCTTCTTCGCACTGGTGTTGTGCGGCTACGTCGCCGCGCGGCGGCGCATGCTGCCGCTGGACGCGATCCCGGGGCTCAACACCTTCGTGCTGTATTTCGCGCTGCCGTGCATGCTGTACCGCTTCGGTGCGAGCACGCCCGTCTCGCAGCTCCTGGACGTCGCCGCGGGTTCGGTCTACCTGCTGTGCGCGCTCGCGATGGTCGCCTTCATCGTCTGGGCGAGCCGCAATTCGCGCATCGGCTGGAACGACGCGTCCTTCGGCGCGCTCGTCGGCGCCTTTCCCAACACGGGCTTCATGGGCGTGCCGCTGCTCGTCGCGCTGCTCGGCGCGGCCGCGGCGGGCCCCGCGATCCTCACCATCCTCGTGGACCTCGTCATCACGAGTTCGCTGTGCATCGCGCTGTCGCGCCTGGACGGCGCAGACGAACACGGCGCCGAGAAAGCCGCGAAGAACGCGCTCAAGGGCGTGGCGGTGAACCCGATGCCGTGGGCCATCGTGCTGGGCGGCATCTCCTCCGCGCTGCACCTGCAATTCGTCGCGCCTGTCGCGCAGACGATCGGCCTGCTGGCCGACTGCGCATCGCCGGTCGCGCTCTTCACCATCGGCGCGGTGATGGCGCGCTCGCAGTTCGTCGCCACGCGCGAAGACCACCCGCCGATGCCGATGCGCGACTTCGTGCCCGTGTCGCTCTTCAAGCTGCTGGCGCATCCGCTGCTGGTGTGGGCGGCCGGGCGCGGCGCGATCGCGCTGGGCCTGCCGCTCGACGAATTCGCGCTGAAGGTGATGGTGCTGGTCGCCGCGCTGCCGTCCGCCAGCAACGTGGCCCTGCTCGCGGAGCGTTTCGGCGCGGACACGGGACGCATCGCGCGGATCATCCTGCTCACCACCGCGGCCGCGTTCCTCACGTTCTCCGGCGCGGTCGCGCTCCTGAAGTAGGCGTGCCATGTGCAACCGCTACCGCCCCGCCTCCGTCACCTACATCCGTGACGTCTTCGGCTTCACCGAGATCAAGGTCCGCGAGCCGGACCTGCCGCCGGTCGCACCGTCGATCGGCCCCTACCAGCAGGGCCCCTTCGTCCATTCGCAGGGCATCGAAGTCGGGCAGTGGGGACTCATCCCCTGGTTCAGCAGGACACGCCGCCCGACGGGCAAGGCAGGCCGTCCGATCAGCACCAACAATTGCCGTATCGAGACGGTCGCTACCGCGCCCAGTTTCAAAGGCCCGTGGGCGCGCGGCCAGCGCTGCCTGATTCCCGCCACCGACTACGACGAGCCGTACTGGGGCACCGGCAAGAACATCTGGTGGCGTTTCGCGCGGCGCGACGGCACCGCGTGGGCGCTCGCCGGCATCTGGACCGAGTGGACGGATCCGGAGAGCGGGGAGATCGTGGTGAGCTACACCATGCTCACGCAGAACTGCGACCAGCATCCCCTGCTGTCGCTGATGCACAAGCCGGACCCGGCACTGCCGCCGGACCAGCAGGACAAGCGCGCCGTGATCCCGATCGAGCGCGCGAACTGGGATCAGTGGTTGAACGGTTCGATCGAGGAGGCGATGGCGCTGGTGAAGCTGCCCGACGCGGACCTGTTCTCGCACGGCGCGGCGGAGCCGCAAAAGCAGGTGGATTTGCCGTTGCGCGACGACGGCGACGCGCCTTAGCGCACGGACAAAGGCGCCGGCTGGGTCGGCAGGTAAGCCCGGTGCGTGCGCGCTTCGCGCAGCTGGTGGTCGCGCAGGACGTCCGAGGCGGGCACCGTGTCGGCCCATTCCGCGCCGGTCGCCGTCGAGGCGCGTGCATCGACAGCCATGGCTTTCAGGCTCGACACGACTTCCGAAATATTCTTGGTGAGCATCGGTTGCCTCCAGGCGAAGTGGGAATACGGCGATTCTTCCCCACGCGCGCCGTCCCGCCTTAAGGCAATTTCCTAAGCCGTGCGGTCCACGGCACCTCATCCCAGCGGAAACTTCCTGCACGCCGCCTGCTCCGGCGAGGGATCGGCGATGATGCGAATGCTTCACCGATGATCATGCAATTCACACTCCACGTCCGAATCGAACGCCTTGACGGCTATGTGCTGGGCCACCTCAGCGGACTGGTCTCGGTCGAGGCCTGGGACAAGGCCCTGCGGGAGCTCGGCGCAGGCGTCGCCGGGATGCCCGGCGACCGCCTCGTGGTCGACCTCACGGGGCTCGTCGGGTGGCTGGGCATCCCCGAGCGCACCGAAGTGGGCAAGCTCTGGGCGATCCATCTGTCGCGCATGGAGAAGGTGGCGCTTTTCATCCAGCCGGAGAAGATCGCGGGCGTGGTCGAGGCGCAGGCCCGGCGCGAAGGCCTGAACCTGCGCGTGGTGTCCAGCTACGAGGAAGCGGTGGACTGGGTGACGTCCTGATCAATCCGCGAGCAGCCGCGCCTTGATGCTGCGGCCCTTGATGCGGCCCTGGTTCAGGCGCGCGACCGCCTCGGCGCCAATGCGGCGCTCCACGGCGACGTAGGTCGCGAATTCGTTGATGTCGATCTTGCCGATCTGCTCGCGGGTGTAACCGAGGTCCGCGGTGAGCGCGCCCAGCACGTCGCCCGCGCGGATCTTTTCCTTGCGTCCGGCCTGCAGGTGGATCGTTACCATGGCCGGCAGCAGCCGTCCGCCGGACGCCGGCGTCAGCTCCGCGAGCGGATGCCACACCGACGCGCTGCCCTGCAACTGGTCGATGCGCCCGACCGCACCCATCTCGTCGAGGCTCGCCAGGCACAGCGCGAGGCCGGTCTCACCGGCGCGGCCGGTGCGGCCGATGCGGTGCACGTGCACTTCGGGGTCGGGTGTCACTTCGACATTGATCACCGCGGCGAGGCCCGCGACGTCCAGCCCGCGCGATGCGACGTCCGTCGCGACGAGCACGGTGCAGCTCCCGTTGGCGAAACGCACCAGCACCTGGTCGCGGTCGCGCTGCTCCAAATCGCCGTGCAGCGCGAGCGCGCTGTAGCCCTGCGCCTGCAGCAGCTCGACGAGTTCGCGGCAGCGCGCGCGGGTGTTGCAGAAGGCCAGGGCGCTCGCCGGACGGAAGTGGTCCAGCAGCCTGCCCACGGCGGGAAGGCGTTCGGATTCCGTCACTTCGTACCAGCGCTGCTCGATCTGGCCGCTCGCATGCTGCGCTTGCACCTTCACCGTGACAGGGTCGCGCATGAACTGCGCGGCGAGCTTCGCGATGCCTTCCGGATACGTCGCCGAGAAAAGCAGCGTCTGGCGCTGCGGCGGGCATTGCTTCGCGACCGTGGCGATGTCGTCGACGAAACCCATGTCCAGCATCCGGTCCGCTTCGTCGAGCACGAGCGTGTTCAGCGCGTCCAGCTTCAGGTTGCCGCGGTCCAGGTGATCCATGACGCGTCCCGGTGTGCCCACCACGATGTGCGCGCCGTGCTCCAGGCTGCTCGCCTGGCCGCGCAGTGGCACGCCCCCGGAAAGCGTGACGAGCTTGACGTTGTCTTCCGCCCGCGCGAGCCGGCGGATCTCGTTGCTCACCTGGTCGGCGAGCTCGCGCGTCGGGCACAGCACCAGGGCCTGTACGGCGAAGCGGCGGGCGTTCAGGTTGGCGAGCAAGGCAAGCGCGAAGGCCGCGGTCTTGCCGCTGCCTGTCTTGGCCTGCGCGATCAGGTCCTTGCCCAGCAGGGCGTGGGGCAGGCTGGCGGCCTGGATCGCCGTCATCTCCAGGTAGCCGAGGCGCTGGAGGTTTTCCAGCGTGGCGGGCGCGAGGGGGAGCGTGCTGAACGGGGAGGGGGATGCTTGGGACATCCCCGATCATTTCACAGCTCGCCGGCCAGGCGCGGTGCGTGCCGTTCCCCCGCCTTTTCCTGCAGTTCGTCGCGCCCGCCCGCAGTTCGTCGCATCCCGCTGGAAGCGCAGGGACCTGCCGCCTAAAGTCCAACCCATCGAGCCACCCCGGCCCGCCAGAGGATCAAATGAACACCATCGCCGCCACCCCCTTCGCCGCCGCCCCCCAACCCCTGCTGTCCCTCACCGCGCGCATCGCCGCCGGTGTCGCGGTCGGCGCGGCCATCTCGCTCGTCATGCTCGGCGCCGGGCAGGCCAGCCACCAGGCCGTGCAGACGGCCGCCCAGGCGTTTGCGGGCAACGTGCAGCACGTCAAGCTGTCGACGGTGGAAATCGTGGGCCGCCGCGAGACCGGCAGCAAGCGCACCTGAGGCCCGCTAGCGCGCTTCGCCGGAAAAGCTGGTCTTGGCCCCGGTGGAATTGGTCACCGTGACCGCCACCCGGGCGCCATCGAAGCGCAATTCATAGGTCCTCGAGATGCCCTCTTCGGGCACGCGCAGGACCGCCGACAAGGTCGATGCATCCGTCCAGCCCGCCTGGATCGCCGTCAAGCCTTCCGGTGTCTCGCTCATCGTGAACTTCCCATCCATCCCCAAAGGCAAGGTGACCTTCATGGTCGCATTGCTCGTGCGCGAGGTATAGACGACGAGCTCCATCGCCGGTGCACCGTCCATGCGCAGCGTCATCTCCTTCATGCCCCAGGGATTGCGCTCGAGCGCATAGGTCCTGCCCGCGACTTCACGCGCGATCGGCGGCGCGGCCGGCAAGGTCGCCATCGGCTTGGGGGTGGCCGCCTCGCGGATCTTCGCGTCCAGCGCGGCCTGCCCCTGGGCGTCGGCGGGCAGCGGCGATGCCGACCGCGCGGCGCGCGCGAGATGGTCGATCACGTTGTCGAGCGGGTAATTGGAGCGGCCCGTCATCGCCGCCACGACGCCCGTCTCGGGCATCACCACGATCAACTGCCGGTCGAAGCCGACGGTGAAATACGCGCCGCGCGAGGGCAGCGTCCACCAGCCGTCCGCGTACTTCCAGGCGCCCGTCGCGAACATCGGCACGCTCGCCTGGAACACCTTGTCGGCCCAGGCGCGCGGCACGACCTGCGTGCCGTTCCACTGGCCATGATGGAGGTAGAGATAGCCGAAGCGGGCCATGTCCTGCGTCCTGAGGTACAGGCCGAAGCCGCCGGTCGCCACGCCTTGCGGGTCGAGGCGCCAGCGCCAGTCCACGATGCCGAGCGGCGCGAGCAGGTGTTTGGCCGCGAAGTCCCGCGACGGCATGCCCGACGCGAGCGACACGATCGCGGACACCAGCTGCCAGTCGCCGCTGTTGTAGTTGAACTTCGCCCCCGGCGCCTGCGCCATCGGGCGGTCGAGGACGAACTGCACCCAGTTCGCGCTGCGGCCCATGGCGATCATCGTTTCGGGCACCTCGTCCGACAGGGGTTCCACCCACGAGATGCCCGAGGTCATGTTCAGCAGCTGCTGCACGGTGATCGCGCGTTTGCGATCGTCCTCGTTCGCGGCGGTCGCGCCTTTGAAGAACCCCAGCGCCGGCGCGTTCACGTCCAGCCGGCCCTGTCCCGCCGCGATCCCGGCGAGCGCGCCCATCACCGCCTTGGTGGAGGAGTTGATGCGGTGCTTCATGCCGCGCTGGAATGGCGCGTAGTACGCCTCGGCGACGATACGGCCCCAGCGCGTGACGACCAGGCTGTCCATGCGCGTGTTGGCGCCGAATTCCACGAAGGTCGCGAGCGCCGCGGAGTCCATGCCCATCTCCTCGGGCGTGGCGCGTTCCCACTCGGCCGCGGGCCATGCCGGCGCGGGCGCCTGCGCGAAAGCACAGGTCGCGAAAGCGCAGATGAACAGCGCGCCGCACGCGCGCCGGAAGACGGACTGCATGGATGGGTTCATGGCTGGACTATAGCGATGCACGGGACTTCGCCTGACGCTTCCGCCGCACGAACTCCTACAAACCGCCCGCGGCCCGTCTCCGTACTACTCATGCGGGCGCTGTGCCCGAGCCAACTTTGGAACACACACCATGAAAACGATCTCCATCCTCGCGGCCGCCGCGATCGCCTCCGCCTCCGCTTTTGCCCAGGCACCCGCCGGCACCGTCATGCGTCCCGCCGCCGAAGCCAACGCCGCCAAGTCCGGCGGAATGCCGGCCGAGAAGGCCGAAATGAAAAAGGACGGCAAGACCATGGGCAGCGGCCCCTCCGCCAACTGGAAAGCCATGGACGCCAACGGCGACGGCATGGTCTCGCAGGAAGAGTACATGGCCTACCACACCAACAACTGGAAGAAGATGAAGATGACCAAGGGCAACATGATCTCCATGCAGGACATGGAAGCCCAGATGGCTTCCGGCCCGAACTGATCGTTAGCGCCGCCGTTTCCCGCGGAACACCGCCATGCGCGAAAGCGCGTGGCGGTGTTTTCACATGAGCCAAAACCGTTTCGGGATTGCCCGCGTACTGCATGCAGGGGACGCCGTGTCGGTGGCCCTGACAGCTCTTCCAGGAGACTCCATGAAACTTTCTTCGATCGCGTCCGCGGCACTGCTGCTGACCCTCGGCGCCGCGAGCGTCGCGTTCGCATCCAGCCACCGCGAGGGCCCGTACATCACGAGCCAGCCCAAGGTGGACGGCACCGACTTCTACATGTTCCGCAGCTACGAGCCCGGCCGCCAGGGCTTCGTGACGATGCTCGCGAACTACCAGCCGTTCCAGGACCCGCAGGGCGGACCCAACTTCTATATGTTCGACCCGAACGCGCTGTACGAAATCCACGTGGACAACAACGGCGACGCGGTGGAGGACATGACCTTCCAGTTCCGCTTCAACAATGCGTCCAAGGACGGCGCGCTCGCCGTCGGCGGCAAGCAGACGAAAATCCCGCTCATCAACAGCGGCCCCATCTCCGGCGTGAACCCCGCCACGCTCAACGTGCGCGAAACCTTCACGATCGACCTCGTGCGCGGCAACCGCCGCGGCGGCGCACGCACGTCCGTCACCAACGCGGCCGGCGGCTCGGCGACCTTCGACAAGCCGGTGGACAACATCGGCGAGAAGGTGTTCCCCGGCGGCTATGCGGCCTATGCGAACCAGCATATCTACAACGTCGCCATCCCCGGCTGCGCGACGCCCGGCAAGGTGTTCGTCGGCCAGCGCAAGGAGCCCTTCTACATCGCGGTGGGCAAGACGTTCGACCTCTTCAACCTGAACCCGCTCGGCCCGGAGGTGGGCGGCAACAACAACGACCTGGAAGCCAAGAACGTCAGTTCCATCGCGATGGAATTGCCGATCGATTGCGTCGCCACCTCGGCCGATCCCGTGATCGGCGCCTTCACCACGGCCAGCCTGCGCCAGGCGCGCCTCGTCAACGGCGCCCCGGGCACGGGCCTCGCGAAAGCCACCAAGGAAGGCGGCGCATGGACGCAGGTGTCGCGCGTCGGCATGCCGCTCGTCAATGAAGTCGTGATCGGCCTGGCCGACAAGGACAAGTTCAACGCGTCGCGTCCTTCCGGTGACGGGCAGTTCATCGACTACGTGACGAACCCCGCGTTGCCTGCGCTGATCGAGAGCCTGTTCCCCTCGGCCAAGGCGCCGACCAACTTCCCGCGCACCGACCTCGTCACCGTGTTCCTCAAGGGACTCGAAGGCGTGAACCAGCCGAAGAACGTGGTCGCGTCCGAAATGCTGCGCCTCAACACTTCCATCGCGGCGACACCGGCGGCCAGCCAGAACGCGCTCGGCGTCCCCGGCGGCGACCTCGCGGGCTTCCCGAACGGACGCCGCCCGGCCGACGACGTGGTCGACCTCTCTCTGCGCGTCGCGATGGGCGCCCTGTGCGCGCTGACCGGCACCGCCGACACGCTGAAGGTGGGCTGCAAGCCGTCCGATGCGCCCGCGGGCGGCCTGCCGCTGACCGATGGCGTGCGCAAGACCGCGGCCAACTACGGCACGGCATTCCCGTACCTCACCACCCCGATCACGGGCAACTTCAACCCGGCTCCCGCGGCCGGCACGACCTACCCGTGACACCGAGGACCCTGCACATGCACAAACTTCAACTCCGAAGCGCAGCCGTGGTCCTGGCAGCGTCCGCGCTGCTGGCGGGCTGCGGCGGCGGCGGCGACGACGCTCCCGCAACGGCGAGGACGACCGACGTGCCGGGCTCCGCGCAATCCAGCGTGGACGGCCTGATCGCGTACCTCCAGGAACTGATCGCACAGACCAGCGAAACCACCGAGCCCGTGCTCGTGGGAGATGCCGTGCTGCCCACCAGCGACACGACGGAACCCGCGGCCGTCAACTGAAGGCGCCGCGAACATGAAATGGGGCGACACCGTCGCCTGCGCGGTGGCCGCCATCTCCCTGATGGGATGGGGCCCCGCGCTTTCGCACGAATTCTGGATGGTGCCCGACCGTTTCCATCCCGCCGGCGACTCCGTGTCGCTGGCGATGCAGGTCGGGGAGAATTTCAGCGGTGAGCTCGTGGGCGTGTCCACCGCTTTCGTCACGCAATTGCATCGGCGCGCCGCGGGCCGGGCGAGCGACCTGCGTGCGTTCATTCCCGCCGCGCCCTCGGGAGCCATGCAGGTGCCCCTCGCCGGCTCCGGGACGCAACTGTTCTGGGCGGACACGCAGCCCAGCCATGTGGAGCTGGACGCGGGACGCTTCCACGCGTACCTGCACGACGAAGGGCTCGACGGGATCATCGATGCGCGCACCCGGGCCGGCACGGCCGACCAGCCCGGGCGCGAGCGGTTCCGGCGCCACGTGAAGACGCTGGTCAACACAGCCGCCGAGCCGGGCGATGCCGCGCTGCATGTCACCGGCCAGCGCCTGGAGATCGTTCCCCTCTCGGACCCCACGGCCGCGCCCGCGGGAGGCGACCTCGTGTTCGAGGTGCTGTGGGAGGGCAAGCCGCTGCCGCGGGCGCTGGTGAAGTTCTGGCACCGCCGCGGCGGGCAGCTGCTCCTGATCCGCGCGACGACCGATGCGCAAGGCCGGCTCGTCGCCACGCCCCCCTTTGCCGGCACGTGGATGGCGAGCGTGGTGCACATGATCCCCGCGACCGATTCGCCGCAGGACGACTGGGACAGTCACTGGGGCAGCCTCACGTTCGAGATGCGCGCACGCTGAGCGTGCGGTGCACGCGTCCGAAAACAGCCAGTCACGGGGCGGTCCCCGGCCGACCATGCAGCCTTCCCACCAAGGAGATCATCATGGACTCGCAAGCCACCAAGGAAATCGTGAAGAACGCGTGGGCCGCTTTCGCGACACGGGATGCGGCGCGCATCGAGGCGGTGTTCACGCCCGACGCGATCTGGCATGCGCCGCCGGGCAACGCGACCGGCGTCGCGCTCGGCTACACGCAGTTCGACCTGACGCGCGACGTCATCGTGCGATTCCTTTCGCGCGAGTTCGCAACGCTGTTCGTGGCGGACGTCCAATCGACGCCGCGCAGCCTCACGGCCGAAGGATCGCGTGCGGTGCTGGAGACGACGTTCCGGGCGCGGCTGTCCAGCGGCAGGCACTACGAGAACGACTATTGCTTCGTCATCGACGTCATGGACGGCCGCATCCACCGCATGCGCGAGTACATGGACACGCAGCGCGGCTTTCGCTGCATCTTCGGCGACGCCGGCAGCCTGGCGACTTCGGGCTGATCAGCGGGCGGACACGACGGCGATCCCGCGCAGCTGGCCCGCCTGCGCCTTCGCTTCCGGCCGCGGATACGCGACCGGGTCGAGCCGATGCAGCAGCTCCGCCTCGCGCGTGCGCGCCAGCGCGACGTTCGCGAGCTTCACGTGGCCGAACCCGCGCATGGACAGCGGCAGGGACGCGATGTCCGTCGCGATGCCCAGCCGCCGTGCATCGAGCAGGGGCAGCAGCGACTCGATGCGCGCCACGTAGTCCTCGATCAACTGCCGCTCCATGCGGCGCTCCTGCGTGCGGCCGAAGATGTCGAAGGGCGTGCCGCGCAGCATGCGTCCGCGCGCCAGCAGCTTCATCGCGTGCTGCATCCATGCGCCGAGCCGGACCTTGCGCGGCGCCTGGCCGTCCTTCGCGCGGCTGAGGAAGGGCGGGGCCATGTAGAACTCGAGCGAGACCTCGCCTTCGAACTGCTGGCGCAACTGCTGCTGGAAGCGTCCGTCGGTGTACAGGCGCGCGACCTCGTATTCGTCCTTGTACGCCATGAGCTTGAGCAGCGCGCGCGCCACCGCCGCCGTGAAAGGCAGGCCGCTCCCCTCGTCGAGCGAGAGTTCACCCGCGCGCACACGGGAGACGAGTTGCGCATAGCGCTTCGCGTAGGCGGCGCCCTGGTAAGCGGTGAGGTGATCGATGCCGCGCGCGATCGACGCGTCGAGCGAGTCGGCGGGCGGCGCATCCAGGCTTTCTTCTTCGAGCAGCTGGCGCAGCGCGGACGGCGAGGCGGCCTCGAGGCGGCCGAGCGAGAAGGCGAGCAGGTTGGTTTCGACCGCGACGCCGTTCAATTCGATCGCGCGTCGCAGCGCGGCGAGGCCCACCGGCAGGAGGCCGCGCTGCCACGCGTAGCCGACGGTCAGCATGTTCGCGAGGATGGAGTCGCCGAGCAGCGCCTCCGCGAGTGCCTGGGCATCGAGCGTTTCGACGCGATCGTCGCCCGCGGCGAAGCGCAGCTTGTCCAGCAGCTGGGGGATGCGCAGCTGCGCATCGGGGTTGCGCAGCGACTCGGCCACGGGCGTCTCGTGCACGTTCGCCAGCACGCGCGTGCGGCCGCGACGCACGGTCTGCAAGGCTTCCGGCGAAGCGCCCACGACCGCGTCGCAGGCGACGATCGCATCGGCCTGCTGCGTGTCGATGCGCACCTGGTTCAGCCGCGAGGGCACGTCGGCCAGGCGCACGAACGCGAGCACGCTGCCGCCTTTTTGCGCGAAGCCCATGAAGTCCAGCACGCTCGCGGACTTGCCTTCGAGGTGAGCGGCCATCGCGATCACCGCGCCCACGGTCACGATGCCCGTGCCGCCCACGCCCGCGACGAGCAGGTCGTAGGGGCCGGTCCACGCGTGCGGCGCGGGCGGCGGCAAGACGTCGACCAGGCGCGCGACCTCGCTCCCGCGGCGCGCCAGCGCGCCGGCCTTCCTGCGCGGCTGGCCGCCCAGCACGCCGACGAAGCTCGGGCAGAAACCCTTGGCGCACGAGTAGTCCTTGTTGCATGCGCTCTGGTCGATGCGGCGCTTGCGGCCGAGCGGCGTCTCCGTCGGCAGCACGGCGACGCAGTTCGATTGCACGGAGCAATCCCCGCAGCCTTCGCACACCTGCTCGTTGATGAAGAGCCGGCGCGCGGGCTCGACGAGCTCGCCCTTCTTGCGGCGGCGGCGCTTCTCGGCCGCACAGGTCTGCTCGTAGATCAGCACCGTGACGCCGGGCATCTCGCGCAGGCGCCGCTGCACGGCGTCGAGTTCGGCGCGGTCGTGGAACTCCGTCCCCGCGGGAAAGCGCGCGTGGATGCCGTCGTACTTCGAGATGTCGTCGGACATCACGATCACCTGCTTCACGCCCTCGGCCTCGACCTGCCGTGCGATGCCGTCGACGGTGATGATCCCGTCCACCGGCTGGCCGCCCGTCATCGCGACCGCGTCGTTGAAGAGGATCTTGTAGGTGAGCGTCGCTTTCGCCGCGACGGCCTGCCGGATCGCGAGATAGCCCGAGTGGTAGTAGGTGCCGTCGCCCAGGTTCTGGAACACGTGCGGCACCCTGGTGAACATCGCGTGCGACACCCAGTCCACCCCTTCGCCGCCCATCTGGATCAGGCCCTCGGTCTCCCGGTCCATCCAGCTCGCCATGAAATGGCAGCCGATGCCTGCCTGCGCATGCGAGCCCTCGGGCACCTTCGTCGAGGTGTTGTGCGGGCAGCCCGCGCAGAAGTACGGCAGGCGCTTCACGGCATCGGCCGCGTTGGCGAGCAGCTCGGGCGGCGTGAAGTCGCGCACGAGGTGGCGGCGGTCGAGGTCCGGGAAGTGCGCGGCCAGCCAGTCGGCGACGATCTCGATGAGCCGCGACGGCCGCAGCTCGCCCAGCGGGGACACGAGCGGCGAGCCCATCGCATCGCGTTTGCCGATGACGACGGGGCGGTGCGGCGCGTTGTAGAACATGTCGCGCAACTGCGATTCGACGACGGGGCCCTTCTCCTCGATCACCAGCACTTCGCGCAGGCCGCGCACGAATTCGCCCATGCGCACCGGCTCGACCGGATAGGTCAGCCCGAGCTTGCAGATGCGCACGCCGTGCTGCGCGAGCGTCTCGGTGGAGATGTCCAGGCGCCGCAGCACCTCCATGAAGTCGAAGTGCGCCTTGCCGGCGGTCACGATCCCGCAGGTCGCCCGCGGGCTGTCGGCGATGGTCCGGTCGATGCTGTTGACGCGCGCGAAGGCGCGCACCGCGTCGAGCTTGGCGTGCAGCCGCTGCTCGATCACGAGCGAAGGCAGGTCGGGCCAGCGGTAGTGAAGGCCCCCCGCCGGGGCCGTATGCCCGGTGATGGAATCGACCGTCCGTGCGTCCTGCCAGGCCGCCATGCGCGCGTTGATCAGGTCGAGGTCCACGGTGCTGCCGCTCTCCACCACCTCCGACAGCGCGGTGAAGCCGACCCAGTTGCCCGAATAGCGAGACAGCGCCCAGCCGTACAGGCCGAATTCCAGGTACTCCGCGATGTTGGCGGGCGACACGACGGGCGCGTGGATCGCCTGGAAGGCCTGGTCGCTCTGGTGCGGCATCGAGGACGACACGCAGCCGTGGTCGTCCCCCGCCACCATCAGCACGCCGCCGTTCGGCGAAGCGCCGTAGGCGTTGCCGTGCTTGAGCGCATCGCCCGCGCGGTCCACGCCCGGGCCCTTGCCGTACCAGAGCGCGAAGACGCCGTCGCAGGTGCGCTCCGGGTCCGACTCCACGCGCTGCGTGCCCAGCACCGCGGTGGCGGCGAGTTCCTCGTTGATGGCGGGCAGGAACCTCACGCCTTGTTCCGCGAACTTCGGGCCGGCCTTCCACACCTGCTGGTCGACCATGCCGAGCGGCGAGCCGCGGTAGCCGCTGATGAATCCCTGCGACGCGATGCCCGCCGCGGCATCGCGCTGGCGCTGCATCAGCATGAGCCGCACGATGGCCTGGGTGCCGGTGAGGAAGATCTGCCCCTCGTGCGCCCAGAGCGCATCGGAGAGGCGGTAGCCGGGTCGGGCGAGGGTGTCGTTCATCGTGCCAAGGCTAAGGTGCGGGCTGGAGAATTTGCTTCTTTTCTTCTCCGATTTCATACTCCTGGGAGAAAACTGTTCTATGCGCCTGAGGAGACAAGAGAATGGATGAGCTCGACCGGCAGGACGTGGTGCTGCTCACGGAACTGCAGCGCGATTCGCACCAGACGGTGCAGCAGCTCGCCGACCGCGTGGGGCTTTCGAGCACGCCGTGCTGGAAGCGCATCAAGGACATGGAGGCGAGCGGGGTGATCCGCGGCTACACCGCGATCATCGACCGCGAGCGGGTCGGGCTCGCGCTGTGCGTCATCGCGGAGGTGAACCTCACCCGGCACAACGAGGACGTCGTCGTGCAGTTCGAAAAGGAGGTCGCGCACTGCCCGCAGATCGTGAGCTGCTACTCCACCACCGGCCAGGCCGACTACGTGATGAAGGTGCTGGCGCCGGACATCAAGAGCTACGAGCGCTTCCTGCACGAGACGGCGTTCAAGCTCCCGGGCGTCACGCATGTGCGCTCGAGCGTCGTCCTCAAGGAAGTGAAGGCGGACACGCGGCTGCCGATCCAGGCGCCGGGCAAGGCGGGCAAGTCGAAGGCGAGGCGCGGATAGGCGGGCGTCAGCGGCCCTGGACGGGATAGGGCGGGGCGCCCCGCGTTCCCACCATGGTCTGGTCCACGACGTTCATGACGTCGTCCATCAGCATCACCCACTTCACGAGCGCGTCGGCCTGCTCGCGCGAATTCACGCAGCCCAGGATCGTGACGATGCGCCGCTGCCCGAGGATCCATACGCTCGTGTCGTCGAAGCGCCCGTCGCGCTGGATGTACTGGACGGTGCGCGGGATGATCTCCTTGTCGTACAGGTACGAGTTCGGCAGGCGGCAGCGGCCGGAGAGGTAGCAGCTGCCCCCGTGCTGCGCGCGGATGTGCGCCGCGTCGCGAAATTCCTGCGGCGTCATCAACGGTCCTTCGGGCTCGGGGCAGTCGCGCAGGGCGGAGGTCACCTGCGCGAAGGGATCCTCGAAGAAATTCCTGCGCTCCTGCGCGCCACACGGGGCGGCATGCATCAAAAGGAGGAAAGCTGCGACAGCGAATGGCCCGTTCATGCTCCCTATTGTGCGAGCCTTGGGTATTTGTTACGCTTTCAGGCGAATCCCAGGGATATAGAGAGGGCGGTTGTACTGCACGAAGGCTGCAAGCCCCAGCGGATCGAACACATGACACAACACGCATCACCTGGGGTGGAAGCCCTGAAGGTATTGGTGATCGACGACCATCACCTCGTTCGCCTCGGCTTGCATTCGGCGCTGCGCCAGGTCGATCCCGACTGCAAGCTGCTGGAGGCCGAAACCCTTGCGGCCGGAATATCGGCCATCGAAGAAAATTCGGACATCGACCTCGTCCTGCTCGACCTGGGACTGCCCGGGTGCCGCGGCATCGATGCCGTCGAGCTCCTGTACGCGAGTTGTCCCTCCGCCCGCGTGGTGGTGGTGTCCGCCACGTACGACCTGCGCACCGTGCAGCTGGCGCTGAAACGCGGCGTGCTCGGCTTCGTCCCGAAGCTGTCGGGGGCGGAGGTGCTCGTGAGCGCCCTGCAATTCGTCCTGGCCGGCGGCATCTACGTTCCACCCGAGACCCTGTTCAACGGCGGCGAAGTTCCCGCCTTGGGGGCATCCAGTCCGCCGGGCGCGAACTCTCCCCAGGCCGCCGGGTTGACGGCGCGGCAGATCGACGTTTTGAAGCTGCTGCTGGACGGCCGGTCCAACAAGCAGATTTGCAGGGACCTGAACCTCGCGCTGGGCACCGTGAAGAGCCACGTCGCCGCGATCCTGCAGACGCTGGGCTGCTCGACGCGCGCGCAGGCCGTTGCAGCCGTGGAAAAGCGTGGCTGGCGGCACGCCCTCATGGGCGACGCCGCGGACGCGGGTAGGGAACCCGCCAAGGCTGCGCAACAACACTGATCCACGTGGCCTAAGCACCCCGGCTGATTGTCCGGGTGTCTCACCGGGAAACAGAATCTGCCCGTCAGTACCCCCTCGACGGGCAGGAGTAGTCGGTGAGAATTCTCGTAGTCGGCGCCAAAGGCCGCACCGGAGCAGAAGTCGTCAGTTGTGCGCTGAACGCCGGGCATGAAGTCACGGTGTTGGCCCATGACGCCGCCCACGTCCCTGCCAGGCACGAAAGGCTGCGCATCGTCGATGGCGACGTGATGCGCCCGGAATGCGTCGTGACGGCCATGCAGCGGCAGCAGGCAGTCATCAGCGCACTGGACCCGCCCGCCGGTGCCCTCGCCGATTCGACCGTCTCCGAAGGCACGCAGAACATCATGCGCGCCATGTCCGTCTCCGGTGTGATGCGCCTGGTCGTCCAGAGCGGGCTCATGGTGGGAAGCGGCCACGGCATGAACCTCGTGAAGCGCGTGTTCATCGCGGCCTGCAGGGCCGCGCACGGGCGCCTCTACGAGGACAAGGCCCGCACCGAAAGCCTGGTGCGCGAAAGCAACCTCGACTGGACCATCGTCCGCCCCCCGCGATTGAAGTGCTCGCCCGCGCGTGGCGGCTATCGCGTCGGCAGGGACCTCGACGTCGACATCCTGGCCGGGATCACGCATGCGGATGCGGCCGCCTTCCTCGTGCAGGCCGCGGCGACCGGCACGTATCGCGGCCAGATCCTCAACATCAGCTACTAGGCTGGCGCCTGCGGCTCAAACAGGCGCTGCCGGAATCGCGAGGCCGCGGATCACCGCGGGGCGCGCGACGAATTCGGCGAGCGCCCGCTTGACGTTCGGGAAGTTGTCGAACCCGACCAGCTCGCCTGCCCCATAGAAGCCCGCGAGGTTGCGGATCCAGGGGAAGGTCGCGATGTCCGCGATGCTGTAGGCGTCGCCCGCGATCCACGCGTGCCGGCCGAGCTGCACTTCCAGCACGCCGAGCAGCCGCCTGGCCTCGTCGACGTACCGGTCGCGGGGGCGCTTGTCCTCGAAATCCTTGCCGGCGAATTTGTGGAAGAAGCCGACCTGCCCGAACATCGGCCCGATCCCGCCCATCTGGAACATGAGCCACTGGATCACCGTGTAGCGTGCGGCGGCGTCGGCCGGGATGAGCTGGCCGGTCTTCTCCGCGAGGTAGAGCAGGATCGCGCCGGACTCGAAGAGGGGCAGCGGCCGCCCGCCCGGACCGTTCGGGTCCAGGATCGCGGGAATCTTGTTGTTCGGGTTGAGCGACAGGAATTCCGGCGACAGCTGGTCCTGCTTGTCGAAAGCGACACGGTGCACCTCGTAGGGCAGGCCCGTCTCCTCCAGCATGATGGAAATCTTCACGCCGTTGGGCGTCGGAAGCGAGTAAAGCTGCACGCGATCGGGGTGTTGCGCGGGCCATTTGCGCGTAATGGGGAAGGCCGAGAGGTCGTTCATCGGCCCAATATAAGCCGCCTCGCGAAACCCTGCTGAAGGCCGATGTAGGCCGCAAAGCTCAGCGCTGAGGGGCAAGCGTCCTACACCCTGCGGGACCTGAAGAGCTTTAGCCTTCGTTCCAAGGCAAGCACAGCCAATTCAATCAGGGACGAGCATGAGCAGCAGTATCACCCACACCGGCGAAGCCGGCGTCAACACCACCACCGGCGGCGACCAGTTCGCGCCGGCCATCGCCAACCTCCGGGACGGCTTCGTCGTGGTGTGGCAATCCTTCCAGCCGGACTACGCCACGGGCGTGCCCTCCACCGACATCTACCTGCAGCGTTACAGCAATGCGGGCGTGCCCGTGGGCGGGGAAGTGGTGGTCAACTCCATCTCCATCAACGAACAGGTCGAACCCACCGTGACGGCCACCGCCGACGGCGGCTTCGTCGTGGCCTGGTCCTCCCGCCAGGAGGCGTCCCCCTCCGGCGACGACTACGGCGTCTACCTGCAGCGCTTCGACGGCCAGGGCAACCTGCTCGGCACGCAGTCGCAGGTGAACACGCACAGCGCCCTGGACCAGGCGCATCCCGGCCTCACGGCGCTCGCCGGCGGTGGCTTCGTCGCCACGTGGTGGTCCGACACCGGCGCCGGCGGCGCCGTGTACTCGCGTGTGTATGGCGCGGACGGCGTGGCGGCCGGCGGTGAGACGCTGGTCACCGCTTCCAGCGCCGGCCCGCAATCCGCGCCGGTGACGACGGGCCTGGCCGATGGCGGCTATGTCATCGCCTGGGACGGCAGCAACGGCATCCATTCCCAGCGTTTCGACAGCCACGGAGCGGCAGTATCCGCCGACATGCGCGTCGACACGGGCGGCGGCGGCGCGATCGCCAAGCCCGCCATGGCGGCGCTGGCCGACGGCGGCTACGCGATCGCCTGGCAATCCGTCGCGAGCGACGGCAACGGCCTGGACATCCACATGCAGCGCTACGCCGCGAACGGCGCCACGATGGGCGGCGAGACGCTGGTGAACCACACGGTGGAAGGCCAGCAGACCTCCCCCGCCATCACCGCGATGAACGACGGCGGCTTCGTCGTCGCCTGGACGAGCACCGACGGCACGATGAACGGCAACGACGACATCGTCGCGCAGCGCTTCGACGCGAACGGCCACACGCTCGGCGGCGAAACCATGCTCAATTCGACCATGGCGGGCAACCAGTCGGACGTCACGCTCGCAGCCGAAGGCAGCGCCTACGTTGCCGCGTGGAGCTCGCAGGGGCAGGACGGCAGCGGCTGGGGCGTCGTGGCCACGGCCGTGCTGAGGAGCGACACGGCGCCCCTGCGGAGCATCGTCAAGGCGACCGAGAACAGCGACGTGCTCTACGGCACGTACGACGAGAACGCGTGCCTCGCGCTCGGCGGCGACGACGTCTACTACAGCCAGGGCGGCGCCGACTACTTCGACGGCGGCTCGGGCCGCGACACCTACATCTTCCCGAATTCGGTGAGCCAGGTGCATTCGTACACGCTCAAGGACGGCACGCTCACCATCCACACCGCCGACGACCATTACGCCGACACCGTGCCGATCATCATGGCCACCGAGCGCATCGTGTTCAGTGACGCCGTGTTCGCGCTGGACACGCAGGGCCCGTCGGGCTCCGCGCCCGCCGGCAGCGTCTGGCAAGCCGGCGCGCTGCTCCACGCGGCCTTCGGCACGGCACCGGACATGACGACCCTCAGCCGCTGGACGGCGCAGGCGGACACGTCCACCGGCATGGGCCAGCTCGGCCAGAAGCTGATCGACGCGAGCCTGCACGGCATCACCTCCGCCAACCTCGTGTCGCAGGTGTACTTCAACCTCACCGGCGTGCAGGCGAGCGCCGAAGTGGTGGCGAGCTTCACCGCGCAGATCGGCGCGGGCAAGACCTTCGCGACGCAGGGCGATGCGCTCGCCTACGCGGCCAACCTCTCGTACAACACCGACCACCTGGGCTTCATGGGTGTGGTGCAGCAGCTGGACCCGACGTTCTTCCCGCACGCGGTCATCTGAGAACGGTCAGTCCAGGGTCTGCCGGTACCGCGCCAGCGCGAGCGCCCCGGCGACCAGCATGAACGCCAGCATCGGCCACAGCTCGCCGACGAGCAGGTCGGCGGTGCTGCCTTTCAGCATGATCCCGCGCACGATGCGAAGGAAGTGCGTGAGCGGCAGCACCTCGCCGACCCACTGCGCCCATCGCGGCATCGCGCGGAACGGGAACATGAACCCCGAGAGCAGCATGCTGGGCAGGAAGAAGAAGAACGTCATCTGCATCGCCTGCAACTGGTTGCGCGCGAGCGTCGAAAAGGTGAAGCCGACGCCCAGGTTGGCGACGATGAACACGCCGATCATCGCCATGAGGAGCATGAAACTGCCTTCGAGCGGCACCTCGAACAGCAATGCCGCCGCGCCGAGGATCACGCCGAGCTGGACGTAGCCGATCACCACGTACGGCAGGATCTTGCCGGCCATCACCTCCGCGGGCAGCACCGGCGTCGCGAGCAGGTTCTCCATCGTCCCGCGCTCGCGCTCGCGCGTCATCGCCAGCGAGGTGAGCATCACCATGGTCATCGTGAGGATCGTGCCGATGAGGCCCGGCACGATGTTGTAGCGCGAGAGCCCCTCGGGGTTGTAGCGCCGGTGGACCACGACTTCGTAGGGGGCGGGTGGCGACTGCAGGAAACTGAGCGCGCCTGTGAGGTCCGGTTGCAGCGCCTGCGCGGCCGCTGCGTTGAGCGCTGCGAGCGCATTGCCCGAGGCCGACGGGTCCGTCGCATCGACCGCGACCAGCAGCTGCGGATGCTCGCCGCGCACCAGGCGCCGCGAGAACTGCGGCGGGATGACGACGATGAACTGCACCTCGCCCGACTCGATCAGCCTTTCGGCATCGCCCTCGCTCGTGCCCTGGTGGACGATGCGGAAGTAACCCGTGTTCTGCAGCGACGCGACGATGCTGCCCGCGAGCGGGCCGGTGTCCGCCGCGACGATCGCGGTGGGCAGGCCGCGCGGGTCCGTGTTGATCGCATAGCCGAAGAGCACGAGCTGCAGGATGGGCACGCCGACCGCCATGCCGAAGGTCAGCCGGTCGCGCAGCATCTGCTGGAACTCCTTGATGAAGACGGCGGCCATGCGCGCGAAGGAAAAACTCACGCCGCCTTCTCCTTGCGATGCCTGTCGCCGGCGGGCGCGAAATTGTCCTGCGCGCCCTCGATCAGCTTGATGAAGGTTTCTTCCAGCGAAGAGCCCGCGGGCAGACCCGCCTGCGCGACGATCTGCGGCTCGGTGCCGCGCGCGAGTACCTTGCCGTAGGCGATGTAGACGAGCTCATGGCAGCGCGCGGCCTCGTCCATGTAGTGGGTCGACACCAGCACCGTGATGCCCTCGTCCGCGAGCCGGTGGATCTGGTCCCAGAATTCGCGCCGCGCCTTCGGGTCGACGCCCGCGGTCGGTTCGTCGAGCAGCAGCAGCTTCGGGTCGTGAATGAGGCAGCCCGCGAGCGCGAGCCGCTGCTTCCAGCCGCCGGACAGCGCGCCCGCGAGCTGGCCCTGCCGCTCCACGAGTCCCAGCCGTTGCAGCGCCTGGTCCACCGCCGCGGCACGCTGCGGGACCTGGAACAGCCGCGCGATGAATTCCAGGTTCTCGCGGATCGACAGGTCTTCGTACCAGCCGAACTTCTGCGTCATGTAGCCGGCCTGCAGCTTGATCTCGCGCGCCTGCCGGATCACGTCCAGCCCGAGGCACGTGCCCTCGCCGTCGTCGGGCTTCAGCAGGCCGCAAAGCATGCGGATGGTGGTCGTCTTGCCGCTGCCGTTCGGGCCGAGGAAGCCGCAGATGCGTCCCGCGCCCACCTGCAGGTCGACATGGTCGACCACCGTGCGCCCGCCGTAGCGCTTGGTGAGCCCGCGCACGTCGATCGCGAGTTCGCTCATCGGCCGGTCGCGTTCGCCGCCGCCTTCACGCTCAGCGGCTGGCCGGGGCGAAGCCGCGGGGCATCCGCCGGCGCGGGCTTCGCCTCCAGCATGAACACGAGCTTGCGGCGCTGGGAATTGGAATAGATCACCGGCGGGGTGTATTCGGGCCGCGTCGCGATGCGCGTGATCCGCGCGCGGAGTGCCGCCCCGCACCCGTCGCATTCGACGAGCACGTCCTGGCCGAGCGCGAGTTTCGGCAATTCGGACTCGGGCACGTAGAAGCGCGCCTTGATGTTAGCGGGCGGCAGCAGGGCGACGACGGGCTGGCCCGCGGCCACGAACTCGCCGGGGCGAGAGAAGGTGTCGGCCACCTGCGCATCCGAGGGGGCGGTCTGCTGCTTCTGTTGCTGCCGCCACTCGGATTGGCGCAGCACCTGGCGCGCGGCTTCGACCTGCGCATCGGCCGCGTCGCGCGCATCCGATCGGGCGGGCAGGCGCGCCACCTGGACGGCCGATGCCAGTTCCGCCACACGCGCCTGGGCCTGCGCGAGCGTCGCCTGGGCCTCGTCGAGCTGCGCGCGCGAAATGAAGCCCCTGGCCACGAGTTCGCGCTTGCGCGTGAGGTCGTGCTGCGCGAGTTCCGCGGCCGCGCGCGCCTGCGCGAGCTGCGCCCGGTTCACCGCCACTTCGGGTTCGCGCTTGCCCTTGTCCGCGTCGCTCGCCTGCGATTGCGCGGCTTCGAGGCGCGCATTCGCTTCTTCGCGGGCCGCCTTTTCCGATTCCGATTCCAGCGCGAAGAGCGGCTTGCCGCGTCCCACCTGCTGGCCCGCCTCCACCGCGAGCACGCTGAGCGTCCCGGGCAGCGGGGAGGAGACGTAGATGTAATCGGCGTCCGCATAGCCGGACCAGCCCGCGTCGCGCGGGTCGCCGCAACCCGCGGGGAGCATGCAGGCCAACGCCGCCGCGCATCCGCAAAGCCGGTGCAAGGGGAAGGGAAGACGGCGCATCGCGGATTATTGGTCCCGCCGCAGCCCCTTGGCAACACGGCGCGATTGCATCGTTCCGCGCGCACATTATTGCGAGGTCGCCATTTTTTTAAATCCGGGCCATGGACGTGTTTGGACGCGTTGACACCTTCAGGGACCCTCCATTCGGTGCAAAATGGCGCCCTATGCCCAATATCGCCTCCGTCCTCAAATCCGAAATTTCGCGCCTCGCCCGCAAGGAAGTCCGCGCCGAGACCGATTCGTTGAAAGAAGCGTCCACGCGCTACCGCTCGGACATCGCCGCCCTGCGCAAGCAGATCAAGGCGATGGAATCGCAGATCCGCCAGCTCTCCAAGGGGGGCGGCCGTGGCGCGTCCTCCGCGGGCAAGCCCCAGGAAGAACCCACGGAGCGCCTGCGCTTTTCCGCCAAGGGCCTCGCCAGCCGCCGCCGCAAGCTGGGCCTGTCGGCCGAAGCCTTCGGCGCCTTGATCGGCGTCACCGGCCAGTCGATCTACAAGTGGGAAACCGGCAAGGCCACGCCGCGCGCCGCCCAGCTCAAGGCCATCGCCGGCGTGCGCTCGCTCGGCAAGCGCGAAGCCAACGCCAGGCTCGCCGCCCTCCAGCCCTGAGCGCCGCCTCGCTGTCCGGCCGCCGGGCGGACAGCGCGCGGACACCCGCGAACAGCCCGCAGCGGACGGGCTTTTCCTTATGAATCAATGACTTGCGTGCAGGCACGCATCGTGCAAACGATGGCTGCGACACACGCAAGCCATGATTCGAGACACCTCCGCCCAGGACACCGCCCTCGCCCCTGACACCCGCAGGCGCAAGCTGCGCCTTGCCATCGGCGCGGGCGCCGCCTTGCTCGCCGCCGGCATCGCGGCGACCTTGCTCAGTGGCTGGCATGCCGGCACGCAGTCGGTGAATGCGCAGCGCCTGCGCATCGCGCCTGTCACGCGCGGGACACTGGTGCGCGACGCGGCGGTGAACGGACGCGTGGTCGCCGCCGTGAGTCCCACGCTCTATGCCACGGCCGCGTCCACCGTCACCCTGAAGGTCAACGCGGGCGACACGGTGAAAAAGGGCGATGTGCTGGCCGTGCTCGAGTCCCCGGACCTCGCGGGCGCGCTCAAGCGCGAGCAATCCAGCTTCGAGGAGCTGCAGGCCGAGGTGCTGCGCCAGCAGCTCATCGCGCGCAAGGCGAAGCTGATCGCGCGGCGCGACGCCGACCAGGCCGAGATCGAGCGCATCGCGGCGCAGCGCGCGTACGAACGCGTGGAGGCGGCCGGCATCGAGGGCGTCATCGCGAAGAACGATTTCCAGAAGGCGCAGGACACGCTGAAGTCCGCGCAGATCCGCAGCAAGCATGCGTCGGAGGCCGCGCTGCTGGAAAACGACGACGTGGACCTGCAGCTCAAGACGCGCCTGTCGCAACTGCAGCGCCAGAAGATCGCCCTGGACCTCGCGCGCCAGCGCGTGGACGAACTCACGCTGCGCTCGCCGATGGATGGGTTCATCGGCAGCCTCGCCGTCGCCAACCGGGCGGTCGTCGCGGCGAATGCGCCGCTGATGACGCTCGTCGACCTGACGCGGCTGGAAGTGGAACTCGAGATTCCCGAGACCTACGTGGCCGACCTCGGCATCGGCATGAACGTGGAAATCACCGCCGGCGAGATCAAGGCGACGGGCAAGCTCTCCGCGCTGTCGCCCGAAGTTGTCAGGAACCAGGTGCTCGCCCGCGTCCGCTTCTCCGGCGCGCAGCCGCAGGGCCTGCGCCAGAGCCAGCGCGTGCAGGCGCGCCTGCTGATCGACGAGAAGGCCAACGTGCTGATGCTGCCGCGCGGCCCCTTCGTGGAAGCGCAGGGCGGCCACTACGTGTACGTGGTCGAGGACGGCGTGGCGCGCAGGCGCCCCGTCACGCTCGGGGCGATGAGCGTCGCCGCCGTGGAAGTCGCGGGCGGGCTCAAGGCCGGCGAGCAGGTCGTCATCTCCGGCACCGAGGCGTTCGACAACGCCGAGGCCGTCTCCATCAACCCCTGAAACGAAAGGCCACCCATGCTGCGCATGCAGGACTTGAGCAAGGTGTATCGCACCCACATGATCGAAACGCACGCGCTGCGCGGCCTCGACATCCACGTGAAGGAAGGCGAGTTCGTCACCGTCACCGGCCCGTCGGGCTCGGGCAAGACGACCTTCCTGAACATCGCGGGACTGCTGGAGGACTTCACGGGCGGGGAATACACGCTCGACGGCGTGAACGTGAAGGGGCTCGACGACAACGCGCGCTCGCGCCTGCGCAACGAGAAGCTCGGCTTCATCTTCCAGGGCTTCAACCTCATTCCCGACCTCAACCTCTTCGACAACGTCGACGTGCCGCTGCGCTATCGCGGCTTCAGCGCCGCCGAGCGGCGCGAGCGCATCGGGCAGGCGCTCACGGACGTGGGCCTCGCCTCGCGCATGAAGCACTACCCGGCGGAGCTCTCCGGCGGCCAGCAGCAGCGCGTGGCGATCGCCCGCGCGCTCGCCGGCAGCCCCAAGCTGCTGCTGGCCGACGAGCCGACCGGCAACCTGGACACAAAGATGGCGCGCAGCGTCATGGAGCTCCTGGAGCAGATCAATGCGAAGGGCACGACCATCCTCATGGTGACGCACGACGCCGAACTCGCGATGCGCGCGCAGCGCAACGTGCACATCATCGACGGCTACGTGAGCGACCTCGTGCGCAAGACGCCCTCGCTCCTCGAGCCCGAAGCCGCAACCGCCTGAAGGGAGCGCGCATGTTCGCCTACTACCTGCGCCTGGGCGCCCGCAGCCTGCGCCGCAACCCGGTGCTCACCGGCCTCATGGTGCTCACGCTCGCGATCGGCGTCGCGGCGAGCATTTCCACGCTCACGATCCTGCACGTGATGTCGGGCGACCCGATCCCGCACAAGAGCGCGCGCCTGTTCTCGCCGCTGCTGGACAACGCGCCGCTGAAATCCTACGTGCCCGGCTACCGCGAGCCCTTCGCGGTGCAGATGACCTACCCCGACACGATGAACCTCCTCGCCTCGGGGCAGGGCACGCATCGCACCGCGGTGCTGGACATCGCGGGCTCCGTGGAGCCGCCGCGCGCAGACAAGCCGCCGACGGAAATACGCGGCGTCGCGGTGAACGCCGACTTCTTCGAGATGTTCGAGGTCCCGTTCCTGCAGGGCGGCGCCTGGGGCGCGGGCGACGACAAGGCGGGCGCCCGCGTCGCCGTCCTCACGCGCAAGAAGGCGCAGGCGCTTTTCGGCGCGGGCGACGCGGTGGGCAAGCGCTTTCGCATCTGGAGCCGCGAGTTCCAGGTGGTCGGCGTGCTGCAGGACTGGAACCCCGTGCCGCGCTACACGCACCTGCTGAACGGCAACGGCGGCAAGTTCAACGGCGAGGACGAGATCTACGTGCCGTTTCGCGCCGCGATCGAGGCCGAGCAGTCCTCCAACGGCAACACGAGCTGCCCCGGCGAGCTCGGCGCGGGCTACAAGGGCCTGCTCGAATCCGAATGCACGTGGATCCAGTTCTGGTTCGAGCTCGCTTCGGCCGCGGAGCGACCGGCGCTGCAGAATTTCATGGACAACTATGTCGCGGAGCAGCGCCGCCTCGGCCGCTTCGAGCGCCCCGTGCCGGCGCGCATCTACGACGTGATGGAGTGGATGGAGTTCATGCAGGTGGTGAACAACGACAGCAAGGCCGCGGTCTGGCTCTCGCTCGGCTTCCTGCTCCTGTGCGTGATCAACACCATGGGCCTGCTGCTCGCGAAGTTCTCCGTGCGCGGCCCTGAAGTCGGCGTGCGCCGCGCGCTCGGGGCCACGCGGCCCGCGATCATCGGCCAGTTCCTCGTGGAGACCGGCGTGATCGGCCTTGCGGGCGGGGTGCTCGGCCTGCTCCTGAGCCTGGGCAGCCTGTGGGTGATCCGGCAGCAGTCGCGCGACCTCTCGGTCGTGGCGCACATGGACTGGCCCATGCTCGGCCTCACGCTGGCCATCGCGCTCGGCGCGAGCCTGTTCGCCGGCCTGCTGCCGACCTGGCGCGCGAGCCGTGTCACGCCGGCCCTGCAGCTCAAATCCCAATAGACAGGGGACACCATGGAACTCCGACCGATCTTCTCCGCGCTGCTGCGCAACAAGACCGCGCCGCTTCTCGTGGCGCTGCAGGTGGCGATCAGCCTCGCGATCCTCGCCAACGCGCTTTTCATCGTGCAGACGCGCCTGGCCTCCGCGCAGCGCCCGAGCGGCATCGACGACGAGGCGGCGGTGGTGTACTTCCAGGTGCGCCCGCTGGACAAGCGCACGCACAACGAGGCGATCGAGCAGCAGCGGCGCGAACTCGCCGCGCTCAAGGCGCTGCCCGGCGTGCGTTCCGTGGCATGGACGACGCAGATGCCCATGTCCACCTCGGGCTCCTCCGGCAGCGTGCGCACGAGCCTCGCGCAGACGCGCGCCACGGCGGACCCCGCGATCTACTCGGCGCCGTCGGACCTCGTCGCCACGCTGGGCCTGAAGCTCACCGAGGGCCGCGACTTCAAGGAGGACGAGGCGGTGGAGATGGACCCCGAGAACGACTCGTGGATCGACAAGTTCCCCAAGGTCGCCATCGTCACGCGCAGCCTCGCGGAGCTGATGTTCCCGGGCGAAACCAGCTTCCTCGGCAAGCGCTTCTACCAGGGGCTCGGCGTGGGCAGCGAACTGCGCATCGTGGGCGTCGTGGAGCACCTGCAGACGACGCAGGCGCAGCCCGGCGCCGCGGGCGACTACTCGATCGTCATCCCCTGGCGCCTGTCGAATCCCTCTTCGCGCTATGCGCTGCGCGTGGACCCGGGGCAGGGCGACCGCGTGCTCGCCGCGGGCGAGGAGGCCTTGCGCAAGGTGAATGCGCGCCCCGTGCGCGTCTCGCAGCGCACGGTGACCGAGGACCGGTACAACCGCTACCGCAACGAGCGCGCGATGGCGTGGATGCTCGTGGCCGTGAGCGTGCTGCTGCTGCTGGTCACGGTGAGCGGCATCGTCGGCATGACGGCGCTGCGCGTCGCGCAGCGGCGCAAGCAGATCGGCGTGCGCCGCGCACTGGGCGCGCGCTGGCGCGACATCGTGCGCTACTTCGTCACCGAGAACCTCTTCATCACATCGGGCGGCATCGCGGCCGGGCTGGTGCTGGCGATCGGGTTGAACCAGCTCCTGATGCGCAACCTCGAGATGGGCCGGCTGCCGCTCGGCTACCTCGCCTTCGGCGCGGCTGCGCTCTGGCTGCTCGGCATCGCGGCGGTGTGGGGCCCGGCCTCGCGCGCGGCGAACACCCCGCCCGCCATCGCGACGCGGACTGCGTGATTGGTATGCTGGCGCCCGCATGCCCAACGTCCTGATCATCGACGACAACCCGTCCATCGCCACGGCGCTGGACGTGCTGCTGTCGCTGCACGACATCGCCACGCAGCATGCCGACTCCCCGCAGGCGGGCCTCGCGATGCTGGGGGAGGGCGGCGTGGACCTCGTGATCCAGGACATGAACTTCGCGGCCGACACCACGTCCGGCGAAGAGGGGCAGGCGCTTTTCCGCAGCCTGCGCGAGCGCCATCCGGACATGCCCGTGATCCTGCTCACCGCGTGGACCCACCTCGACACCGCCGTGCAGCTCGTGAAGGCCGGCGCCGCCGACTACGTGGCCAAGCCCTGGAACGACGAGCGCCTCGTGACGACCGTGAAGAACCTGCTGGAGCTCGGCCAGGCCAACCGCGCGCTGCGGGCGCGGCTGCAGCGCGAGCGGCGCGGGCGCCGCGAGCTCGAGGCCCAGCACGACCTGCGCGGCATGGTGTGGCGCGACGCCGCGACCGAGCGCGTGCTCGAAGTCGCCTGCCAGGTGGCGCGCGCGGACGTGCCCGTCCTCATCACCGGCCCGAACGGCGCGGGCAAGGAGCGCATCGCGCAGATCATCCAGGCCAACTCGCAGGTGAAGGACGGTCCGTACGTCACGCTCAACTGCGGCGCGCTGCCCTCCGAGTTGATCGAGGCGGAACTGTTCGGCGCCGAAGCCGGCGCGTACACGGGTGCGACGAAGGCGCGCGCGGGCAAGTTCGAGGCGGCCGACGGCGGCACGCTGTTCCTCGACGAGATCGGCAATTTGCCGCCCGCGGGGCAGGTGAAGCTGCTGCGCGTGCTGGAGACGGGCCGCTTCCAGCGCCTGGGCTCCAACGAGGAGCGGCAGGTGCGCGTGCGCGTCCTCAGCGCGACCAACGCCAACCTGCGCGCGATGATCAAGT
This sequence comes from Caenimonas aquaedulcis, assembly GCF_015831345.1. Classification (NCBI taxonomy): domain Bacteria; kingdom Pseudomonadati; phylum Pseudomonadota; class Betaproteobacteria; order Burkholderiales; family Comamonadaceae; genus Caenimonas; species Caenimonas aquaedulcis. The sequence continues at coordinate 2,385,434 of NZ_JADWYS010000001.1, read as the reverse complement.
CCGGCGCGTTCCGGGAGGACCTGCTGTACCGCCTGAACGTGATCGAGCTGGAGTTGCCGCCGCTCGCGCGCCGGCCCGACGACATCCTGCCGCTGGCGGAACACTTCCTGCAAGAAGGCGCCGTCCCCGCGAAGCGCCTCGACGCGTCCGCGCAATCGGCGCTGCTGCGGCACGCGTGGCCCGGCAACGTGCGCGAGCTCAAGAACATCATGCAGCGCGCCGCGCTGCTCGCGAAGGGCGAAGCGATCACGGCGCCCGACCTCGGCTTGCCCCCAGGCGCCGCGCCCGACGGCGAGCCCGAGCCCGACAAGTCGGCGATCGAGGAGGCGCTCGCGCGGCACCGCGGCGTCGTCGCGCAGGCGGCGTCCGACCTCGGCATGAGCCGGCAGGCGCTGTACCGGCGCATGGAGCGGCACGGCATCGCGCGCGCCGGGGGCTGATGGCGGGCGGCAGGCGCATTCGCATCACGCTGGCCTCGCGGCTTGCCGGCGTGGTGGTGCTGCTGGTTGCCGCCGCCGTCGCGCTCGCCACCTTCCTGCTGCGCTGGCTGCCGCGGGAGCCGTGGCTGGCCGCCGGCATCGCGCTGGCGGTGATGCTGCCGGTCGCGGTCATCGCGGTGCGTGCGGTGCTGCAGCCGGTCCTCGCCATGTTCCGCGCGCTGGGCGGCACCGTCATCAGTTACCGGGACGGCGATTTCTCCTTCGGCCTGCACTGGGAGCGCGACGACGAGATCGGCGACCTGGTGGCGTCCCACAACGCCTTGGGCGACGTGCTGCGCGAGCAGCGTGTGCAACTCGTGCAGCGCGAATTGTTGCTGGACACGATGGTGCAGAACACGCCCGTGGCGATGCTGCTGGTGCAGGAGGGCGGGCCGGTGGTCTTCGCGAACATCGCGGCGCGCCAGCTGCTGCATCGCGGGCGGCGCATCGAAGGCGTGGACATCGCCGCCGTGCTGCAGCGCGCCTTTCCCTCGCTGCGCGAGGCCTACGCGCGCGGCGGCGACGGGCTCTTCAGCGTGAGCCGGGTCGCCGGCGATGGGGAAGAGGGCGGGGCGGAAGACGAGATCTACCACCTGGCACGGCGCGAGTTCACGCTGAACGGCCGCAAGCACGAACTCCTGCTGCTGCGCCACCTCACGGCCGAGCTGCGGCGCCAGGAAGTGCAGACCTGGAAGAAGGTGATCCGCGTCATCAGCCACGAGCTCAACAATTCGCTCGCGCCGGTCGCGTCGCTGGCGAGTTCGAGCGCGCAGCTGCTGCAGCGCGGCCAGACCGAGCGCCTGCCGGACATCCTGCGCACGATCGAGGACCGCGCGCGGCACCTGGAGCGGTTCATCGAGGGCTACGCGAAGTTCGCGAAGCTGCCGGCGCCGCGCATGGAGCGGGTCGCGTGGCGAAACTTCATCGAAGCGCTGCAGTCGCAGGTGCCCTTTCGCGTGCAGGGCGAACTGCCGGGCGAGCCGGGGACCTTCGATGCGGCGCAGATGGAGCAGGCGCTCATCAACCTCCTGAAGAACGCGCACGAATCGGGGTCTGCGCCGGATGAAGTCTGCGTTTGCGTGCGGCGCGCCGGCGACATGACGGCGATCGAAGTCGCCGATCGTGGCTCGGGCATGGCCGCCGCCGTGATGGAACAGGCGCTCGTTCCCTTCTATTCCACCAAGCGCAGCGGCACCGGGCTCGGACTCGCCCTCGCCCGTGAAATTGCCGAGGCGCATCATGGCCGCATCGGTATGCACAACCGGCCCGGTGGCGGCCTCGCCGTCACGCTGGTCCTTCCTGCTTCTCCCGCCCATCCGTGAGTCATTGAAGAGCTTCGCAGCCCGTCAGTAATTCACGATTTCCCGCTCGGCAGTGATCGACTTCTGTCGGTCTTCTCCTACGCAGCTCGCAGAGTTTTCCGATACCGCCGGCACGGAGAAATGCCTACGCTGTAGTCAGTCACCAAAGACGCTACCGCGACCACCTCAAGGGAAACAACGATGAGCATCCAACAAGCACAAGCGATCGGGCTGTCCCCCCTGCCGAACTTCGGCGCCAGCGATTTCGTCAACAGCGATTTCGACGCGCTGGAATCCCACATGCGGCGGTGCGAGCGGTCGCGCGACCGCATGGCGAGCGTGCGCCTGGCGCTGGAAATGTTCCACTCGGTCGCTTCCGCCCGCATCGTGACCACGGGCGCCGTGTTCGCGACCTGCGCCCTGGTGCTCCTGGCCATCGCCTGAGCGGCGGGTGAACTCCGCCGTCGTCGACCGGCTCCCTTCGCTCTCCCCTTTCGCCAGGAACCTGCTGCTTTCGTCTCCCGAGCGAGCCGAACCTCCCATCCGGTCCGAACTCTTCGGGCTGCACCGCTTCGAAGAGCACGGCCTGAGCCTCGCGCGGGCGCAGACCGTCGATGAGTCGCCCGCCACCGCCTGGCGTGCCGCGCGCGGCGCTTTCTTTCCGCGGGTCACCGAGAACATCGAGTCGCTGCGCGCGTCCTACGACTACATCGCCGCGACCTCGCAGGGCGGCCAGTACGTCACCCCCGCGGCCGAGTGGCTGCTCGACAATTTCCACCTGGTCGAAGCCCAGATGCTGGAGATCCGCGAGGGCGTGCCGCGCCGCTACTACGCGGAGCTGCCCAAGCTCAACTCCCCGCCGCTCGAGGGCCTGCCGCGCGTCTACGGCATCGCGTGGGCGTACGTCGCCCACACGGACAGCGTCTTCGATCCCGCCACCTTCACCGCGCTGCTGAACGCCTACCAGGAGGTGAGCGAGCTGCGGCTCTCGGAGTTGTGGGCCATGCCCACCACCCTGCGCGTCGTCCTGCTGGAGAACCTGCGGCGCGTCGCCGACGACATCGCGTTCGGCAAGGTGGCCCGCGAGGCCGCGCACGCGGTGTGGGACAGCGAGACGCCGCCCACGGGCGAGGAGCTGGACAAGCTGCGCCTGCTGATGCGCGAGCGCGGCATCGAGCGCCCCTTCCTCACGCAGCTGTGGCAGCGCGCGCCCGCGCTGCGGGACGAAGAGGATCCCTCGCCGGTCTTCGCGTGGGTCGACCGCCATTGCGGCGACGGCCCCGCGCTGACCCTGGAGAGCCAGGCCGCGCAGGTGGCGTCCAACCTCACCGTCAGCAACATCATCACGACGCTGCGCATGATCGGGCACGTGGAGTGGATCGAAGTGATCGAGCCGCTCAGCCGCTCGCTGCGCGTGCTCGACCGCCTCCCCAGCTTCCGCCGCGAGAGCGAGATGACGCGCAAGCTCATCACGCACGCGATGGAGCGCCTGGCCAAGCGCTGCGCCCTGAGCGAGCGCGTCGTGGCCGAGCGCGCCGTGGCGCTCGCGCAGGCGGCGCCGCTGGACCAGCCGGTGCAGCAGACCGCGGGCTACTACCTCATCGGCCCGGGCCGCGGCGAGCTCGCCGGGGCGCTCGGCTTGCCGCAGCATGCGCCGAGGCGGCAGCACCGCGACTGGCGCCTCTTCGCCTACATCGCCGCCATCGTGGTGGCGACCTCCTTCGTGATGATGGTGGGCCTGCACCACATGGCCGGCAGCGGCTGGGCGTGGGGGGTCGCGATCGCGCTGCTGATGCTGCCGGCCTCGGAGGCGGCGGCGTCCTTCGTGCACCGCATGCTCGCGGAATCGGTGCGCGTGAACTACCTGCCGCGGCTGGACTTCGGCGGCGGCATCCCGCAGGAGCATCGCGCGATGGTGGCGATGCCCTCGCTGCTCACTTCGCCCGCGTCGATCGATCGCCTCGTGCACCGGCTGGAGCTGCACTGGCTCTCCAACCGCGAACTGCAGGCGCAGTTCGCGCTCGTCACCGACTGGGCCGACGCGCCGGAGGCCACCGCGCCCAACGATGCCGACCTGCTGCAATACGCGCGGCGCGCGATCGACCAGCTGAACGCGCGCTACCCCGCCGCGCAAGGCATGCGCGACCGCTTCCTGCTCCTGCACCGCGGGCGCGAGTGGTGCGAGACGCAGCAGGCGTGGCTGGGCTGGGAGCGCAAGCGCGGCAAGCTGGAAATGCTGGTGCGCTGGCTCGCGCGCGGCGACGCCTCAGGCTTCCTGCCGGTCGCACCGGCGCAGTCGCCGATGGACGGCATCCGTTACCTGCTCACGCTGGACAGCGACACGGGCCTGCCCCCCGGCGCCCTGCGCGAGCTCGTCTCCGTTGCCGCCCACCCGCTCAACGCGCCGCGATTCGACGAAGAGAAACGGCGCGTCGTCGCGGGCTACGGCATCCTGCAGCCGCGCGTGGTGGCCCCGCTGCCGGAGGACCCGGAGCGCACGCTCTTTCACAAGCTCTTCGCCGGGCAGTGCGGCATCGACCCGTACAGCCAGAGCGCCTCCGACGTCTACCAGGACCTCTTCGGCGAGGGCAACTTCAGCGGCAAGGGACTTATCCACGTCGAGGCGATGCACGCCGCGCTGGACAGGCGCTTGCCCAAGGAAGCCGTGCTCAGCCATGACCTGCTCGAAGGAACGATCGCGCGCTGCGCCTACGTGAGCGACGTGGTGCTGATCGAGGACCACCCGAGCCACCCGTCGGTGGCGGCGTCGCGCCTGCACCGCTGGACGCGCGGCGATTGGCAGCTGCTGCCGCTGATGCTGCGCGCGAAGCGGCACGGCATCGACGACCTCGGCCTGTGGAAGATGACGGACAACCTGCGCCGCTCGCTGGTCCTGCCGGCGTGCTGCGCGTTGATCGGCTGGGCGGTGTTCAGCAGCGCCATCCCGCTGGCCGCCGTGCTGTGGATGACGGTGGGCGCCTTGCTCGCCGGGCCGCTGCTCGGATCGCTCGCGGGCCTCGTGCCGTTGCGGCGCGGCATCGCGTGGCGCCACTTCTTCGGCGTCGGCCTGCGGCAGCTCTACCTCACGCTGGCCGCGGCCGGATGGCAGTTCGTGGAACTCGCGGCCAACGCGCGGCTGTTGCTCGGCGCGGTGCTGCGCACCCTCTGGCGCATCGGCGTGAGCCGCCGCCGCCTGCTGGAGTGGACCACGGCCGAGCAGGCCAGCGCCGCCGCCGGCACGCAGCTCGCGGCCTTCCTTCGCCATGACGCCCCGGTGTCGATCGCCTGCCTGGTGCTGGCGCTGCTGGCGATGAACGGGCCCCACCCGGTGGCCGGCGTGGTGATCTTTCTCACCTGGGCGCTGGCGCCCGTGCTCGAGTGGGTGTCCAGCCTGCCGCGCCCCGCGCAGGCCCCGCCGGTGGAAGGCAGCGAGGAGCATCGCGAACTGCTCGCGATCGCGCACGACACCTGGCGTTTCTTCGAGCGCGTGGTGACCGCCAAGGACAACCACCTGCCGCCGGACAACCTGCAGATGGTGCCGGAGGCGACCATCGCGCACCGCACCTCGCCCACCAACATCGGGCTGTACATGCTGGCCGTGCACTGCGCGCGCGAGTTCGGCTGGGTCGGCGCGCGCGATGCCGTGCAGCGGCTGCGCGCGACGCTGGGTTCCATCGAAAGGCTCGAGCGCCATCACGGCCACCTCATGAACTGGTACGACACGACGACGCTGCAGGTGCTGCTGCCCGCGTACGTGTCGACCGTGGACAGCGGCAACTTCGCGGGCCTGCTGCTCACCGTGGCGCAGGCGTGCGAAGAAGCGTCGCGGGAGATCAGCGGCCCCGAGCTGTCGCAGGACTGGCTGGACATCGCCGCCCGCTGCCGGCGCCTGTACGACGAGATGGATTTCCGCCCGCTCTACGACGCGCGGCGGCACCTCTTCCACATCGGCCTGCGCGTGCACGAGGACGAGCTCGACCCGAGCCACTACGACCTGCTCGCGTCCGAATGCCGCCTCACGAGCTTCCTCGCGATCGCCAAGGGCGACGTCTCGCGGCGGCACTGGACGGCGCTCGGACGGCCCTTCCTCACCGTGGGCGAGGCGCCCAGCCTGAAGTCCTGGTCCGGCTCGATGTTCGAGTACCTCATGCCCTCGCTCGTGATGCCCGAGCCGCGCGGCAGCCTGATCGACGTCGCCGCGCGCGCGGCGATCACGGAGCAGCAGGCGTTCGGCGTGGCGCAAGGCCTGCCCTGGGGCGTGTCGGAGTCGGCGTACTTCGCGCAGGACCACACGCTGGCCTTCCAGTACGGCCCCTTCGGCGTGCCGCGTCTCGCCTTGCGCCGCACGCCCGCGACGGACCGCGTCGTCGCGCCCTATGCGACCTTGATGGCCGCGATGTTCGAGCCTTCCGCGGCGCTCACCAACCTGCGCGCGATCGATGCGCTGGGCGGGCGCGGCGAGTTCGGCTTCTACGAGTCGCTGGACTTCACCGCCGCGCGCCAGGGCGACGACCGCGGCTTCAGCCTGGTGGAAACCTTCATGGCGCACCACCACGGCATGTCGCTCGTGTCGCTGTGCAACCTGCTGCGCGCGAGCGCCCCGCGGCGCTGGTTCCGCGCCTCGCCGGTGGTGCAGGCGCACGAGGCACTGCTGCACGAATGCACCCCGCGGCTCATCTCGCGCACGCCGGATCCACGCCGCCTGCCCGCGGGCCAGGGCGAGCGCCAGCAGCTGCCGATGCAGGCGCGCGAGGTCGACCCGCAGATCCGCGGCTGGAAGCCCACGCACCTCCTGTCCAACGGCAGCTACAGCGTCGCGCTGCGCGCCAACGGCGCCGGCGTGAGCCGCTGGCGCGGCAAGCACGTCTCGCGCTGGCGCGACGACCTTGCGCGCGATGGCTACGGCACCTTCTTCTACCTGCGCACCGCGGGCGAGCCGCCGATCTCGCTCACCGCCGTTCCCGCACCGGGCCCGGGCTGGCTGTACAACGCGCGCTTCATGGCCGACCGCGTGCAGTACGACGCGCGCGGCGGCGAGATCTCCTCGCTCGTCACCGTGGTGGTGAGCCCGGAGGACGATACGGAACTGCGCACCGTCGCGATCCACAACAGCGGCCGCCGCGAGATCCGCTGCGAGCTCGTGTCCTGCTTCGAAGTCGCCCTGGCCGACCACCGCGCCGACGAAGCGCACCCCGCGTTCTCCAACCTCTTCGTCGAGACGCGCTGGCACGAGGAGTGGAACGCGATGACCTTCGTGCGCAAGCCGCGGCTGGGCAGCGGCGAGGCCGCATGCGCCGCGCACATGCTGGCATCGTTCGAGGGACACATCGAATCGGTCACCTGCACCGCGGACCGGCGCGCCTTCCTCGGCCGCCAGCGCGACATGAGCGCGCCGCTCATGCAGCCGCAGGCCTTCAGCGCGCCGGGGCAACCGGTCAACGGGCTCGATCCGGTCGCGAGCCTGCGCATCACGCTGCGCATCCCGCCCGGCGCGTCGGCCCGCCTGCACTTCGCGACCATGGCCGCGACGAGCGCCGAGGAGCTCGCGAGCCGCATCGACACCTACCTGCAGCCCACGCACATCCAGCGCGCGATGCGCATGGCGGCCACGCTCGCGCAGGTGCGCCTGCGCGATCTGGCGCTCTCGCCCGAGCTCACCTCGTCGCTGCAGGACCTCACCACGGCGCTCATGTACACCGCGCCGCGGCTCGTGTCCGATCGCCAGCCGGTGGACCAGCGGCTGCTCTGGCGCTTCAGCATCTCGGGCGACAAGCCCATCGTGCTGGTGCGCATCCATTCGGCGCACGGCATGCCGCTCGTGCACGCGCTCATGCGCGCGCAGTCGTGGTGGAACTTCGGCGGCCTCGCGGTCGACCTCGTGCTGCTGAACGGCGAGCCCAACTCCTACCAGATGCCGCTGCAGCGCGACATCCAGCAGCTGCGCGACCGCCTGCAGCAGAGCATGCAGCAGAAGGTGTATGGCGGCGAGGCGGGCGGGCTCTTCGTGCTGCGCGACCAGGAAGTGAGCGACGCGGAAAAGGGCGCGCTCGCCTCGCTGGCGCGCCTGGTGCTCAACGCCGACGGCCGCCCGCTGGAAGTGCAGCTGGCCGCATGGCGCGAGGCGCTGTCGCCCACGCTCGTGCCCGGCCGCGTGCCCACGAGCGGCGGCTGGCGCGCCGCGGCCGGGGCGCCCACGCTCGGCTCCTTCGACCCCGGCAGCGGCGAATACCGCCTCGCGCTGCGTCCGGGCCAGGCGACGCCGCGCCCGTGGGTCAACGTGATCGCCAACCCGAGTTTCGGCTTCCAGGTGTCCGAGCGCGGCAGCGGCTACACGTGGGCGATCAACAGCCGCCTGCACCAGCTCACGCGCTGGTCCAACGACGCGGTGACCGACCCCACACCGGAGCACTGGCTCCTGCAGGACCTGGACACGCGCGAATGCATCGCGCTCTTCCCGGGGCTGGAGGGCAACGCGCTCTCGCACCACGTGGTGCGCCATGGCCAGGGCTACAGCACCTTCGAGACCTCGCAGAACGGGCTCATGCTGGAGACGACCTTCCTCGCGGACACGCAGGATCCGGTGAAGCTCGTCTCCATCCGCATCACCAACGAAAGCCCGCGTGCCCGCAAGCTGCGCGCGGTCGCGCTGGTCGAGTGGATGATGGGCGCGGGCCTCGCCGACCGCCGCACCGTCCACACCTGGAAGGAAGACGACATGTCGGTCCTCTTCGCGCGCCAGCGGCAGGCGCGCGCGGGCTTCGGCGGCTGCACCGGGTTCCTCGCCCTGGCCGGCGGCGAAACGCGCATGCGCTGGACCTGCGACCGCTCGGAGTTCTTCGACGACTCCGGCCGGCTCGTGCTGCCCGACGTGCTGGGCAAGCGGCGCGGCGCGGGCGATCCGGCCTCCGCGATCGCGCACGACGTCGAGCTCGACCGGGGCGCCAGCATCACGGTCGTCTTCGTGCTCGGGCATGCGACGAGCGAGGAAGGCGCGCTGCAGCTCGCGCGCAAGTGGATCGGCCGCGACGCCGCGATGGCGCTGTCGCACGTGCGCGAGCAGTGGACGCAGCTGCTGGGCGCCGTGCAGGTGCGCACGCCCGATCCGGCCTTCGACGCGCTCGTCAACCGCTGGCTGCTGTACCAGACCGTGACATGCCGCTTGTGGTCCAAGGCCGGCTTCTACCAGGCCGGCGGCGCCTACGGCTTTCGCGACCAGCTGCAGGACGCGATGGCGCTCGCGACGGCCGCGCCCAAGCGCCTGCGCGACCAGATCCTGCTCAATGCGTCCCGCCAGTTCCCCGAAGGCGACGTGCAGCACTGGTGGCACGCGCCGGGCGGCGAGGGCGTGCGCACGCACTTCTCCGACGACCTGCTTTGGCTGCCCTATGCGACGGCGCACTACCTCGATGTGACCGGCGACCTGACGATCCTCGACGAGCGCGTGGGCTTCCTGGACGGCCCGCAGATTCCCGAGGGCGCGGAAGACGCGTACTACGTGCCGCAGCAGGCGTCCGAAGGCGCGACGCTGTACGAGCACTGCGCGCGCACCATCGACAAGAGCCTCGCGACCGGCGTGCACGGCCTGCCGCACATGGGCACAGGCGACTGGAACGACGGCATGAACCGCGTCGGCCACGAGGGCAAGGGCGAGTCCGTGTGGCTCGCGTGGTTCCTGTGCAGCGTGGTCGAGAAATTCGCGCCCACCGCCACCGCCCGCGGCGAGGCCGAGCGCGCGCAGCGCTGGGGCACGGCGCGCAAGGGCTGGATCGAGGCGCTGCACGGTCCCGCGTGGGACGGCGAATGGTTCCGCCGCGCGTTCTTCGACAACGGCGCGCCGCTGGGCGCGAGCGCGAACGAGGAATGCCGCATCGACCTGATCGCGCAGGCCTGGTCGGTGCTTTCGGGCGCGTCGGAGCCGCAGTACACGGCCAAGGCGATGGCGTCGTTGGGCACGCACCTCATCGACCGCGAAGCGAACCTGCTGCGCCTGCTGCATCCGCCGCTGCAGCATTCGGCCAACAACCCGGGCTACATCCAGGCCTACCCGCCCGGCGTGCGCGAGAACGGCGGCCAGTATTCGCATGCCGCGGTGTGGGCGATGATGGCGCAGGCCCTCACCGGCGACCACGACGGCGCGTGGAAGAGCTTCGAGGCGCTCAGTCCCGCGCACCGCTGGCAGAACGCGGCGCTCGGCCAGGCCTACGAACTGGAGCCCTACGTGATGGCGGGCGACATCTACAGCGCGCCGCCCTACATTGGCCGCGGCGGCTGGAGCTGGTACACGGGCTCGGCCGCGTGGCTCTACCGCGCCTCGGTGGAGACGCTGCTGGGCCTCACGGTGCGCCCCGGCGCGGTGCGCCTGGAGCCGCGGGTGCCGGGCCACTGGCCGCGCTTCGAGATCGTGCTGCGGCTGGCCGGCCGCTGGGTGACGCTCGCGTGGCGTGCCGACGGCACGGTGCCGCCCCCGGGCAATGTATCGGGTCCGCAGAAGCAGGTGCGCAGCGGGGAATGGATCGAACTGGACGAGCTGCCGCAGCGCTCGACCATCCTCGTCACACCGGCGCCGAGAGAGGTGCCTGCGCCTGCCGACACGGTGCGCCAGGAGCCCTGAAGCGCGGCGCGAGCCGGCCGCGTGCAAGGCGGCCCCGGCTCGCGTATCGTTGCGCTCGTGCAGGTGCTCGACAACATCTTCTGGAACGCCCTCACCGGGCCGCAGGCGAAATTCGCGAGCGGCGCCGGCGGCGCGCGGCGCTTCGCGCGCGGCTTCTCACCCATCGTCGGCTTCCGGGATGCACAGCAGCCGGACTTCGACGCGCTGGCGCCTTACTGCGAGCCGGGGGAGCATTTCTACTGCGCGGACTGGACGGGCCCGCCGCCTGCGGGCTGGACCGTCGAGGCCGAGGCGACCATGTACCAGATGGTGTGGGATGCACCCGTGCCCGATGCGGTGCACGACCCGCGCATCGAGCGGCTGCAGCCTGGGCACGCGCCGCTGGCGGCCGAGCTCGCGGCCCTCACGCAGCCGGGTCCCTTCGGCCCGCGCACGCCGGAGCTCGGGGAGTATTTCGGCGTCTTCGAGGACGGGCGCCTCATCGCGATGTGCGGCGAGCGCGTGCAGGCGGCGGGGGTGCGCGAAGTGAGCGGCGTGTGCACGCATCCGCAGGCGCAGGGCCGCGGGCTCGCGCGCCTGCTCGTGAACCACGTGGTGCGCCGGCAGATGGCGCGCGGCGAGCAATCCTTCCTGCACGTGATGCGGTCCAACAACGGTGCGCACGGCCTGTACGCGCGCATGGGTTTTCGCATCCACCGCGAGTGCCCGGTGCGCGTGGTGGCGCCCAGCTCATCCATGGGATGAGGTGAAATAAAAGCCGGAAAGGATGAGGCGGGCCCGCGCACATCCAATTAACATCGGGGGATGGAGAAGCGCAAGGCGGTGAGGGTCTTCCTCGTGGAAGACATGAACCAGTTGAAAGGTGTGATCGAAGATCTGCTCAGGAGCATGGGCAACTTCGTCGTCGTCGCATCGGCCGGGACCGAGGCGGAAGCCATCCTGTGGCTGACCGAGAACCAGGGCAAGTGGGACCTCGCGGTGGTGGACCTCGTGCTCGAGCAGGGCACCGGCATGGGTGTCATCGCGCGGACGAAGGGACGCCCCAGTGCCTCGAAGGTGGTCGTGTTCAGCGACTACGTCACCGAAGGCATCTCGAAGTACTGCCTGAAGCTCGGCGCGGACGCGGCCATCCCGAAATCGGACATGCCGGCCTTCATGGAATTTTGCGGCGCGCTCGCCTGAAGGGCGTTCAGGCGGCCAGCGCTTCGCGTTGCCGGCCCAGCACCGGCGCATAGGGCGCATCGCCCTCCACGTGGTTGAAGAGGCGCGCGGGATAGGCGCACATGAGCGAGAAGGCGCCCTGGTTCTGCAGGTCGTTCCACAGGGCTTCGAGCCGCAGCGCCGCTTCGGGTTTGCCGTCGTCCCACAGCAGCGAGACCATTTCGCCGAACGCGACAGCGGGCCGGCCCTCGGCCGCGGCCATGCGCACGAGCGAACCCACATGGCGGTCGAAGGCGGCGGCATCGGGCCAGCCTTCCACCAGCACCTGGTCGAGCGTGGAGCGCGCATCGATGAGCGAGAGCACCCCCACGGCCGCGCCGCCGCGCAGGTATTCGCGATGCAATCGCACGGACACCGCATGCGCGATGCCCGGCCGCGCGATCACGAACGCGTGCCGGCCTTCCCGCAGGGCGGGGCCCACGTAGTCCACCAGCATGGAAACGAGCTGGGCGTCCTGGTCGTAGAACCGGACGCTGTCGCGAAAGGGCAGGGCGGGGGAGGTCATGGCGCTGATTCTGGAAGGGCCCGCGCTGGCGGCCTGTAGGAGCGGAGCGATTCCGCGATGCAGCATTCGTCCCGTCAGCCGGCGGTCATGCGGGGGCGCCTTCCGTGTAGCGCACGTCGCCGATCCAGTTGCGCGCGCGCCGCGCGAGGCGCGACGCTTCGTCCTCTCCGTCGAAGCTGGCGGGCGCATGCCGCAGCAACGCAGGGTCGACGCCCTCGAAGGCGTGGACGCTCACCACCGCGTAGAGCTTGCCGTCGATCTCCGAGGTCACGACCGGCACCACGCCGCATTCCGAACAGATGTGGAAGGTGGCGGTTTTCGTGCCGAAGGCGTAGCGCGAGACGCGCTCCGGATGGCTGACGTGGACGGTGAGCGCGCCGGTCGGGCAGGACGTCCAGACGCCGCCGTGCTTGGTGCAGAAGGAGCAGGTGCACGCCCGCGCGGGGATTTCCGCAGGCTCCGGTGTCCAGTCGAGCTGGAAGGAAATGTTGCCGCAATGGCAGCGACCGGGGATCCGCATGGCTATTTGTCCGTCAGGGCCAGCTTGGCGCCCAGGCCCGCAAACGCCGCCGCGAAACCGTTGCGCAGCCAGCCCTGCACGCGCGCCGACTCCATCACCACCGCGCGGAAGGCATGGGCGACGACGCCGTAGACCACGAACACGGCGAAGGTCATCGCCATGAACACCGCGCTCAGCACGAGCAGCTGCACCAGCGCATCGCCCCGCGCGGGATCGACGAACTGCGGCAGGAAGGCGAGGAAGAAGATGGTGAGCTTGGGGTTCAGGATGTTGATGAGGAAGGCCTTGACCACCAATCCGACCGACGAGGCGCGCGCCACGCTGCCGTCCACCGCGAAGGCCGATTTGTCGCGCCAGGTTTGCCAGGCGACGTAGAAGAGGTAGGCGACACCCGCGTACTTCAGCACATGGAAGGCCACCGCGCTCGCGTGCATCACCGCGGCCAGGCCCAGCACGGTCGCGGCCAGGTGCGGCACGATGCCCGCGGTGCATCCGAGCGCGGCGAAGATGCTGGCGCGGCGCCCCTGCATGATGCCGGTGGACACGGTGTGGATCACGCCGGGCCCGGGAATCAGCACGACGATGAGCGAGGTGATGAGGAACTCGAGCGTGATCATGGACCTCTCCGGTTGAAAGCCATCATGGTTTCGGAAGTTCCAGCGTCATGAAGACGCTGTGGGGGTCTTCCGCGTAGCTGCCGAAGGGGCCGCATTCGGTGAAGCCGACACTGCGGTAGAGCCGGTGCGCGGGCTCGAAGGCGGGATGCGACCCCGTCTCCAGGCTGAGCCTGTCGTAGCGGCGTTCGCGCGCCACGGACAGGATGTGCTCCAGCACTGCGCGGCCCGCACCGCGCCGGCGCATCGCGGCCGGCGTGCGCATGGACTTGATCTCCCCTTGGGTGGGCGAGAGCTCCTTGAGCGCGCCGCATCCGATGAGGTCTTCCCCGTCCCACACGGACCAGAAGGTGATGCCCGGCGCGCGCAGTTTCGACAGGTCGAGGGCGAACACGTTCTCGGGCGGCGAGAGCTCGTACATGTTCGCCAGGTGCTCCTCGAGCAGCGCGTGGACTTGCGGGCGGGTGAGGTCGTCGACTTCGATGCGCATGGTGGCTTCAGGTGTCCGGATGGTCGCGCTGGTATTTTGCCTCGGCCTGCTCCAGGTGGCGCACGAGCACGTGGGAGACCAGGTTGATGCCGATGCCGCCGAAGAGGGCGGGCAGCAGGTAGAGCGCGAGCGAGAGTTCGGAGAGGAAGACGGCATCGTCGGCCAGCGACGGCGTGAGCTTCGCGGCGGCGGCCACGTGCTGCAGCAGGTAGATGTCCACGGCCGACAACGCGACGAGGAGCAAACCCAGGCCGAGCACCGTGTAGGCAGAGATGGCCTTGCGCACGAGCATCGCGCCGTAGATGGCGACGGGCACCACCAGCGACAGGGCGACCAGCGCCCAGAACTCGACCTCGGTGAAGACGGACTGGCTCACCCGCTCAGCCGCCCACGGGCGCAAAGCGCGGCTGCCGCACGCCATCCACTTCGACGTCGCCGAAGAACATCGCGTGCGGCCTCACCCACAGGCCGGATGCGTTGTAGAGCGGGCGGTAGACCACCAGCGGCTCCAGCGTTTCGCTGTGGCGCGCGCCGCCGACCACTTCGTAGTCACCGCCTTTGTAGTGGCGGTAGCGGCCCGCGGGCGTGGCGGGCAGGGGAGGGAGATCGTCACCGGGCGCTGACATCAGTTCTTCACGGCGGCGAACGCCAGCGTGCGGTAAGGGAAACGCAACTCCGCCCGGCCTTGCAGCGCCGGGTGCGTCGCGACGAGCTGTTCCAGCTCCGCCTGGACGTGCGCCTTCCCGGCCGGGGGCAGCGCCGCGAGGAAACTCACGCTCATGAACCGGTCGATGACCACCTGCTGCGCGCTGCCCACGTGCTCGTACGCGAACGCCGTCTCGCGCAGCGGGCCGAAGCGCGGATGCGGGAAGGGCTTCTTCCAGTCGCCTTTGTAGAAGCGTGGCGCATCGCCCTCGTAGGGCGTGATGAGTTCGGTGATCGCGCGCACCCAGTCCACCGATTCGTCGCGCACGTTCCAGACGAGGCCGAGACGCCCGCCGGGCTTCAGCGCGCGCGCGAATTCATCCAGCACGTCGGTCGTGGCAAACCAGTGGAAGGCCTGCGCGCAGACGATCGCATCGAGCGACGCGTCCGCCACCGGCAGCGCCTGCGCGGTCCCGGCCAGCGCCACGACGCCGGGGAGCTTCGCGGCTTCCGCGCGCATCTCGTCCACCGGTTCGATCGCCAGCACCTGCGCGCCCGTGGCGCTGAGCAGCTTGCAGAACTTGCCCGTGCCCGCGCCCACATCGGCGACGCGCCGGCCCGGGCCCAACGCGAGGGTCTCCTCGAGCCAGGCCTGCAGTTCGGGCGGATAGTCGGGACGGCCGCGGCTGTAGGTGCCCGCCTCCCGGGCGAAGCCTTCGCGGGCGGCGGAATGGACGTCGGTGGTCGTGCTCATGATGCGCAGGATCATGCAGTCCCCGCGTGCACCATGCAAGTTCAAAGGCGCAAGGCAGGGGCATCGCACAGTCGTTGCAGGATGTCACGCAGGACCGCCGCGTTCGCCGCCGGCCCTTCCGCCAGCGCCTCGGCGCAGATCGCCTCCGCCGTGACTTCCGCTTCGCGCACGGCGCGCTTGCCGCCGGGCAGCAGCACGGCATAGCGCTTGCCGTCGGTGCCTGACTCGCGCCTGAGCTGGCCGGTTTTCTCCAGCGGCATGAGTTGCCGCGTGACCCCCGACAAGCGCACGCCCATGGGCGAGACCAGCGCCGCGACCGGCAGCCGTTCCTGCGGCGCACTGGCCAACGCGCGCAGCAGGCGGAATTCAGCCAGGCCCAGTCCATGCATCGTGCCGAGCACGTCATCGAGCTTGAGCATGAGGCGGGCATAGGCGTCGCACACCTGCATGCACAGGGCCATCGCGTCGGGCTTCATGCGGACACTCCTTCGCGCTCGTTGTAGCCGGCCGGGGCCCAGCTTCCGAGTTCCTGCCGCCACATCGCCAGCAGTCCCTCGAGTTCGGCCGCGGCGTCGAACCCCGGCTCCTCACGCTTCTTCACGGTGTCGACGATCTCGAAGCTGAACCGCTCCGCGCCCAGGCGCAGCCAGTCGGCCTGCAGCGCCTTGTTGCGGTGGCCTCGCATCGTGAGTTCGAAGCGCGCGCGGTTCATCGCGCCATCGACGTTCATGCTGCCGTTCACGTACACGCGGTGGTCGTCGAGGTTGCGTATTGCGAACACGCCGGCGGGCGGCGGGTTGTCCTTGTAGTGGCGCGAGAGTTCGCGGCGCGCGGACGGGGATGAGGGGGCGGGATTCGCCATGACAAAGCTCCTGGTTCGTTGGAGGCCAATCCCGCGCTTGGCCAACGAAACAACGGTGCCGTCAGGTCGAATGAATCGAGAAGACTGTGGAGGGTGAGAGCCTCTTGTGCGGGCAGGCGCCCCTCAGCGCCTGAGCCGCGATTGTAGCGAAGGGCGGGGTGTCGCGAAAGTGTCCGGCGGCGCGCGCAGGCGTTGCCGCGCGAGTGCGACCCACGGGGGGCGGCCATAGCCACGCACCAGGTCGCGGCCGATCTCGGCCCAGGAGGGGTCGGCCGGGTCGAGCGCGAGTTCGCGGATGAATTCGTCCCGGGCGACGACGTATTGCCGTCCGTAGGGCAGCACGAAGCTGCCGGGATGCGACGCCTGCGTCTCGAGCGCGGGCGCATAGGACGCGAACCACTCGTTGAACAGCGTCGTGCAGCGCGGGGCGTGCCAGAAGGTGCCCATGTCGTCGCCGTGCGCCGAATCGCCGCCGAGCACCTTGCGCGCATGATCCCAATCGCGAAAGCCCGCCTCGCGCGAGACGGCGATCAGTTCGTCGCGCAGGCGCAGGCCGTGCGATGCGTCCTCGCGGCGCGCCGCATTCAGCCGGATGCGCGCGCGGGCCTTGACCTCGGTGACGGCGGCGTTGTCGGCCAAGCGCTTACTTGCCCACGACCGCGGCGGCGTCGCCCTGGGGCACCGCGGCGCGGCCGCCGCGCCACTGTCGCAGCGCCCGCCACGCGCCGCGCAGCATCAGCAGCGCGAGCACCGCTTCGCCGGCCGTGAGCGCGAACGCCACGATGGCGTTGCGCCGCGCGGCGCGCCGTTGAAACTTCGCCACCATGCGGTCGCGCGCGATCTCGATGCTGTCGTAGAACGCGGGCACCACCAGCAGCGTGAGCAGCGTCGCCGTCAGCGTGCCGCCGATGATCGCGATCGCGAGCGGGCGGTAGAAATCCGCGCCTTCGCCGATGCCGATCGCGACGGGCATCATGCCCGCGATCAGCGCGAAGGTCGTCATCAGGATCGGGCGCAGCCGCGCACGGCCAGCCGCCATCAGCGCGTCCTCGCGGCCCATGCCGTCCTCGGCTTCGCGTTTGCGCGCGGCGTCCAGCAGCAGGATCGCGTTCTTCGCGACGAGGCCCATCAGCATGATGATGCCGATGAAGCTCATGAGGTTGAGCGTGGCGTGTGTCACGAGCAGGGCCAGCACCACGCCGATCAGGCTGAGGGGCAGCGACAGCATCACCGCCAGCGGCGCGGTGAAGGAGCCGAACTGCACGACGAGGATCAGGTACATGAGGCCCACGCCCATCGCGAGGGCCGTGCCCATCGCGCCGAACACTTCCTTCTGGTCCTTGCCCGCGCCGCCCAGTTCCACGCCGTAGCCGGGCGGGAATTCCATCGCCTTGGCGAGCTTCATCGCGTCCTGCGTGACGTCGCCCGACGCGCGGCCCTGCGCGTTGGCCGACACCGCGATCATGCGGCGGCTGTTCAGGTGCTGGATCTGCGCGGGGCCCTCGCCCATGGTGATGGTGGCGATCTGGTTGAGCGGCACGACCATGTTGCTGTTGGCCACGGCAATCGGCAGGCGCTCGATGTTCTCGGCGTCCACGCGGTCCTTGGGGTCGAGCCGCACCGCGACGTCGCGCGATTCGCCGGTCGGGTCGACCCAGTCGCCGACCTCCACGCCCGCGAACGCCACGCGCAGGGCCTGCGCCGCGTCGTTCACGGAGATGCCCAGCGAGTTCGCGAGACCGCGGTTCAGCTCGATCTTCAGTTCGTCCTTCGGGCTCGCTTCCGACAGGCCCACGTCCACCGCGCCGGGCACCGTGCGCAGCCGGTCCATGTACGCGTTGGTGAGGCCCAGCAGCGTGCGCGCGTCGGCGCCATAGAACTGGATCTGCACCGGCTTTCGCGTGCCGTTGTTCAGGTCGTCCTGCACCGTGTATTCGGCGCCCACGAGCTGCGCCATCAGCTTGCGCAGGTCCACCGCGATGGCCTGCGCCTTGCGCTTGCGCTCGGAGAGCTTGCCGATGTCCACGTAGACGCGGCCGCCGCCGATGTTCACGATGCTGTTGGTCGCCACCGTCTCGGGCAGCGTGCGCGCGAGCTCGGCGGCCTTCTCGATCTTCAGGCGCGTGTATTCCAGGCTCGCCGACGAGGGCGTGCGGATCTCCACGGCGATCACACCGGCGTCCTGCACCGGCAGGAAGCTCGAGCCGCCCAGCCACGCGTGCAGCCCGATGGCCGCGGCGAAGCTGCCGACGGCCGCCACCGTCATCCAGCGGCGGTGGTGCAGCGCCCAGGCGATGACGTTGCCGTAGCGGTCGGCCTGGTGGTCGAACCATTCGTTGAAGCGCTTCAGGTACAGGGAGATGCCCTTGTATTCGCGCTGGCTATGGCTCACCGGGTCGCCCCAGTAGGCGGAGAGCATCGGGTCGAGCGTGAAGGAGATGTACAGGCTCACCAGCACCGAGCACGCCACGGTGAGGGCGAACGGGCGGAACCATTCACCGGCCACGCCGGGCATGAACGCGACCGGGATGAAGATCGCGATGATCGAGAAGGTCGTCGCGGCGACGGCCATGCCGATCTCGGCGGTACCCACGCTCGCGGCGGTGCGCCGGTCCGCGCCGCGCTCCATGTGCCGCACGATGTTCTCCCGCACGACGATCGCGTCGTCGATCAGCACGCCGATCGCGAGCGACAGGCCCAGCAGCGTCATCAGGTTGAGCGTGAAGCCGCACAGCCACACCGCGATGAACGCGGCGATGGCGGAGGTCGGCAGGCTGAGCGCGGTGATCAGCGTGGAGCGCCACGAGTTGAGGAACACGTACACCACGAAGATCGTGAGCAGCGCGCCCAGCGTGAGCGAGTGGATCACGTTGTTCAGGTTGTCCTGCGCGTCCTCGCCGCCGTCGCGTGTGATCTCCAGCTTGGTGCCGGCGGGGAGGGTCTTGTTGATCTCCGCCGTCATCTCGCGCACCTTCTTCGCGACGGCCACCGTGCTTGCGTCGCGCGCGCGCGTGATGGAGATGCTCACGTTGGGGTGCGCGCTGCGCACGCTGAAGCTGTCGAGCTCGGCGAAGCCGTCCACCGTGCTCGCGATCTGGCCGAGGCGCACGATCTCGTCGCCGCGCCGCTTGACGATGATCTGCGCGAACTCCGCCGGCGATTCGATGCGGCCGACGAGGCGGATGCTCTGGTCCTTCAGCGGCCCGATGATGCGGCCCACGGGCGCCGTGGTGTTCTGGTTCTGCAGCGCGAGCACAACTTCGGCGACCGACACGTTGTATTCGCGCAGGCGGTCGGCCTTGAGCAGCACGGAGAGCTGTCGCTTGAGCGAGCCGTTGACGCTCACGATCGACACGCCGTCGATGCCGCGGAACTTGTCGGACAGCTCGTCTTCCGCCATGCGCGAGATCACCGCGTGGCTGAGCGAGGTGGACGACAGCGCGAGGTCCATGATCGGGAAGGCACCGGGGTCGCGCCGGCGGATCACCGGCTCGCGCATTTCCACGGGAAGCTTGTAGCGCACGGTCGAGATCGCGTTGCGCACCTCGTCGGACGCCTCGATCATGTTCTTGTTGAAATTGAAGATGACGATGATCCGCGCGTTGCTGTCGCTCGCGGTGGAGCGGATCTCGTACACGCCGGTGATGCTCTGCAGCGATTTCTCGATGCGGTTGATGATCTCGCGCTCGACTGTTTCGGGGGCGGCGCCGGGGTAGTTGATGTCCACGGAGAGCACCGGCTGCTCCACGTCGGGGATCTCGTTGACGCGCAGCTTGTTGAGCGCGAGCAGGCCCAGGCACATGAGCCCGAGGATGATGACGACCGTCGCGACGGGCCGCTTGATCGAGAAGTCGGAAAGGAACATGGCGCGCCTTCCGCTTCAGCGCACCGCCGACGACGCGGCGTTGGACGCCGTCACCGCCGAGGCCGTGGCCTGCACCGCCTGCCCGTCCTTGAGCGTGCCGCCCGGGTGCCGCAGCAGCCGGTCGCCGTCGGCCAGGCCGGCGATGACCACGTAGTCGCCGCGGCGCGGGTCGCGGTCGCCCACCGTCAGCGCCACCTTCCTGATCGCATTGCCCTGCAGGCGCCAGGCCCAGGACTTGTCGCCTTCGCGCACCAGCGCGGACGCCGGGATCACGAGCGCCGTGCTGCTGGACGCCTCGACGCGGCCCTCGGCGTAGAGGCCGGCCAGGCGCGCAGGCGCGTCGCCCGCGATGTCCACCAGCACTTCGACCTGCCGGGTGGTGGGATTGGCCGTCGGCGACACCAGCCGCACGCGGCCGTTGAAGTCCTGGCTGCCGTAGCCGTTGACGCGGAAGCTCACCGCCTGCCCGGCGCGGATCGACTGGATCGCGTCGGAGGACACGAGCCCCTCGAACCGCAGGCTGCGCGGGTCCATCACCTTCAGGAGCTCCTTGCCGACCTGCGCCGTATCGCCGGCGGAGACCTTGCGGTCGGCCACGATGCCGTCGAAGGGCGCGCGCACCTCGGTGCGCTGCAACTGCTGGCGGGCGCCCACGACGCGCGCCTTGGCGGCGGACAGGTCGCTTTGCGTGGTGTTGCGGCGGATTTCGGCGTCTTCCATCTGCTGCGCGGAGGTCATGCCGGATTCGCGCAGCGTCTTCAGGCGCTGGAACTGGCGCTCGGCCTGGTCGAACGCCTGCCCGGCGGCACGCTCGGCCTCCTGGGCGGACAGCAGGCTGTCGCGGATGGAGGTGTCGTCCAGGCGCACCAGCAGGTCGCCCTTTTGGACCGCCTGGCCGTTTTCCTTGAGCACCGCCAGGACGACGGCGGAGACTTCCGCGCGCAGGTCGGCCCGGCGGTCGGGCTGGATGCTGCCGGTGATGAGCGGCCCGGCCGTCACAGCGGAGGGCTTGAGGGTGATGACGTCCTCGGGGGCGATCAGGAGCGCCTGCGGCGTGGTGGCGGCCTTGGCGTCCGCACCGGCGCCCCGGTTGCAGCCGGCCAGCGTGGCGGCGACCGCCAGGGCAATGAAAAGAATACGCACGTCGAACCCCTCCAGGTTTTTGACCTCTGTGTAGATAGCGGAGGGCCTGTTTTGGAGTCCCGCCCGCGCCAGGGGCGGACTGTACGCACGCCCCGGCGGAAAGGCATCTATTTTGCGACGAACCGCCTGCGGAAGCGACAGGATGCCGGCGGACGGGATAAACCGGGCCGTTTGGGTACCTGGAGGGTTTTTTGCGAAGATCGCCCCCTCAGGCGAAGTACTTCACCCCCGGCTTCAATTCCTCGAAGATCAGGTAGTCCGTCGCGGCCATCCCCAGTGACCGGTAGGTGCGCTGGGCGGGGGCGTTGTCCTTTTCCACGTAGAGCCGGAAGCCGCAGATGCCCGGGTCGGCCCTGGCGAGTTCGCGGATGTGGTCGTACATGGCGCGGTACACGCCCTGGCGGCGCGCGTTTTCGGCCACGTAGACGCTCTGGATCCACCAGAAGAGGCCGTTGCGCCAGTCGCTCCATTCGTTGGTGACCAGCAGGCAGCCCACGACGTCACCGGCGCGCTCCGCCACCACGTAGAAACCCAGGGAGGGGTCGCCCAGCAGCCGCCTCACCCCGGCGCCGATCCGCTCGGGCAGGAGGTGCTTGTGTTCGGTTTCCAGCGCCATCGCGGCGTTGAAGGTGGCGATGGTGTCTGCATCGCGGGGCTGGGCCTTGCGGATGTGGAGGGGTGCATTCATCGGGGGGTCCAGTAGCTGTAGTTCCACGCGGTGGCAAACCCCGCGCGGCGGTAAAGTGAAATCGCCGCATCGTTGCCGGCTTCGACCTGCAGGAACATGCGCTCCATGCCGCGCGCGAGCGCGCCATGGGCCAGCGCGGCGAGCACGCGGCCCGCCAGGCCGCGGCCCCTGCAGCGCTGCGCGGTGCGCATGCCGTGGACGCTCGCCCATCCGTGGCTGTATGCGCCCATGCCGGCTGCGACAGTGTCGTCGTTTTCGCGCACGCTCGCGAAGAGCGCGTCCGGCGCCCGGCTCAGGATCGCGACGCGGCTGGCGCCCGCCACGGGGTCGAACCCCTCGCCCAGGAAGACCGACGCCCACCCCGGGTCCGGCCGCGAATCGGTGTCCGCCGGCGGCTCGCGCGTGAATGCGCGCACGCCCGCGGCAGGGGCGACCTGGACGTGCACCGGCTTGCCGGTTTCCGCCCAGCCGCGCCGGGCCAGGGCGTCGCGGCAGGCGTCGAAAGCCGCCACGGCGGGCAGCCGCAGCAAGGGACGCATCCCGCGCTCGAGGTAGCGCGACTCGATGGCTGCGATCAGGTCCAGCGCCGGGGGGTCGTGCGACAACGGCACGGCGCTCTTCGCGCGGTTGACGACGCCCGCGTCGAAGGGCAGCAGCCAGCCTGCGAGTTCCTCCTGCGCGGTCGGCGACACGGCGGCGACGGTGGCGCGCTCGATGGCGGCGATGTCGTCTGCACCCATGCTTCAGCGATTCGGCACGGACTGGGCCCAGGAGTCGGCGGTGCCGCCCAGCATCTGGGTCGGGGCTTCGAGCTCCTGGTCGTCCGCCTCGGCCTCCGCCGCCCGGCTCACGCCGGCCTCCAGGAAACGGATCGGCCGGCGCGTGCGCGCGGACATCGATGCGAGGTCGTTTTCCAGCGCCTGTTGCAGGGCCGGGGCTTCCAGCGGGTTTTCCGACAGCACGTTGCCCACCACGTGCAGGTTCAGGATGATCTCCGGCACCAGGTCCTTCAGCGGCATGAGGCCGTGCGCGACGAGCCGCGACGCGCGCTCCATCAGCGCGGCGCGCATCGTGACGGTCTCCACGATCAGGCCGATGGTGTTCTCGCTCACGCGCCCGATGCAGTCGGCGTCCGGCATGAGGCCCTGCAGGCGGATCGCCGCGCGGATCATCGTCTGCTCGGCGGCGGCGCTTCCGTGCGTCTCGCGGATGCGCGGGTAGTTGGTGACGCGGATGTAGAGCACCGCCGCGTTGTGCCGGCTGCGCTGCCAGCGGCGCACGGCGGCACGCACGCGGTCCGCGAACATGCGCGGCGCGAGCAGGCCGGTGAGCGGATCGATCGACGGCATCTCCCGCGCGCGCTCCTGCACCGCCAGGAATTCGCGCGAGCGCTGGTGCAGCGCGTACAGCAGCAGCGGCAGGATCGCGCCGATGGCGAGCGAAGTGGCCACGCTGGAGTCGAACTCGAAGGGCGCGATGCCGAACATGCGCAGCATCACGAGCAGCGTGAGCCCGATGAGGGGCGCATGCGCGATGAAGACCCACAGGCCCACCGGGTCGCCGCGGCGCCAGGTCCACAGCGCCATCGCGAGCACCGTGAGCGCCGCGGCGCCCATCGCCACCGCCATCACGGGCGGCAGGACGACGCCCAGCACCGCGAATGCCACGGCCACCGCGATCACGCCGCCACCGATCACGGCCGAGCCGTTCGACAGCGTCATGCCGCGCGTGCGCACGCGGCACAGCGCCCGAACGAGCCACACCGACACGCCGGCCGCCGCGACCGGGAAGACGGCCTTGGAGACGTCCGCCCACTCGATCGCGTCGCCCCAGAGGTACTGCGTCGTGAGCCCGGAGATCGCGGAGAAGGCGAAGCCGAGCAGCAGCGCGTAGGCGCCGTAGAGGAGGTAGGCGGAATCCCGGTAGACCACGCCCTGCACCAAGCAGGCCGCGACCAGCAGGGCGAGCATGCCCAGCACCAAACCGAAGCCGATGCCGGCGCGCTGCTCGGCCTCCTCGCCGGCCGCATCCGTCACGAGGCGGGTGGGCACGGGCGCCGGCACGGCATTGCGCACGCGCACCACGAACTGCCGCGTCTCGCGCGGCTCGAAACGCATCTCGAATCGCGCATAGCGCCCGTGCCGCGGCCATTGCGACTGGAGGACGCGGTCGCCGGCGCTGCTTTCGCTCCAGCGGCGGTTGCGCGATTCGTACAGGGTGACTTCATCGATCGAGGGCTGCGGCACCTGGAATTGCCAGGTCGCGGGTTGGTCGGAAGCGTTGTGCAGGCGCAGCGGGATCCACAGCTCGTCCTTCTCGGACAAGGGCACCGTGACGCCGTCGGGCTGCTCGGGATGGCCGCCCAGCCGCCCTGCGGCGGCGTCGGCGAAGGTGAGCGCCCCGCGCGGCGCGAGCACCTGCGGCAGGGCCGAGAGCGAATAAGGGCCGGCGCCCGGCGCGAGGTGGATGGCGGGGACCGAAGGCGCGGCGCCGTGCGACGCCGCCTGCGCGGCTGCGCAGAGGCAGGCTGCGATCAGCAGCAGGAAGAATTTCGCGATCGAGCGAGTAGATGCGGTGGGACGGGCAAACTCCACGGGGCCCATGATGCCCGGGGATTTACCAGGTGTCCACGCTGGCGCCCGGGGCGCCCGGGGCGCGGCGGGCGGCGGCGAGGCCGCGCGCGAGCCAGGCCCGGGTGTGCGCGGGGTCGATCACCGCGTCGATCTCCAGCGTGGCGGCCATGTTCAGCGCCTGGCCGTTGTCGTATTGCCGCGCCACCAGCTGCTCGTAGAGCCGGTCGCGCCCTTCGCCCGGCGCGGCGGCTTCGAGCTCCTTGCGGTAGCCCAGTTTCACGGCGCCTTCCAGCCCCATCGCGCCGAATTCGCCCGTCGGCCAGGCCGCGATGAAGTCGGGTTCGTGGAAGCCCCCGGCCGTCATGGCCATCGCGCCCAGGCCGTAGCCCTTGCGCAGCACCACGGAGAAGTAGGGCACGCGCAAGTGGGCGGCCGCGACGAACATGCGGCTCACGTGGCGCACCTGCGCGCGCGCTTCGATGTCCGGCCCCACCATGAAGCCGGGCGTGTCGACCAGGCTCACGAGCGGCAGGCCGTGCGCGTTGCACAGCTGCATGAAGCGCGCGGCCTTGTCCGCGGCGTCCGCGTCGATCGCGCCGCCCAGGTGCAGCGGATTGTTCGCGAGGAGCCCGAACGGGCGGCCTTCGATGCGGGCGAGCGCGGTGTGGATGCCTGCGCCGAAACCCGTGCGCAGCTCGAGCAGCGAGCCGGTGTCCGCAAGCCCCGACATCGCGGCGCGCGTGTCGTAGGCGCGCAGGCGGTTTTCGGGCACCACGTCGCGCAGGAGCAACGGATCGGGCGCGGTGAAGTGCTTGACGGGCCCCTGGAAGTAGGAGAGGTATTGCCGCGCCGCGGCGACGGCCGCCGCTTCATCGGCCACGAGGACGTCGATGACGCCGTTGCCGTGTTGCACGCGCGCGGGACCGATCGCTTCGGGCGCGAAGCTGCCCAGCCCGCCGCCCTCCACCATGGCCGGCCCGCCCATGCCGATGTTGCTGTCCTCCGTCGCGATGATGACGTCGCTGCAACCGAGCAGCGCCGCGTTGCCCGCGAAGCAGCGCCCGGAGACGATGCCCACAACGGGCACCTGGCCGTTCAGCCGCGCGTAGCCCGCGAAGGTGCCGACGTGCAGGCCCGCAACCACCGGCATGTCCGTGTCGCCCGGCCTTCCGCCGCCGCCCTCGGCGAAGAGCACCACGGGCCAGCGGTTCTTCAGCGCGAGGCCCAGCATCCGGTCGGTCTTCTGGTGGTTGCGCATGCCCTGCGTGCCGGCGAGCACGGTGGCGTCGTACGCCATCACGACGGCGCGGGACTTCTCCGGCCCGAAGAGCGCGCCGTTGATGTTGCCGACGCCCGTCACCATGCCGTCCGCGGGCGTGTTGCGCATCAGGTCGTCCTCGCTGCGCCGGCTGCGCTGCGCGGCGACGGCGAGCGCGCCGTACTCGTCGAAGCTGCCCGCATCGCACAGGTCCGCGACGTTCTCGCGTGCGGTGCGCTGCCCGCGTTCGCGCCGGCGCTGCACGGCCTGCGGGCGCGCGGCGTCGAGCGTGAGCGCGTGGCGGTCGATGACGCGCTGCAGGTCGGGCCGGGGATTCGTGTTCGCGCTCGCCGTTTCCATGCCGGGGTCGGCGCGCGGTGCTTGCGGCTTGTGCGCAGCCACCGGTGCCAGGCGCGCGAGCACGTCGCCTTCGTCCACGATGTCCCCGCGCTCGAAGAACAGTTCGATGACGTCGCCATCTTCGGTGGCGCGGACTTCGTGCTCCATCTTCATCGCTTCGAGGATGGCCACGACCTGTCCCGCCCGCACGGTCGCGCCCGGCGCGACTTGCCATTCCACCAGTTGGGCCTGCAGGGGTGCGCGAAGGTCAGTCATGAGGGGATTGTCGGGAATTTTGACGGCCGGACGCGCAAGCCGCAGAAGATAATCCCCCCATGACTTCCCTCGTCCCCCTCATCGAGCTGTACCGCGGCGGCACGCTGGAATCCACGCACTTCGGCGCCGTCGCGCTGGTCGATACGCAGGGCCGCCTGCTCGCGAGCGCCGGCGACCCGATGCGCACGGTCTTCACGCGCTCCACGCTCAAGGCGCTGCAGGCGCTTCCCTTCATGCAGGCCGGCGGCCCGAAGCTCTTCGGCTTCACGCGCGAGAACGTCGCGATGATGTGCGCGAGCCACAGCGGCGAGCCGATGCACGTCGCCAACGTGGAGGCGATGCTGGACAAATCGGGCCTGACCTACAAGACGCTGCAGTGCGGCTGCCACATGCCCTACTACGTCGAGGCGGGTGTCGGCCCGGCGCCCGCGGTGGTGGACGAGCGGCACAACAACTGCAGCGGCAAGCACGCGGGCTTTCTCGCGCACTGCGTGCAGCAGGGCTGGCCGGTGGCCAACTACCTCGCGCCGGGGCATCCGCTGCAGCAGGCGATCCGCCGCGACGTCGCGCGCTCGGTGGGCCTCGCGCCGGAAGACCTGAAGGCCGGCACCGACGGCTGCTCCGCGCCCAACTACGCGGTGCCGCTGGCGCATCTCGCGCGTGGCTACGCGCGCCTCGCGAGCGGCGAGGCCGACGGCGAATTCGGCGAGAGCTTCTCGCAGCTCGCCGACGCGATGACGGCGCATCCCGACCTCGTCTCCGGCACCGGCCGCAGCGACCAGGCCTTCATGCGCGCGGGCCGGGGCGACTGGGTCACCAAGGCGGGCGCCGACGGCATGCAGGCCTTCGCGAGCCGCAGCCGCGGACAGGCCTTCGCGCTGAAGATCTCCGACGGCAACAAGCTCGCCGTCAACGCGGCGACGGTGGCGGTGCTCGACCAGCTCGGCTGGCTCGACGCGCGCCAGCGCGACGAACTGCGGCCGTGGCGCAGCGAGGCGATCGCCAACGCGCGCGGCACGCAGGTCGGCGAGCGCAAGCCCGCGTTCTCGCTGCAGTTCGTGGCCTGAGCGCCGCATCCGGATTACCGCGCTGGCGCTCGCGCGCACCCCGCGTTAGGATGCCTCATCCATATCGAAGAGGAGCGGGCCCATGGCAGTCGGATCCATTGTCGGCAGCTGGTATGCATCCAACCCCGGCGGGGGGACGGACCAGATCTGCTATTCCTTTCTCGCGGACGGCACCTTCCTGGTTGCGACCAAGGGCACGAGCTCGCGCGAGCCGAGCGGCTTCAACGGGCTGGAATACGGCACCTACACCTGGGACTCGCTCAGCAGCACGCTGAACCTCGTGTTCACCGTCAACACCGACGGCACCTGGGGCCTGTCGGACGGCAACATCACCGGCGCGCAGGTCCAGGGCGACATCCTGACCTTGACGGGCGACAACGACCCGGTGCTGGTGCCGCGCCTCTTGACCTCACCGGGCTCGATCGTCGGCTCCTGGTTCTCCGCACAAACGACCGGCGGCTCCGAAAAGCTCGTCTTCACCTTCCTCGCCGACGGCACCTACCTCCTGGCCGACAAGGGCAGCCACGCGAAGGACCCCACCGGCGACAGCGGCATGGAATGGGGCACCTACGCGTGGGACCCGGCCTCGGGCGCGCTCGCCGTGCAAACCCTCGCCAACACGGACGGGCAGTGGGGCTTCTCCGACGCCCATGGCGACATTCCGAACCTCGTGGTCTCCGGCGACACGCTTCTCGCGAACGGCGTGCCCTTCGCCGTGCGCATGTCGCCCTACGCGAACATCGTCGCGGGGACAGCCGCGAACGACTCGCTCGCCGGCACGATCTACAACGACAGCATCTACGGCTTCGGGGGCAACGACAGCTTCACCGGCGCCTACGGCAACGACACGGCGGACGGCGGCCCCGGCATCGACACCGCGATGTACCTGCAGCAGCGCTTCAACTACACGCTGGCCAAGACGGACACGGGCTTCACCGTCACCGACAAGAACCCCGAGGAAGGCATCGACACCCTGCTGGATGTCGAGCGCCTGCACTTCATCGACAAGAACGTCGCGCTGGACCTTTCCGGCAACGCGGGCATGGTGGCCAAGATCCTGGGCGCCGTGTTCGACGGACCCTCCGTCACCAATCGCGCCTACGTCGGCATCGGCCTGTCGTACGCCGACGGCGGGATGGGCTACGACGCGCTGATGCAGCTCGCGCTCAACGTGCGGTTGGGCGCGGTGCACTCGCACAACGATGTCGTCACGCTGCTGTACGGCAACGTGGTCGGCGGCGCGATGACGCCCTCGACGATCGCCGGCTATGTCGCCTTGCTGGACAACGGCAGCTACACCGAGGCGCAGCTGGGCATCCTGGCCGCGGAAACGACCTTCAACGCCACGCAGATCGGGTTGAACACCCTGATCCTGCAGGGCCTCGAATACACCTGATCAGGCGAGCACCCGCATCGCCGCGAAGTCCGGCATTGCGGCGCTCGCGTAGCCGGCGCGCGCGAGCGACGCGATGCGGATGCGGCCGTCCCGGATCGCGAGCCGCACCGCGCCGTGGCTGCGCTCGTACACATCCGGGTGGGCCGCGAGGAAGGCGTCCTGCTCGCGCTGCGATTGCGCGGCCATCCCGTTGACGTAGTGGTGGCCGTTGCGCTCCACGTGACGGATGCCCAGCAGGTTGACCAGCGCCAGGTCCTGCTGCACCGAGAGCCCGGCCTGCGTCGTGAGGTCCTCCGCGGACATGAAGTAGCGGGCCGCACCTTCCTGCCGGTTCCACGCCGCGCAGCGTGCTGCATTCAGGATGGACTTGTACAGGCCCTTGCAGGTCTTGGAGGAGACGCCGTCGTAGCCGCGCGCGCGGGCGCGCAGGAAGGTGTCGAGTTCGCCGTCGGACTCGTCGATGATCACCGGCTTGCCCAGCTGCGCGCCGCGCAGGTCTTTCTCCAGCGCCGTCTTGCGGGCGATGGGCTGCTCGATGAAGAGGATGGAGCGCCACAGGCGCGCCAGCGCGGGGCGGCGCTGGATGCCCTGCACGAGTCCGGCGACGGCCTGCGCGTCCTCGTACTGCTCGTTGCCGTCCAGCGAGGCGAAGTACGGTGGGGCCGCGCGGTCCAGCGCGGACGCGATCGCCTCGAGCCGCGCGAGGTCCGCATCGACCTGGCCGTTGACTTTCAGCTTGAAATAGCGATGGCCGTACGCCGCGATCACTTCCTCGAGCGTTTCGGGCAGGCCGTCGTCCACGCGGTGCGTGAGGTCCGCGGCGGTGATCGCATCGAGCAGGCCGACCGTATGGCGCGCCTCGATCTCCGGGGCCGGCCGCGAGGCGGCGAGGAGGCCGCCGACGTCCAGGCCCGCGAATTCCAGCCGGCCTTCTCCCACGCCGGGCAGGTTGCCCGCCATCGCCGCGTAGAAGGAAACGCCCCGCGCGCGGCACAGCGCATCGAGCACGGCGCGATCCACCAGCGCGGGGCCGTAGCTGGCCAGCAGGGGGTTGTAGCCGCGCTGCGCACTCGCGGCCTGGTGCACGTCGTGGTGCCGCGCGAAATGGCCGAAGGCCGTGGCGGGCGCCGGGTCCGACAGGTAGGCCTCGCGCGCCATGCGCAACACCTCGCGCAGCTGGGCGAAGTTGTCTTCGTTGGACAGCGCGAGGTTCTTGTCGAACCACTTGGGCGCCATCATCTCGGCGGCCGCGCCCCAGCCGCTGCGGCCGTCGGCGAATTCGATGTGCGCGCGCGCGAAGGCCTGCGGGCATTCGGTGAGCGTGACCACGCCGAAGCGGAACGGCAGCCGCAGCACCACGGGCCGCTCGAACAACTCGATCTCGCGAATGCGGAACGCGACCGGTGGCGTCATGCTGCGGGCTCCAGCCCTTCCAGGATGCCCCTGAGATAGCCGATCGCGCGCGCTGCGCAGCCGGGGCCGTCGGGCACGTAGTCGAAGGGCTCGACCGCCACCACGCCGTCGTAGTCGCCCTGCGCCTGCAGGCGCAGCAGGGTTTGCAGGATCGGCGCGAAGCGCATCTCGCCCTGCCCGGGGCCGCGGCGGTTCGGGTCGTTCACCTGCACGTGCGCGACGTGGCCCGAAGGGATCCACCGCGCCATCAACTCGGGGACCGCCTGGGCTTCCGCTTGACCCGCCGCGCTGCAGTCGATCATCGTGCGCACACCGGGCGAGCCGATCGCATCCACCATCGCCGCCGCTTCGGCCACCGTGTTGAGGAGGTCCGTCTCGCGCGGCGACAGGGGCTCGATGCAGTAGACCAGGCCGAGGTCGCGCGCCGTGTCCGCCACCTGCGCGAAGCACTCCTGTGCGCGCGCCAGCGCTTCCCCGCGCGTGCTGCCGTCCGGCACCGAGCGCTGTTTGGGCGATCCGTGCACGAGGTACTGCCCGCCCATGAGCGCGCACAGCTCCGTGAGGCGCCGCATCACCGACACCGTCCTCGCGCGCACGGCGGGGTCGGCATCGACGATGGACAGGCCTGCGGGCGCGACCAGCAGCCAGTGGAGACCCGTGATTGCAAGGCCCTGGTCTTCCGCCATGCGCCGGTAGGCGCGCGCCTGCGCGTCGGCGATCTGCATCGGGTCTTCCGCGAGCGTGAAAGGCGCGACCTCCAGCCCGTCGTAGCCGAGCGCGGCGGCCGTCACGCACTGCCGCGCGAAGGCCATGGGCTGGAGCACCTCGTTGCAGAGCGCGAATTTCATGAATCGATTGTGGCGCGCTTCAGGCGCGGCGTGCGAACAGGGAGCGGATGCCCGCGCCCATCGCACCGGTCACTCGGTTCACGGCGGCCTTGAAGGGCGGCACATACAGCAGGATGGTGAAGATCGTCACCACCGCGAACGCCAGCGAGATCGGCCGGCTGAAGAAGGGCCCGAGGCTGCCGTCCGAGAGCACGAGGCCGCGTCGCAGGCTCTTGTCGAGCAGCGGACCGAGCACCATCCCGAGCACCAGCGGCGCCATCTCGTAGCCGCGCCGGCGCAGGAAGAAGGCGACGATGCCGATCGCGAGCATCGCGTACACGTCGAACAGGCGCGACGCCGTGGCGAAAGCGCCGACCACGCACAGCACGAACACGATCGGCATGAGGATCGCGCGGCGCACCTTGAGGATGTGCAGAAGCGGCCGCACGCCGAAGAGGCCGAACAGCAGGATGGTGATGGATGCGAGCGTCGTCATCGCCACCACTTCGTAGATGAAGTGCGGATGCTGGATCATCAGCATCGGCCCGGGCTGCACGCCGTGGATGATCATCGCGGCCATCAGAACCGCCGACGGCGCGGAGCCCGGGATGCCGAGCGCGAGCGAGGGAATGATGTGGCCCGGGATCGAGGACATGTCGCCCGTCTCCGCGGCCATGAGCCCGTCGATGGAGCCCTTGCCGAATTTCTCCGGCTCCTTGCTCACGGCCTTCGCGGCGGCATAGGACATCCACGCGCCCGCGTCCTCCCCCACGCCCGGCAGCAGGCCCGTCAGCACGCCGATGATCCCGGAGCGAAGCACCGTCCATTTGTACTGGATGATCTCCTTCCAGCGCGGCAGCACGGAATCGCGCATCTCCACCATCTTGCGCTCGATGGGGTCGGCCAGCGTGGTGAGCACTTCGGCCAGGCCGAACGCGCCGACCAGCGCGGGGATGAGCGAGAAGCCGCCGGAGAGTTCGTCCCAGCCGAAGGTGAAGCGGTCGTACGCGTACAGGCCCTCCTGGCCGATCTGCGCGATGAACAGGCCGAGCAGGCCCATCAGCCAGCCCTTGAGCGGGTCATGGCCGACGATGCTGCCGGACATCGTCACGCCGAAGAGGGCGAGCCAGAAGAATTCGAAGGCGCCGAAGGACAGCGCGACTTCCGCGAGCAGCGGCGTGAAGAGCGCGAGGCATACGACGCCCAGCAGCGTGGAGACGAAGGCGCCGGAGGTCGCGATGCCGATCGCCCGGCCGGCCTGTCCCTGCCTGGCGAGTGCGTAGCCGTCCGCGCAGGACGCCGCGTTCGCGGCGGTGCCGGGGATGTTCAGCAGGATCGCGGTGCGCGAGCCGCCGTACAGCGCGCCGACGTAGGAGCAGATCAGCACCAGGATCGCCTGGTTGGCCGGCAGCTTGATGGTGAGCGTGGTGAGCAGCGCGATCGCGAGCGTCGCGGAGAGCCCGGGCAGGATGCCCATCACGATGCCGACGAATGCGCCGCCCAGGCCGTACAGCAGCGTCATGGGGTCCATGAAGCTGAGCCAGGCGCGGCCGAGGTCTTGGAGTCCTTGCATGGGATTCGTTTCGCTTCAGGGCATGCGCACCAGGAACAGTTCCTGGAAAGCGAGTTGCGTGATGACGGAAGTCGCCGCGCCGATCACGAGCGCCTTGGCCCACACGCGCACATTCAGTTCGCGCTCCTGCGGATCGCGGCTCATGCGCTGCATGACGAGGATGGAGGCCGTCACGTAGATCGTCGACGCCACCCAGAAGGGGATGCCGTGGCCGATGAGGACGACGCCGTAGCCGACGCACAGCGCGAGCACGACGGCGATGCGCAGGCGCTGCTCGCGCTCGTCCGGCCCGGCGGGGAGCAGGGGCGTGGTGAACGCCCCGCGTCGCCAGCTGCGCAGGCCGAGCACGAGGCCCAGCAGGATCATCACGATCCCGAGCAGCGCGGGCAGCAGGCCGGGGATCGTGTACGGGTTGATGCTCTGCCGCTCGAGCCGGTCCATCGAGAGCGAGCCGGCCAGCACGGCGATGCCCAGCACCGTCCAGCCGATCGCGTCCTTCAGGTCCGAGCGCGGCGGGATGGGCGCGTCGTCCTGCGCCGCGCCGTCAGGCGGCGCGGCTGCGCTGTGGTCGGGCGTCATCGCCGCTCAGGGCTTGGGAATGCCGACGGTGTCCGGAGACACTTTCGCCTTGCCGCCTTCGAACAGCACCCAGGCGTTGGCCTGGATCGCGGGGAACACGGCCTTCTGCGCGGCATCGCCGGACTGCGGCGCGAACAGGGCGCCGCGGCTCGCCGCGTACTTCTTCAGCGCGTCGCTCTTGGTGATCTGCTCGTTCCAGATGCGTTCGACGGTCTTGACGACGTCGTCCGGCACGCCCTTGGGAATGAAGATGCCGAAGTAGTTGGCGGGCGCGGTGAAGCCGGGCAGCGTCTGCGACAGCGGCGGAATCGTGCCGTAGCCCTCGAGCTCGAGCGCCTTGTCGCTCACGGCGGCGAGCGGGCGCAGCCGCTTGCCGCGGATCATGTCGGCCTGCTCGACCGCGAGCTGCGTCGTGGCGTCGGCTTCACCGGCCACCACGGCGACGACGGCCGGGTTGCCGCCGTCGTAGGTGACGTGCTTGTATTTCACGCCCGTCACCTTGCTGATCAGCTCCATCGCGTTGTGGCCGGCAGACGTCACGCCCGCGGTCGCGACGCTGACCTGGCCGGGCTTGGCCTTCATCGCATCGAGGAACTCCTTGGCGTTGTTGTAGGGCGTCTTCGGGTTCACGCCGATCACCTGGATGTTGGCGACGTTGAGGAAGAGGTGCCAGTCCTTGATGCTGGTGTTGACCGAGCCGAGCGTCTGGTAGGTGCCCAGGTCCTGTGCGGCCCCGGCCGTCCAGGTGTAGCCGTCCTTGGCCGCATCGAGCGCGCTCTTGGTGCCGATGGCGCCCGACGCGCCGGGCTGGTTGACGATCACGATGGTCTGGCCGAGCGCCTTCTCCAGCTCGGCCGCGGTGACGCGCGTCACCTGGTCGGTGGAGCCGCCCGCGGCCCACGGCACGATCAGGTTGATCGGCCGTGTGGGCTTCCACTGCTGGGCCAGGGCCGGTGCGGACAGGGCGAGGGCGGCGGCCGCCACCGAGACGGCTTTCAGGAAATGGCGCTTGTGCATGGTGTCTCCAGGGAGGGTTAATTCACTAAACGGTTAATTGAATGGACTCTACGGGCTCGGGTTTTCGCTGTCAATACGGTTTGCCCGGGGTCGGGCGCGTTCACGCCAGCCAGCGCGCGCGATGTTCCGCGACGAAGGCGTCGTCGACGAGGTGCGGGTAGTCGCGAGTGACGCGTGTCAGTTCTTCCGCCTGCCCCGCGCTCAATCCTTCGTTCGCATCGAGGCACCAGGTTCCTTCCAGCAGGCCCTGCCGGCGCAGCACTTCGTGGCAGCCGGCGATGCAGCCGTGGAAGTCGTGCGCCACGTCGAACAGCGCCGCGTTGCAATCGGTGACCTGCGCATCGAGCGCCAGCAACTCCGGCGTGATCCGCCCCGCGGCAACTTCCGCGTGGATGCGATCGAGCAGTTCCACCGCGCGCCGGGTCCACACGCTCCAGTGGCCGAGCAGGCCGCCGCGGATGCGCACGGTCACGGCCTGGCCGTCGCGCATGAACGTGAAGGGCGCGAGCAGGTCCATGACGATGTGGTCGTCGTTGCCGGTGTAGAGCGTCACCCGCTCTTCCGCGCCCGCCGCGACCACGCCGCGGATCACGTCGAGCGTGCGGTAGCGGTTGAAGGGCGCCATCTTGATCGCGATCACGTTGTCGATCTGCGCGAAGCGGTGCCAGAAGCTCGCGGGCAGGTGGATGCCGCCGACCGCAGGCTGCAGGTAGAAGCCCACGAGCGGCATCGCCTGCGCGACTGCGCTGCAATGCGCGACGATCTCGTCCTCGCTCGCGCCCTTCATCGCCGCGAGGCTCAGCAGGCCCGCGTGGTAGCCGAGCCCGCGCGCGGTCTCCGCTTCGCGCACCGCCTGGTCCGTGCGGCCCGCGAGGCCCGCGACCATGAAGAGCGGGCGCTTGCCGCCGATCGGCGTCCACTCGCGCGCGGTCTGCATGGCCAGCTCGAGCACCGGCCGGTACAGGCCGACCTCGCGGATGGCGAATTGGGTCGAGTGCACGCCGACCGCGACGCCACCTGCGCCCGCGTCCAGGTAATAGCGCGTCATCGCGCGCTGGCGGCGTGTATCGAGCAGCCGCGCCGCATCGAGTGCAAGCAGGTGGGCCGGGATCACCGCGCCCCGGCGCAGCACGGCGAGCGAATCGGGGGGAATGTCGCGCCAGTGCATCTCAGTACTTCCCGTCGCGCGCTTCGTAGTGCGTGGGCTTGCCCAGGCTGTCGCCGCCGCGCTGCACCCAGTCCGCCGTCCAGTCCAGCATGCGATCGAGCGACACCTGCGGCGGGCCGAACAGCCGGAACGCCTCCGCGCAGTCGACCAGCCATGCCGTCGGTGCTTCCTGCCCGGTCAACACGGGTGCGACGCCCAGCCGTTCGCCCAGGCGCGTCGCGACGTCGCGGATGCTGATCTTCGGGCCGCTCACGTTCAGCGGCGAGGTCGGCGTGTCGCAGTGCGCCAGCGCGCGCAAGGCCCAGTCGTTGGCCTCGCCCTGCCAGATGACGTTCGCGTGGCCCATGGCGAGATCGATCGGCTCGCGCCTGCGCACCTTCTGCGCGACGTCGTGCAGCACGCCGTAGCGCATGTCGATCGCGTAGGACAGGCGGATCAGCCGTCCCGCGGTGTCGAGTTCATGGGAGAAGTGTTCGAACATGCGTTCGCGGGCGACGCAGGAGTTGGCGTATTCGCCCGAAGGCGCGGTGGGCGGCACGTCCTCCCCGGCCCCGTTACCCGAGGTGGCGACGAAGGGATAGACGCAGGCCGTCGAGAAGGCGACGATGCGCGACGCGGCGAAGCGCTCGGCCACGAGAGCGGGCACGTGCGCGTTCATTGCCCAGGTCAGCCATTCGCTGCCCGTGCTGCCGAACTTGCGGCCCGCCATGAAAACGATGTTGGGCACGTCGGGGAGCTTTTGCAGCTGCTCGCGCGAGAGCAGGTCGGCCTCGATGCAGACGATGCCGTGCTGCTGCAGTTCCTCGCGCAGCCCGGCCTGCGAGAAGCGCGCGACGCCGATGACGCGCCGCGACGGGTCGGCCCGCTTGGCCATGCGCGCGAGCGTCGGGCCCATCTTGCCGCCCACGCCGAGGATCATGATGTCGCCCGGGACGCGCGCCAGCTCGCGTTGCAGGGCTTCGGAGGGTTGCGTCATCACCTCTTCGAGATGGCGGACGTCATCGAAACGGTCGGGCAGGTTGGGCATGCGGGTCACTTTAACCAGCTGGTGAAATCCGTTCAATGCGGCGAGTGCTTAAGACGAAGGCACTGCGTCGCAGCGCCCCGGGAATCGCCTTCATCCGACTTGCGTGCAGGGCGAATGGTGTTAGGGTGGTTCGATGGCCCGAGACCGCACTCTCCCCAGCTCATCCGGCGGTACCCCTGACGAGTCCGGCGTGCCCCTCGCGCAGCGCATCGGCCGCGGCTTCGTGCAGGTGCGCGGTGCACGCACGCACAACCTCAAGGACGTGAGCGTCGATGTGCCGCGCGACGCGCTCGTCGTGTTCACCGGCGTGTCGGGCTCCGGCAAATCGTCGCTGGCCTTCGGCACCCTGTATGCGGAGGCGCAGCGCCGGTACCTCGAATCCGTGTCGCCCTACGCCCGCCGCCTGATCGACCAGGCGGGCGTGCCCGAGGTGGATTCGATCGAGGGCCTGCCGCCCGCCGTCGCGCTGCAACAGCAGCGCGGCACCCCGAGCGCGCGCTCGTCCGTCGGCAGCGTGACGACGATCTCCAGCCTGCTGCGCATGCTCTATTCGCGCGCCGGCACCTATCCGCCCAGGCAGCCGATGCTCTATGCGGAGGACTTCTCGCCCAACACGCCGCAGGGCGCGTGCCCGCGCTGCCACGGCCTCGGACGCGTCTACGAGGTCACCGAGAAGCTGATGGTGCCCGACGATTCCCTCTCGATCCGCGACCGCGCGATCGCATCCTGGCCGCCGGCCTGGCACGGCCAGAACCTGCGCGACATCCTCGTCACGCTGGGCTACGACGTCGACACGCCGTGGCGCGACCTGCCGAAGAAGGACCGCGACTGGATCCTCTTCACCGACGAGACGCCGACGGTGCCTGTGTACGCCGGCTTCACGCCCAAGGAGACGAAGGCCGCGCTGCGCAGCAAGATGGAGCCCAGCTACATGGGCACCTTCACCGGCGCGCGCAACTACGTGCTCAACACCTTCGCGACGACGCAGAGCGCGCTCATGAAAAAGCGCGTGTCGCGCTACATGGAGGCGAGCCTGTGCCCGGTGTGCGAGGGCAAGCGGCTCAAGCGCGAGGCGCTGTCCGTGACTTTCATGGGGCTGGACATCGGGGAGCTCTCGCGCCTGCCGCTCTCGCAGGTCGCGCAGCTGCTGCGCCCCGCCGCCGAAGGCACGATGTCCGGCGGGGGCGACAAGGCCGTGCTCGCGCGCGCCGCCGCGAAGCAGGCCGTGAAGGAGCGCGTGGCCCAGGGCGGCAGCGCGCATGCGGCCGCGCCCGACGTGCGGCGCACGCCCAACCTCTCGGAGGAAAAGGTGATCGCCGCACAGCGTATCGCGAAGGACACGCTCGCGCGCGTCGCCACGCTGGAGCGCCTCGGGCTCGGCTACCTTTCGCTGGAGCGCAGCACGCCCACGCTGTCGCCCGGCGAGCTGCAGCGGCTGCGCCTCGCGACGCAGCTCGGCTCGCACCTCTTCGGCGTCGTCTATGTGCTCGACGAGCCCTCCGCGGGTTTGCATCCCGCGGATGGCGAGGCGCTGCTCGATGCGCTCGACCGGCTGAAAGCGTCCGGCAACACCCTCTTCGTGGTCGAGCACGACCTCGCGGTGATGAAGCGCGCCGACTGGCTGGTCGATGTCGGGCCCGACGCAGGCGAGCAGGGCGGCGAGGTGCTCTACAGCGGGCCGCCCGAAGGGCTGCGCGCCGTGGCGGCGTCGCGCACGCGCGAGCACCTCTTCGGCGAGGTTGCGCCTCCCGACCGCGCACCGCGCGACGCGAAGGGCCACCTGCGGCTGGAAGACGTGACCCGCAACAACCTGCGCGATCTGGACGTCGCGTTTCCTCTGGGTTGCTTCACCGTCGTCACCGGCGTCTCCGGCTCCGGCAAGTCGAGCCTGGTGAGCCAGGCGCTGATCGACCTCGTGTGCGCGCACCTGGGCAGCGAGG
This sequence comes from Caenimonas aquaedulcis, assembly GCF_015831345.1. Lineage (NCBI taxonomy): Bacteria > Pseudomonadati > Pseudomonadota > Betaproteobacteria > Burkholderiales > Comamonadaceae > Caenimonas > Caenimonas aquaedulcis. The sequence continues at coordinate 2,347,283 of NZ_JADWYS010000001.1, read as the reverse complement.
CGCCGCAGGAACATGACGACGAGCCGCCCGCCCTCGACAGCGCGGACACCACCGCGCCGACGAGCGGGCGCATCGCGGAAGGCGCGAGCCGCATCCGCCGGCTGGTGAACGTCAACCAGAAGCCGATCGGCCGCACGCCGCGCTCCAACCTCGCGACCTACACGGGCCTCTTCGACGCCGTGCGCAAGCTCTACGCGGCGACGCCCTTGGCCAAACGCCGCCGCTACGACGCGGGCCGCTTCTCCTTCAACATGCCCAAGGGCCGATGCCCGACCTGCGAGGGCGAGGGCTTCGTGTCCGTCGAGATGCTCTTCATGCCGAGCGTGTACGCGCCGTGCCCCGAATGCCATGGCGCGCGCTACAACGCGCAGACGCTGGAAGTCGAGTGGAACGGCAAGTCCATCGCGCAGGTGCTGGGCATGACGGTCGACGAGGCCGCGGCCTTCTTCGACAGCGAAGCCACCATCGCGCGGCCCTTGCGCGTGCTGCAGGACATCGGCTTGGGCTACCTGCGGCTGGGGCAACCCGCCACCGAGCTGTCGGGCGGCGAAGCGCAACGCATCAAGCTCGCGACGGAACTGCAGCGTGCACAGCGCGGCGACGCGCTGTACGTGCTGGACGAGCCGACGACCGGCCTGCACCCGCGCGACGCGGACCGTTTGCTGGTGCAGCTCAACGGACTGGTCGATGCGGGCAACACGGTCATCGTGGTCGAGCACGAGATGCGCGTCGCGGCGCAGGCGGACTGGGTGATCGACGTCGGGCCCGGCGCGGGCGAGGAGGGCGGGCGCATCGTCGCGCAGGGGCGTCCGCAGGAGGTCGCGCGTGCAAAGGGCAGCCGCACTGCACCGTACCTGGCGCAATGCCTGACACAATCGCGGGCATGAAGACAGTCAGCCTCATCGGCGCGCCCACGGACGTGGGTGCGAGCGTGCGGGGCGCGGGCATGGGGCCGGACGCCTTGCGCGTCGCCGGCCTGTTCGAGATGCTGCGCGACCACCGCTTCAACGTCATCGACCACGGCAACCTCGCCGGGCCGCCGACGCCCTGGACCGAGCCCAAGGGCGGCGTGCGCCACCTCGAGGAAGTCGTCGCTTGGAACCGCGCGGTGTTCGATCGTGTGGCGGCGGTGCTCGCCGCCGGCCAGACGCCGCTCCTCATGGGCGGCGACCATTGCCTCGCGATCGGCTCCATCAGCGCCATCGCGCGGCACTGCCGCTACGCGAAGAAGAAGCTGCGGGTCATCTGGCTGGACGCGCACACGGACGTCAACAACGAAACCATCAGCCCGTCGGGCAACGTGCACGGCATGCCCGTGTCCTGCCTGCTGGGCTACGGGCCGAAGCCCCTGATCGGCTGGAGCGGCCAGCCCGCGGCGCTGACGCCGGAGGACATCGACTTCATCGGTATCCGCAGCGTGGACAACGACGAGAAGCAGACCATCCGCCGCCTCGGCCTGCAGGTCTTCGACATGCGGCACCTGGACGAGCACGGCATGCGCAACACCATGATCGAGGTGCTGCAGGATGTCGACGACGACACGCACCTGCACGTGAGCTTCGACCTCGATTGCCTGGACCCGGCGGATGCGCCCGGCGTGGGCACGGGCGTGCGCGGCGGGCCCACCTACCGCGAGATGCAGCTGTGCATGGAGATGATCGCGGACACCGGCCGGCTCTCCTCGCTCGACGTGGTGGAGATCAACCCCGCGCTCGACGTGCGCAACCGCACCGCCGAACTGGCGGTGGAATTCATCGCGAGCCTGTTCGGCGCCTCCACGCTCGCGCGTTGAGCCGCCCCGTCGCTACGCGGCGGCCCGTTCCAGTTCCTGCTCGTGCGCGGCGATGCGGCGGCAGCTGTCGCAGCTTTCGCAACGCTCGAAGGGCGCGTCGCCCTCCAGGTGCTCGAGCAGCAGGCGCCATCGGCACGAGCCCGTTTCCGCATAGGACACCATGCGCTCCAGGCCTTCGCGGTCCTGGTCGCGCTTGTTGCCGTAGGCCGTCATGAGCGCTTCGAGCTCGGCGGCCTTCACGTCGGCGCGCAGCAGGCGGATGCCCTTCGCGTCCTGCGCGACGATCTTCTTCCTGCGCAGCAGCCCGAGCGCCACCTGCAGCTTGCCGCGCGGGCAGGCCGTGCGGCCCTGCAGCGTCTGCAGGGTCCATGTGTCGCCTTCCGGCGGCGGCTCGGCCAGCGCGTTGCAGATCGCCTTCGCATCGTCCGCGCCGGGATAGCGCCCGACGAGGAAGAACTGCTGCACCGATTTGTCCGCGCGCAGGAACAGGAGCGAGCAGTCGGCGGCGTCGCCGTCGCGGCCGGCGCGCCCGGCCTCCTGGTAATAGGCTTCCAGCCCCGCGGGCATCTGGTAGTGCAGCACGAAGCGGATGTCGGGTTTGTCGATGCCGAGGCCAAACGCGTTGGTGGCGACCATCACGCGCACCTCGCCCGCCATGAAGGCTTCCTGCGCCGCCGAGCGTTCCGCGGCAGCGAGCTTGCCGTGGTACAGGCCCGCGGATTCTCCGGCTGCGAGCAGTGCTTCGTGCACCAGCTTCGCGGCCTTCACGGTCGCCGCGTAGACGAGGCCGCTGCCTTCATGCTCCTTCACGAAGGCCACCGCGCGTTCGAGCTTGTCCTGCTCGCGCGCCACCGGCTCCACCTGCAGGCCGAGGTTCGGGCGGAAACTGCCGGTCTGCACGATGCCGGCCGCGGGAATCCCGAGCTGGCTGCAAATATCCCTGGCCACTTCCTCGGTCGCCGTGGCGGTCAGCGCGAGAACGGTTGGATTGCCCAGCGCCTTGCGCGCATCGCCGATGCCCAGGAAGGCGGGCCGGAAATCGTGCCCCCATTGCGAGATGCAATGCGCCTCGTCCACCACGAGCTGGCCGACTTCATGCGCCTGCATCGCCTCGACGAAGCCCGGCTCTGCCAGCCGCTCGGGCGTGGTCATGACGATGCGCGCGGAGCCGTCCTCCACGGCCGCCAGCGCGGCGCGCTGCTCGTCGGAGTCCACCGCGCTGTTGAGTTGCACCGCCTTGATGCCGAGCTCGCGCAGGCTTTCGCACTGGTCCTTCATCAGGGCGATCAGCGGCGAGACGACCAGCGTGCGGCCGGAAAGCAGCACCGCGGGCAATTGGTAGCACAGGGACTTGCCTGCGCCGGTGGGCATGATCGCGAGGGTCGATTGCCCGGCCAGCACCCGGTCGATCACGGCCTGCTGTCCCGCGCGCAGGCGGTCCAGGCCGAAGACCTCCTCGAGCGTGGCGCGCACCTTGCGCGCGGACGGAGCCGGCGTCTTGCGACGTGCCGGCATCGTCAGAGCGTTTCGGTACCGGCGGGCGCGTCCGGGTCGAGCTCGGCGCTGGCGTCGCCCGCGTCGAGGTCGGTGAATTCGTCCGCATCCGCCACGTCGTCGACGAGGTCAGTGCCTTCGCCCATGCGCACCACGCGATCGGGCAGGATGTCGCCGCCTTCGCGGTCATCGGCCTCGACCGATCCGCGCTCGCCGGTGCCGACGGAGTCGCTGTCCGCGTGGGCCTCGTGGGTGCCGATCGTGTCGCTGCCGGAGTCGGAGTTGTCGCTCGGGCCGAGCATGCCGGCGTCGCGGCCGGTGGGAAGGGCGGGCGCGGGCTCCGCGCCCAGGATGCTGCTGTATGCCATGGGGTGTCCTTGCTATGCGTTGACACCACTGTGCGGTGCGCGGCGCGTGCCGCGCGTCGTCCCCTGCGGACCTGTGCTGTGGGACGGGCCTTACCCGCAGGCCGGTTGCTGCTCAGTAACCTGCGCCCTGCGCCACGGCCAGCCAGTCGGCGACCGTGCCCAGCGAGTGCGCGACACCGTCGCCGGCGCCGAGCAGGTACCAGACCTGGCCGTCCTTCGTGCCCACGTAGACGTTCGTGCCGCTGTAGTAGCGGTAGTCGTAGCCCTGTGCCTGGCCGGTGAAGGCCTTGGACGGCTGCGCGTACTGCGGAAAGTTCGCTTCCAGGTAATTGAAGATGCGGTCGCTCGTGGTCTGCACCGCGGGGAACTCGGTGACTTCCGTGATGAGGACGGCGTTGTCGCGCGTCACCGTCGTCGAGTTGACGAGGTTGTAGACCGGCAGTTCGGTGAAGGGCGAGCCGGCGTTGACGCGCGGCAGGTTCGCGATGCGGTCCGCGACCGCCATGCTCGGCGCCGTGACGCGCGCGAACACGGTGAAGCCGCCGTTCTGGTTGTCGAGGTTCGCGGCGTTGTTTCCCATGTTGATGAACCACTGGCTCGTGGCGCTGTCCGGCGTGGAGCCCTTGGCCATGGCGACGGTGCCGCGCACATTCGAGCGCGTCGGGCTGAATTCATTCAGCAGGTTGCCGCGCGACGGGATGGCGTAGATCTTGTCCGTCCACAGGTAGCCGCCGCCCTGGATCACGAAGGGTGTCGCCGGCGAGGTGAGCCAGGCGCTGCGGTGGATGAAGTCGTCGGTGTAGTCGCCGGCCCGCACGTAGGCCAGGAAGTTGGCGACGGTGCGCGGCGCTTCGCTGTCCAGCAAGCTCATGTCGATCGGCCCGAGGATCGTGTGCAGGCGGACCATGGTGTTCGCCTGCGCGGACCCGAAGGCGGCGAGGGCGGCGACGAGGAGGAGGGCGCGAAGGCTCGTGAAGAGGGACATCATGAAACGAAGGGGATGAAGTCGGGCGAAGCCCGCATTGTGCTTGAGCTGCAGTGGTTCGCGAATCACCAGAAGGCCATCGGTCGGATACCGACATACCTCGGCGAAGCGAACCCCCCGGCCTTGTCGCGCCAGTACGCATCGCCCAGCAGCGCCGGAAACACCATTCGCGCGGCAATTTCTTCGCGGCTCAAAAATGCGGCTTCCGTGATGAATTCCAGCGTCGCGAGCCGGCCCGTGGTGTCCAGCGCGCCGCCGGTGACCTTCGCGGTGAACCACAGCTTGCAGAACCGCGTGGTGGGGTTGTGGAATTCCTCGACATAGGCGAGCGTTTGCGCCTGCACGTGCAGGCCGCATTCCTCGAAGGCCTCGCGTTTGGCCGTGGCGAGCAGGTCTTCGGTTCCGATCGCCCCGCCGCCCGGCGCCACCCAGAAGTCGTAGACGCCCTCCCGCACGCAATGCACGAGCAGCACCCTCTCCTGGCCGTCCTCCACCAGGACGCCGGCGGAGATGCGGTGGCGCAGTTCATCACCCGCGCCGACGGCCGCGGTGTCGAGCGCGGCGGCGAGCGATGCCCCGGAGAACGCGTCGTCTCCGGTGATCTCTTCGCCGACGAAGGAAGGCGCGACGAACTGCGCCGCCGATTCCAGGGAGTCGAACTCGGTTTCGAACACGGCCGGCGCGCGGCCCGCGCCGTAGATGTCGAGCGCGCCGCCGGCGACGCGGTACCGTTGCTTGGTGACGCGGCAGCCGCCCAGGCGCGCGAGGACTTCGTATTCCTGCGCCGACAGGTAGAAGTTGGTGATCGAGGGATAGGGCGAGCCGGGCACCGGCTCCTTGCGCGCGAACTTGAAGACGGGCGCATCCTCCTTCGAAGTCACCTTGCGCAGGCGCATGCGCGTGCCCGTGAGGTAGAGGTCGTCGATCGTGCGCGCGGGGCCGTGCGCGAGACTCGCCGCCGCCGCCGGGTCCACCAGCCACCTGCGCTCGATCTCGTGGCGGGCGTAGCGGCTGGTGTGGGTCATGAGGTGTCAGGTCTCGGGTGTGCCGTGGAGGTCGATGCCGATGATCTGCGCGCTCACGTGGCCATGCCCGTCGTCGAGCAGCACCGTGAAGCGATCTTCCCGCTGCGCCCCGGGGGCGAGCAGCGGATCGGCCACCGCATTGTCCACGGTATAGAGCCAGTTGACCTGGCCCGCGTGGCCGTCCGAGCGAACGCTGGCCGTGAGCGTGCCGAGATTGCCTGCCTGCGACTGCACCGTGACACTGTGGGCGGTGTAGCTCGCGTCCACGAAAGTGAAGGCGCCAGCCGTGGCCAATGTGGCGGAAGCATTGCTGCCGCCCAGGTCATCCACGGCGCCGGGTGCGGACCAGTGATGGGACGGGTCGAACCCCAGCGTCGCGGAGGCGACGCCTTGAAGCGCGACGGCGGTCGCCGCGTCGATGCCCAGGTCCGCCGCGACCTGGTCGCCCGCGCCCAAAGCGCGCGCGTCCAGGCCCGTCAGCGTTTCGAACAGCGTGAGTCCCGCGAGGTAGGAGCCGTACTTGCTTGCGTGCAGGTTGTCGTCGAACCACAGGTCGACCTTGCCCGTCGCCACGCTGGAAGTCGATGCCTCGGTGTAGGGATCGCGCACGGCCAGCCCGTTCTGCACCGCCGTCATGAAGGCCGTGCTCACCGGCGCCACGCCCGCGAAGTCGGGGTTCACCGCGGCGAGATGCGTGTACGCATAGGTAAGGGCGCTGCTCATGCCTTCGAGCGTGAGGAAGTAGGCCGTCGCCTGGGTCGACGACTGCGTGATCGAGCCCGTGCCGGTATACGCGCCTGCGTTGGGGCCCGAGGTGACGAGGGTCTTGTCGGTCACTTCGTCCCAGGCGCCCGCGATCATGTCGGGACGCGCCCAGGTGGCGTAGAGGTACACGTCCGTCGCCAGGTCGGCATTCACGTTGGCCGGGATCGTCGTGCCCGGGACGGTGATGGAATCGGCCGCGCCGGTGTGGATGTAGTTCTCGATCAGCGTCGCGTACTTCTCGAAACCGGGAATGTCGGCGTTGGCGCCGGACGTGGTGACGAGCGTGGCTCCGGTCGCGCCGGTGGTCGTGATGCCGAAATCCGATTTCGACGGGTCGCTCGCGAAGTACGTCGCGGTGCCGGACTCGTTGAAATTCACCGTCAGCGCGTTCGCGGTGCTGCCGCTGCGCGTGAAGGTGTAGACGAGCTGCTGGCCCGCGTTCTCGTAGGTGCTGGCGGCGCTGCTGAGTGCGAGCGTTACGTTCGGCAGGCTCGTGTCCACGCCCGCGGCGAAGTCGTCGTTCACGATCGTCGCGGTGACGGGGCCCGCGGTGCCGATGTTGTAGTCGGCGCCGGCGGAAGGATGCACGAGCGTGACCTTGATCGACTCGTCGGATTCGATGGCGGTGTCGGCATGCGGGTCCATCGTCAGGCTGGCGGACGTCTGCCCCGCCTTGATGACAATGGTGCCGGTGTTGGAGGTGAAGGAGACGCTGCCGGTCGTCGTGTTCACGCCGGTGCTGCCGCTGGTCGCGAAACCGCCGCCGTTGGTGAAGCGGTAGGGCGAGGTGCTGCTGCCGCCCGTCGCGGAGAACGCGCCGGTGGTGGTGTTGTACATCTCCAGGTCCTGGCTGGAGGAGATGGTGGTGGAGACCGACGGCGAGGTCGAACCGTCGCGGAACACCGTGAAGTTGATGACGAGGTCGCTCGTCGTCGCGCCGGTGCGCGTGAAGGTGTAGACGAGGTTGCCCGTGCCGTCCTCCGCGACGGAGCCCGGGTTTGCGACCAGCGTGACCGTCGGCAGCGCGGGGTTGCTCACGGGTGCGGTCGGGTCGTCGTTGAGCAGCGTCGTCGTGATCGCGCCGCTGGTGCCCACGCGGTAGCCGCCGGCGGCAGCGAGCGTGAGCGCGAGCGTCTCGTCGTACTCCTGCACCGCGTCGCCGGTGGGCGTGACGATCAGGCTGGCGGTGGAACTGCCGGGCGCGAAGGTGATGCTGCCCGAGCCGCCGGGCAGCGGCTCGTCCGTCTGGTCCTGCAGCACGACGATGTCCCAGTCCTTGCTCGCGATGTTCCCGCGCAGGTCCCAGCCTGCCGGCGAGGAGTTCGTGTAGTGGCCCTGCAGCGTGGCGGCATTGCGCGCGGAGATGGACACGTCGTAGTTGAGCCCCACCTCTTTGGCGAACCGGTCGACCAGGCCGGGGACGCCGCCCCAGGGGTGCGGCTCGTACAGGTTCGAGCCGGTCAGGTTGGCGAAGCTGCCGCCGCGCTCGGGCGAGGTGAGGTCGTGCACGCCGTCGGGGTTGGTCACGGGGTCGTAGGTGTTGTACGACATGACGGGATCGACCCGCGCGAAGGTCGCGCTGTTGCCGACGAAGAGCACGTGGTTGAAGACGGTCGCGATGTCCACCTGCGGCGCACCGGACCCCTCGTCGCCTGCGTTGCCAGCGGCATCGGTGAAGCTGGACGGCAGTACCGAGATGTGCGCGCCGGTGCTGAGCGTCGCGCTCGCGGTCGCGGTGAAGGTGGCGGTGCGCGTCAGGCCGCTGCCGCCCAGGGGGCCGAGCGTGCCACCGGTGACGGCGATGTCGGCGTCCGTGAAGCTCGCGCCCGGGTCCTCGGAAAACGTGAAGGTGATGGTGGCCGTGCCGCCGGTGGCCAGTGTGTCGGCCGAACTCGAGATCGACAGCGTCGGCGCCGTGGTGTCGACCATGTAGGCCGCGTTGTCCGGCACGGCGGCGTGCGCAAGGTCCGCGGGCGCGGTGCCGTCGGCCAGCGTTGCGCCCTCGAGGACGAGGCTGTCCGCGTCGATGCCGATGCCGTTCGCATCGGTTTGCCCGGCGGCAATGGTGTATGCGAATACCAGCGAGGACGTGCCGCTGCCCGACACGTACGCCGCCTGCGCGGTCTCGCCGCCGATGTTCAGCGCGAGGTGGGGCGTGCCGGTGACGGTGGTCGGCTCCGTCATGGTGACGGTGACTTCGACGACGTCGCCCGCGTTCAGCATGCCGTTCGACGCGCCGCTGGCCGAGGTGATCGCGACACTGCCGACGGCGGGAGCCACGTTCGTGACGTCGACGACCAGGGCCTGCGTCGTGACGTGCGCGCCGTCGCTGGCGATCACGTCGAAGCTGTAGCTCGCCTTCGCCTCGAAATCGGCGGGTGTCTTGAGCGTGACGACGCCCGCGGCGGAGATGTCCAGCAGCGCCGCGTCGGCGCCGCCCAGCGAATAGGTCGGCGCCCCGAGCTGGTCGGGGTCCGTCGTGGTCGCGCTGTAGATCGGCGTGTCGACGGGCGCGTTCTCCGCGACGGTGCCCGTCGCGCCCGAGGTGAACACGGGCGCGTTGTCGTCCAGGTTGCCGACCATCACCACGACCGCTTGCGCCGTGGCGCTCGCGCCTTCGCTCGCGATCACGTCGAAGCGGTAGCTGGCCTTCGCTTCGTAATCCGCGGAGGCGAGCAGCGTGACCGCCCCCGTGACGGCGTCGATGCGCAGCAGCCCCGCGTCCGCGCCGCCGAGGCTGTAGCGCATGTCGCCCTTGAAATGATCGGGATCCACCGCCGCAGCCGTGTAGATCACCGTGCCGGGCGCCGCGTTCTCGTCGACGTGCCCCGTGGGCCCGGACGTGAATTGCGGCGGCGTGTCGTTGAGGTTGACCACCGACACCAGGAGCGACTCGCTCGTCGTCTTGCCGTCGCGCGTCGTGACCACCGTCACGCTGTAGCTCTCCTGCGTCTCGAAGTCCGCGGGCGCCTTCAGGGTGAGGATGCCGCTTGCGGAGATGTCGAACAGGGCGGCGTCCGCACCGGTCAGTGCGTAGTTCGCCGGCCCGCTCCTGCCCCCGGGGACCTTGTAGATGGCGGTGCCGGGCGCGGCGTTCTCCGCCACCTTCTCTTTGCGCGGATCGTTGCTCATGGTGTCTCCTGGGATGTCTAGGAACGCGGCGGGACGCGGCTCGCGAGCGGCGCGGGATGGAACTGCGGGCGGAAGCGGCAGCCCGCGCCGAAAGCCGGCTCGAACTGCGCGCACTGCTCGGCGATCTGTTCCGGCGTGGGCTTCGCGCCGCCCTGCACCCAGCTGCTCAAGGCCGCGAGCAACGTCGGGTACACCGGGTCGCTCAGGTAGCTGTGCGTGTTGTCGGCGGTGAAGGTCTGCACCAGGTGCGAGGCCGTGCCGGCCTTCTGCATGGTGCGAAGGAAGCTGTCGTCCATCTCGACGAAGGCCGTCGGGTCGTCGATGCCGTGCACCGTGAGCACGGGCACCGGGATGCGGCCGTCCGGGTCCGTGTCGGCCGCGAAGGTCGCGACGGCCTGCGGGTCGGCGGCGTAGCGGGCGACACTTGCGTTCAGCGCGGCGTCATCGGGCGATCCGCTGTACTTCACGCCCATGTTGCCGAAGGGGCTGCGGCCGCCGGTGCGCAGCTGCACCACGTCCTGGAAGTGGAAGGTGGCCCACGCGAGGTGGCCCGCGATCGAGCTCGCGGGAATCTTCACCACGTCGACGATGGTCTTGACCTTGCGCTGCTGCTCGGGCGTGCGCTGCGCCGCGGGTTTGTCGAGGCCCAGGCAGGCGTTCACGCGGTCGCGAAGGTCGTTGCTGCTGAGCTTCGAGCCTGCCGGCAAGCCGATGGACATCGGGTATTGCGGCTCGTCGGGCCGCGGATGGTTGCCGCAGAGCGATTGGTAGATCACGCGCAGGTCGATGCGGAAGTCGTATGCGGTCGAGCCGCCCGCGAGAACGCCGCTGGAGAGCAGCACGCCGTCGTAGGGGCGGCGGCCGCTGCCATCGTCCGTGAACATCGACGCGCCGACGGCCGCGACGCTCGCGCCCCAGGACTGGCCGTGCAGGATCGTGAGCTTGGGCCTGGCGACCTGCGAGACGAAGATGCGGCGCAGCCGCTCGGTGTCCTCGGCCGCGGCGCGCACCGCCACGCCGCCCTGCCGGAACGTGGAGCCGGCCCACGCGTAGCCTGCCTTCACGACGATGGCCCAGCGCTCCAGGTCCTCGACGCTGCGCTCGAGCCTGGGCGCGCCGAGCGCCGGGCCGCCGTGCGAATGCATCACCAGCGTGCCGTTCCATTGCGCAGGCATCGCGATGAGGTAATACGCACCGGCCGAGTCCTTGCCCGTCAGGCAGCGCGTCGTGGCGGGCACGGCGGCAGGGCAAGCCACCGCCTGCGGCGCCTGCTCGACCGTGGCGGGGAGGGTGGCGCTTGCGCGTGGCTGAGCCGGCGGGCCCTGCGTGGCGCAGCCCGCGAGGGCGAGCAGCGACAGGGCGGCCAGGATGGAACGGGACTGCATGTTCTTGTCTCCAACGTTGTTCTTGGGCGCAAAGATAAGAGACCGTCTTCATTAATGCAAATACAATGAAACGCCCATCTGCAGACGAAAAACATATGCTCTGCCGGCCCGCCGCATGGACCTGAAATCACTCCGCTACTTCGTGGCCGTCGCCGAGACGGGTCACATCACGCGCGCGGCCGCGCGGCTGGGCATGCAGCAGCCGCCGCTCAGCCAGCAGATCCGCGCGCTGGAGGAGAGCCTGGGCACCACCCTGTTCGTGCGGCATCCCAAGGGCGTGACGCTCACCGACAGCGGCGAGCTCCTGCTCGTCGACAGCCGCCGCCTGCTGGGCGACGCGGAGGCGGTGAAGACGCGCATGCGCGCCGTCGCCGCCGGGCATGCGGGCGTGCTCGCGGTCGGCTACACCTCGTCCGCCGCGGCGCACGCCCTGACGCCCAAGGTCCTGCGCGAAAGCCGCCGCGCCTTTCCGGACATCGCGCTGCAGATCGCCGAAGACCATGCGGCGGGCCTGACCGAATCGCTCGCGACAGGGCGCCTGCATTGCGGCTTCCTGCGCGTGCCTGTCGCGCGGCCGGCGGGGCTCGTTTTCGAAACGCTTGCGCGGGAGCCGGTGCTCGTCGCGTTGCCGGTGGGCCATCGCCTGCTCAAGCGCAAGGCGCGCGCGCTGCCGCTGACGCAGCTGAAGGACGAGCGCTTCATCCTCGTGCGGCAAAGCGGCGCGGCGGGCCTCTACGCGAACCTGCTCTCGCTGTGCGAGAAGCAGGGCTTCACGCCGGTCGTGGCGCACGAGGTCGGCCGCATGATGACCGCGCTCAACCTCGTCGCGGCGGGGGAGGGCATCACCGTCGTGCCTGCGTCCATGCAGGGCGTGCACGCGCAGGCGCTGGAATACCGGCCGCTGGAAGGCGCAAGCAGCCTCGACGCGCCGCTCACGCTGGTGTTTCGCGAAGCGGACTGCCACGGCGCGCTGCGTTCGTTCGTCGAACTCGCACGCGCCACCGCCGCGGTCAGGAGCAAGTGATGCGCAGGCGGCAGCTGATCGCATGGGCCGGCGCCTCGGGCACCGCGATGGCATGGCCCGCGCACGCGGCGTCCACCCTGCGCATCGTCGTGGCCTATCCGCCGGGCGGCATCAGCGACCGCATCGCGCGACTGCTGGCAATCAAGCTCGCGCCGATCCTGGATGCGACCGTGATCGTGGAAAACCAGGCGGGCGCCGGCGGGAGCGTGGCACTGGCCGCCGTGTCGCGCGCTGCGCCGGACGGGCGCACGCTGGGCTTCAGCGCGATCAGTCCCATCGCGCTCTCGCACTACTTCGGCCGGCCCGCGCCGCGCGTGGTGCCGGTGAGCGGCGTGATGCACACGCCACTGCTGCTCGTGGGCACCTCCGCGCTCGCGGCGCGCAGTTTCGCGGACATGGTGACGCAGGCCCGCGAGCATCCAGGCACGCTGCGCTGGGCCACGTCGGGCATCGCGACCATCGGGCATCTCGCGGTCGAGCAGGTCAAGCGCGAGATGCGCGTGGACGTCGTGCACGTGCCCTACTCGGGCGGCGCGCCGCAATTGCAGGACGCGCTGGCGGGGCGCTTCGAGCTCCTGTCCACCAACCTCGCGCCCTTGCAGATCGATTACGTGCGCAGCGGCCAGCTGCACGCGCTGGCGCTGGGCGCGCCGCAGCGCTCGCCCCTGCTGCCGTCGCTGCCGACCTTCACGGAGCTCGGCTGCCCGGGGGCGAACCTCAGCTCGCTGTTCGGGTTGTTCGCTCCGGACGGCACGTCGGGGGGCGTCGTCGCGCGGTTGAATGCGGCGTGCGCGCAGGTGCTGGCGCAGCCCGAGTTCCGCCAGGTCCTGATCGATGGCGGCAACCTCCCCGCGACGGGAAGCGCAGCGGACTTCGTGCGCGCGATAGAGCGGGAGTCGCGGGCCAATGCGCGGCTGGCGGCGAGCATGCCGGCGCGTTGACCTTGCGCGGGACCTACACGCGGATCTCGAACATCGCGTCGCCCATGTAGCGGTTCGGCCCGAACACCGCGCTCACCGCCGCGAGTTCGGCAGCCTGCCACTGCTCCACGACCACGCGCTCGGCGTCGCTCAGCAATTCCAGGTCGGGCGATTCGCCGTAGGTGCCGACGATGCGCTGCCAGGCGAGGTACACGGGCGCGACCAGCTCGGGGGAGCCCAGAGCGGCTTCGAGCGTGTCGCGAAAGAGCCGCTCGGCCTTGCGCAGTTCTTCGGGTGAGACGTCGGCCTGGAAAAGGGTGAGCTGGTAAGTCATGCCTGCGGATGATCGCATCCCGGGCGAAAAAAAACCCCGGGGGCCGAAGCCGCCGGGGCATGAGGGTTGCGGGCGGGTTTCACAGGCGCTTCACACCTGCGATGAAACCGACCAGTTCGCCGTTGACGTACAGCGCGCCTTCGGGGGCGCCGGCGTCACGGTGGAGGGCGTGGAACTCCACGACACCGTGCATCGCGCGCGCCGCCTCGCGCGCGCTTTCGCGGGCAGCGACACGGTCGAGCATCTCGCTCGCGCCGCGCAGCAAGGCGGCGAGGAGGTGCAACAGCGTGGCGCTGAAGGGACGGGCCGCTTCGGCGGGGGCCCAGCTCAAGGTCTTGGTCATCGAAGTCTCCGTGGGGGACGCCGCGCCTCGTGAGCGAAGCGCCCCGGGTTTCAGGGCTCAAAAGGGCCGCCGCCAAAAGCAAACGGCCCGGGACGAAATGCCACCGGGCCGCTGGGTCCAACTGCAAGGGTTCAGCAGCTGGGCGGTCCGGCGCCGCGGGGGAGTTGTGCTCGCAGGGCACGGATTCCGAAGCCGTGGAGCGAAAGCTGCGCACCGGCTGCGACGCAGCGGAGCGAGACGTTCGATCGGGACAGGGCTTGGAAAGACATGGACGCGGGCTGGGTGGAAGGGAGGGCTTCACCGCAGGAATTTCCGACGGCTTGCGCAAATGATAAACATTCGATTATCAGTACACAAGTGAAATTCATCACAGGCGCGCGGCGGCGCGGGCGCGTGTGTCGCGCGCGCCACAACCTTTCGCAGACGAGCAGGTCAGCGCTTGCGCTTGAGCGGCGCGATGCCGGCCTGCGTGCGCTTCCAGAGATCGTCGGGCTCGTCCTGCGGCCAAGCGCCCGGCGCCCGCTGCGGAGGCGTGGGCGTGGAAGGCACGGGCGGGACCGGCGGCACGGCGGGCACCAGCACTTCGCCGAGCAGGTCCAGCAGGCGCGTCCGGGCGCGCTGCGGGTGGCGCCGGTAGTAAGTGAGCACCAACCCGACGATGAAGCGCTCGTCGTCGTCCTGCGGCAGCGGGCTCTCGGCAGGCAGAGGCGGGGAAGCCTGTGCGCCAGGGGCCGGCGAAGGCGACGCTGCGCCTGCGGGGCCGTGCGGGACATCCATCCAGCCGTTGGGCTTCTTCGACAATTGCTCGAACTGGCGGGCGAGGCGCTCGCCGATCTGCCGCGAGCGGCCCTTGACCTGGCTCCAGTAGCTGGGCTGGATCTGCAGGCGCTCCGCGAAACGCCTTTCCAATCCGCGCAAGGTGGCGGCGTCGGGATCCTTGACGGTATTGCGGACGAACTCGTCGAAGAGGGCGAGCGCATTGTCCATACGGACCTGGGCGATGTCTCGCGGGGCGGTGTGCATGAAGGGCAATGATAAAGCTTCGTGCATCACCTTATGCACCGAATGGCTGGCCACACGCATGTTGCGGCGCACAAAAATCAGGCGTAAGCTTCCCAGCCGGTTAACTTCCGGCCTCTGGAATGAATGCCCTGACCCTCGAGCCGCCGCGCGGCTCTTCTCCCGCAGCCGCATCCCTGCGTCCTGCGATTGCCCTGGCCGCACTGGGCGTCGTCTACGGCGACATCGGCACCTCCCCCCTCTACGCCTTCAAGGAATGCCTGAACCCGGCGCACGGCGTGCCGCTCGATGCGAACGCCGTCCTCGGACTGCTCTCGATGGTGTTCTGGGCGCTGACGATCGTCGTCACCCTCAAATACGTGCTCTTCGTGCTGCGCGCAGGCTACGACGGCGAAGGCGGCATCCTTGCGTTGCAGGCGCTGGCCAGGCACGCGGTCGGCGGGCGCGACGCGAAGGGCTGGCCGCTGGGCGTCATCGGCGCGCTCGGGCTGGTGGGCACGGCGATGTTCTACGGCGACAGCCTCATCACGCCGGCCGTCTCCGTGCTGTCCGCCGTGGAAGGACTCAACGTCGCGACGCCGGCCTTCGAGAAGTACGTGGTGCCCCTGTCTCTGGGCATCCTCGTCGCGCTCTTCGCGGTGCAGCGCTTCGGCACCGGCCTGGTCGGCAAGGTGTTCGGGCCGGTGATGCTGCTGTGGTTCGGCACGCTCGCCTGCCTCGGCCTGCGCCAGATCGCGATGGCGCCCGAAGTGCTGCAGGCGGTGAACCCGCTGTGGGCAGCGCGATTCCTCGCGGACCATCCAGGGCAATCGCTCGCGGTGCTGGGCTCCGTGTTCCTCGCGGTGACGGGCGGCGAGGCGCTCTACGCCGACATGGGCCATTTCGGCGCTTCCGCGATCCGGCAGGCGTGGTTCCTGGTCGCGCTGCCCGCGCTGGTCATCAACTACTTCGGGCAGGGCGCGCTGGTGCTGCACGACGCCACCGCCATCGACAACCCCTTCTTCCGCATGGTGCCGTCCTGGGGCGTGATGCCGATGGTGGTGCTGGCGTCGGCGGCGACGGTGATCGCATCGCAGGCGGTGATCTCCGGCGCCTTCTCTCTCACCGTGCAGGCCATGCGCATGGGCTACCTGCCGCGCCTGCGCGTGGTGCAGACCTCGGGTGACGCCATGGGACAGGTCTACCTGCCCGTCGTGAACTGGCTGCTGATGGCCGGGGTCCTCGCCATCGTGGTCGGCTTCGGCAATTCCTCCTCGCTGTCCGCGGCCTACGGGATCGCGGTGTCGATCACGATGGTGACGACCACGCTGCTGGCGATGGTCGTCGCGCTGCGCCTCTGGCGCTGGAACGTCTGGCTCGTCGCTGCCGGCGCGGGCGCGCTGCTCGCGGTCGATGTGCTGTTCGTGCTCGCGAACAGCCTGAAGATCGCCGAGGGCGGCTGGCTGCCGCTGGTGGTCGCCGCGCTGATCCTCGTGGTCTTCACCACCTGGTCGCGCGGCCGCAGCCTGACCCGCGAGGCTGCCCTCGCGGAGCGCGTGGAACTGGGGCCGTTCGTGCAAGCGCTCGCGGTGCAACCGCCGCACCGCGTGCGCGGCACGGCGGTGTTCCTCACCGCGGAGCCCGATGCCGCGCCGCACGCCCTGTTGCACAACCTCAAGCACAACCAGGTGCTGCACGAACGCGTGATCGTGCTGCAGGTGCAGGCGAGCGACACCCCGCGCGTGGACTTCGCCGAACGCCTGCAGGTGCGCGACATGGGCCTGGGCGTGTGGCAGGTCACGGCGCGCCATGGCTTCATGGAAACGCCCGACGTGCCCGCGTTCATGAAGCTGCTGTCCTACCAGAAGGGCATTCCCATCGAGGCGATGACGACCTCCTACTTCACCTCGCGCGAGACGACGCTGCCGGCGCACATGGCCGGGCTCGGCCGCGCGCGCCGCGTGCTGTACGTGTGGCTGCATCGCAATGCAGGGCGCGCGTCGGACTACTTCGGCCTGCCTTCAAATCGGGTGGTGGAGATGGGCCGGCGCACCGCCTGACCGGGTCGCGGTGTCGTGGCGGCCCGTGATTAGAATGGCGCAGCGGGGACACGAGCAGACTCCCCGAACCCCAGACGGCTCCGCCGTCCAAGCTCTGCTCCTGATCCAGGGCCGTCGGGCCCTGTTAGGAGACTTCGCTTGTCCAATCCATATCCCGCTTCCGAACTGCGCACCCAACCCCTCCCGGTCGATCCGGCCAGGCTCCATGGCTTGTCCGAAAAGATCGTGCGCAGCCACCACGAGAACAACTACGGCGGTGCGGTCAAACGCCTGAACGCGATCCGCGCCGAATTGGCGGCACTGGAGTTCGCCACGGCCCCGGGCTTCCAGCTCAACGGGCTCAAGCGCGAGGAACTCATCGCCACCAACTCGATGCTGCTGCACGAGCTGCACTTCGCGTCGCTGGGCGGCGATGGCGTCACCATGCAGCCTGCCATGGCGCTCGCGCTCACCGCGAGTTTCGCCGGCATCGAGCGTTGGCGCGAGGAGTTCGTCGCAATGGGCAAGGCCCTGGGCGGCGGCTCGGGCTGGGTGCTGCTGTGCTTCCAGCCGCGCGACGGGACGCTCGTCAACCAGTGGGCGGCCGACCACACGCACGCGATCGCAGGAGGCGTGCCGATCCTGGCCCTCGACATGTACGAGCATGCGTACCACATGGACTTCGGCGCGCAGGCCGGCGCCTGGGTGGACGCTTTCATGAAGAACATCGATTGGGATGCCGTCTATGCCCGCTACCAGTCCGCCGTGCATGGCGCGACCGAAGCGTTGGCGGTGGAGCGCTCGGAGATCGCCGATGCGCAGTTGGTCGACGTCCGGCGCGCGGGCGTGTACGAACAGGCCGGGCAGGTCATTCCCGGGGCCACGTGGCACGACCCGGCGGCCGTCGGAGCGTGGGGCGCCAGCCTGCCGAAGGACAGGGAAGTCGTCGTCTATTGCGTCTATGGACACGAAGTGGGGCGCAGCACGGCCCTGCGCTTGCGTGCCCAGGGGGTGAACGCGAAGTTCATGCGCGGCGGGATCGACGGCTGGAAGGGCGCCGGATTGCCGCTCGCCGACAAGGCGGCCTCCTGACCGGAAGCTTCACGGCGTTCGATGGGTTCGCGCACGGCGTGAAATAATCGCCGCACCCATTGACCGGGGCGATTCAACGCCCTTCGCTTCTCCCGTGACACACACATCGATCGCCTCCCGGCGGGCAGGGCGCCCGCATGCCGTCGCCATGGCGGCCTTCGCGGCTTGCGCCGCCGCATCCACCTTCGCGCAGTCCGTCGGCTCCACGCTGGCGCCGGTCGAGATCCGCGGCAACTACGACAACGCCGTCGGCTCGTCGGACGCCGCGAGCCAGGGCAGCGTGAGCGCGCGCCTGATCGCGACGCGCCCGACGGAGCGCACCGGGGAGATCCTGGAATTCGTGCCCGGGCTGATCGTGAGCCAGCACAGCGGCGACGGCAAGGCCAACCAGTACTACCTGCGCGGCTTCAACCTCGACCACGGCACCGACTTCGCCACCTTCGTCGACGGCATGCCCGTCAACATGCGCAGCCATGCGCACGGGCAGGGCTACACGGACCTCAACTTCCTGATCCCCGAACTCGTCTCGCGCATCGACTACCGCAAGGGGCCGTACTACGCGGAAGAGGGCGACTTCGCGTCGGCGGGCGCCGCGCACCTGCGCCTCATGGACACATTGCCCGCAGGCATCGCCTCGCTCACGCTCGGGCAGAACCGCTACACGCGCGCGCTGCTGGCAAAGTCCACCGCGGCCGGCGCGGGCCAGCTGCTCTATGCGCTCGACCTCGCGCGCAACGACGGCCCGTGGGTGAACCCCGAAAGGCTGCGCAAGTTCAACGGGCTGCTGCGCTACAGCCAGGGCACGCGCGACGAAGGCTTCAACGTGACGGCCATGGGCTACAGCGCGCGCTGGAACGCCACCGACCAGATCCCGCAACGCGCGGTGGATGCGGGCCTCGTGGACCGCTACGGCGCGATCGATGCGACCGACGGCGGCGAGAGCTCGCGCTACAGCGTGTCCGCCGCGATGCGGCAGCGCAATGCGCTCGGCCTCCTCGAAGTCAATGCCTACGCCATCCGCTCCCGCCTGGACCTCTTCAGCAACTTCACCTACTACATGGACGACCCGGTGGGCGGCGACCAGTTCGAGCAGAAGGAGCGCAGGAGCGTCGCGGGACTGAACCTGAGCCAGACGTGGAACATGAAGCTGGCGGGCTTCGATGCCGTCAACCGCGTGGGCCTGCAGACACGCTACGACCGCGTGTCGCCCGTCGGCCTGTACCGGACGACCGCGCGCGTGCAGACCTCGCTCGATCGCGAAGACCGCGTGCGCGAGACGAGCGCGGGCGTGTTCGCGGAGAACACGACGCAGTGGCACGAGAAGTTCCGCACCGTGGCGGGCGTGCGCTGGGATCGCTACCGCTTCGATGTCGCAAGCAACATCGCCGCGAACTCCGGCAAGGCGGGCGACCACCTCGCGTCGCCCAAGCTGTCCTTCATCGTGGGGCCCTGGGCGAAGACGGAGTACTTCCTCAACTGGGGCGAAGGCTTCCACAGCAACGACGCACGCGGCACCACGCAGGTGCTCACGCCGAAAGACCTGCTGCCGACCACGCCCGTCACGCCGCTCGTGAAGACGCGCGGCAGCGAAATCGGCCTGCGCACCGAACTCGTCCCCGGCCTGCAAAGTTCGGTCGCGCTCTGGCGCCTGCGCATCGCGTCCGAGCTGGTGTTCGTCGGCGATGCGGGCGATACCGCGCCGAGCCGCCCCAGCGCGCGCCACGGCGTGGAATGGAACAACCACTATGTCGCGGACAACGGCCTGCTGCTGGATGCGGACTTCGCGATCTCCCGCTCGCGCTACACGCAGGACGACGCTGCCGGCAATTTCATCCCCGGCTCGATCGAGAAGGTGGTGTCGCTCGGGGTGACGATCGTGGACCGGGGTCCCTGGTCCGGCAGCGTGCAGCTGCGCTACTTCGGGCCGCGCCCGCTCGTGGAAGACAACTCGGTGCGCTCGTCGAGCACCGTGCTCACCAACGCGCGCGTCGCGTACAAGCTCGACGCGAAGACGCGCGTGGCGCTGGACGTCTTCAACCTGTTCAACCGCAAGGCAAGCGACATCGACTATTACTACGATTCGCAGTTGCGCGGCGAAGCCTCGCCGGTCACGGACCGGGTGTTCCATCCCGTGGAGCCGCGGGCCTTCCGGGTGACCTTGACGCACAACTTCTGACGCGTTGAGCCCCTTGGGCGACAAGGGCCTTGCAAGTTTCCATAATTCGACTATTATCGAAATATGGAAGAAACAGATGCGATCCAGCAACTCGCGGCCCTCGCCCAGGCCATGCGCCTGCGCGTCTTCAAGGCGCTCGTCGTCGCCGGGCCGGAAGGCCTCACGCCGGGGCAGCTGGCCGAGTCGCTGGAAGCGGCGCCGGCCACGCTGTCCTTCCACCTGAAGGAATTGACGCACGCCGGGCTCGTTTCGCAGGAGCGGGACGGGCGCAACCTGATCTACCGCGCGAACTTCGAGCAGATGAACGCGCTGCTGTCCTACCTGACCGAGCATTGCTGCCAGGGCGCGGCATGCGGGGTCGCACCGGGGCGCTGCGCGCCCACCAAACCATCCACCAGGAGAAAAGCATCATGAAGCGATTCCATGTCCACGTGCACGTCGACGACCTCGCGAAGAACATCGCGTTCTATTCGGCGATGTTCAACGCCGCACCGGCCCGCACCGAGGGCGACTATGCCAAGTGGATGCTGCAGGACCCGCCGGTGAACTTCGCGATCTCGACGCGCGGCGATGCGCCGGGCGTGGGCCACCTGGGCATCCAGGTCGAGAGCGAGGAAGAACTGTCGGCGATGCGCGCACAGGCCGCGAAGGCCGACATGACGCTGCAGGACGACGGCGAGACGACCTGCTGCTACGCGCGCAGCGACAAGTACTGGGTGACCGACCCCCAGGGCGTCGCCTGGGAGCAGTTCCACACGCTGGACAGCATTCCCGTGTTCAGCCAGCCGCGCGCGGCGGGTGCTTCGTGCTGCGCAGGCAAGGCGCCGGACGTGAAGGCCGAACCCGCGAAGGCGTGTTGCTGAAGCCGGCGCCGGTGCGAAACCTGCGGCGCGAACTCTTCGCCGAATTCATCGGCACCGCGCTGCTGCTGTGCGCGGTGATCGGCTCGGGCATCATGGCCGAGCGGCTGAGCGCGGGCAACACCGGCGTGGCGCTGCTCGCGAACACGCTCGCCACCGTGTTCATCCTGTACGTGCTGATCGAGGTGCTCGGGCCGGTGAGCGGCGCGCATTTCAATCCGGTGGTCTCGGTGGTGCTCGCAGTCGCCGGCGCCGGCGAAGGCCGGGCACGGCGCACGGCGCTCTTCATTGCCGCACAGCTCGCCGGTGCGATCGCGGGCGCCGCGCTCGCCAATGCCATGTTCGACCTGTCCCTGCTGCATGCCAGCAGCAAGATGCGCGCGAGCCCGGGGCAGTGGCTGGCGGAGGCTGTCGCGGCGGCGGGCTTGATCGTGGTGGTGCTGCGCGCGCCCAGGGGCAGGGCTGCTGCGCTCGTCGCCAGCTACATCGGCGCGGCGTACTGGTTCACCGCCAGCACCTCGTTCGCCAACCCGGCGGCCGTGCTCGGTCGCATGATGAGCGACACCTTCGCGGGCATCGCGCCCGCGAGCGCAGCGGCATTCGTCGCGGCGCAGTTCGCAGGCGGCGCCGTGGGGATGGCGGTGTCCCGTATGCTGGGGCCGCCCGATGCGCAGGCCGGGTGACATGAAGGGAGAATGCCGAATGGACGAAGTGACGATCTATCACAACCCGCAGTGCGGCACCTCCCGCAACACGCTGGGCCTGATCCGCAACGCCGGCATCGAGCCGGTGGTCATCGAATACCTCCAGCACCCGCCTACGCGCGAGCGGCTGAAGGAGCTCATCGCCGCGATGGGCGTTCCCGTCCGCGACGCGATGCGGCGCAAGGGCACGCCCTATGACGAGCTGGGTCTGGACGACCCCGCCGTCACCGACGACCAGCTGCTCGACGCGATGCTCGCGCATCCGATCCTGATCAACCGGCCCATCGTCGTGACGGCGAAAGGCGTGCGCCTGTGCCGGCCCTCGGAAATGGTCGTGGACCTGCTGCCGAGGCCGCAGCGCGGGCTCTTCACCAAGGAAGACGGCGAAGTCGTGAAGTTCAATCCGACTTGATGTTCCTGTCGCGGATGAGCTGCCCCCAGCGCTGCGTTTCCGCGCCGATGAACTCCGCGAACTGGGCGGGCGTGCCGCCGCCGACCACGTTGCCGGGCTCGGTGATGCGCAGCGCGAGATCCGGCTCCCTGAGGGCCTGGTTGATCGCCGCATTGAGCTTGTCGACGATCGCCTTCGGCGTGCCCTTGGGCGCCACGATGCCGAACCAGTTCGAGATTTCCATGTGCCTGATGCCGAGTTCCGCGAAGGTCGGGACGTCTGGCAGGCTGGGCAGCCGCCTGTCGTGCGCGACCGCGAGCGCACGCAGCTTCGGCGGCGAGGCCTTCAGGTAGCCGATCGCCGACGGCACCATCTCGAACATGTAGTCGACCTGTCCGGACAGCATGTCGTTCATCGCCGGGCCGCCGCCGCGGTAGGGGATGTGCGTGGCGAACACGCCCGTTTCCGACTTGAACATTTCGCCGGCGAGGTGGAATGACCCGCCCGACCCGGCGGAGGCGTAGCTGAAGCGCCCGGGCTTCGCCTTCATCGCGGCGAGCAGTTCCTGCGCGTTGCGATACGGGGACTTGTCGTTGACCACCAGCACCAGCGGGCCCTTCTCGATCAGCGCAACGGGCACGAGATCGGTCGCGGGGTCGAACGGCGTCGTGCCGGGGATCAGCGTGCGGTTCACGGTGAGCGGCGCGAGGTTGCCGATGCCGATGGTGTAGCCGTCGGGCGCGGCCTTGGCGATGGCCAGCGTGCCGATGTTGCCGTTCGCGCCGGGCTTGTTGTCCACGATCAGCGGCTGGCCCAGCGAGGCGGCGAGTTTCTGCCCGACCTGCCGCGCACGGACGTCCGAGCTGCCGCCGGCGGCATAGGGAACGATCAGCGTGATCGGCCTGGACGGATAGGCGCGGGCCGCGTCCTGCGCCGCCGCGGTGAAGGGCGCGAGGAGTGCGCCTGCAAGAATGAGGAAGGGTCTGCGGGGGATCATGCGGGTCTCCGGATCGACGGCCTGTAAAGCCTGTAATGTACTAAAAATAAACTTGATACAATCCATCCGAAACGCATTCATAGGGAAAGTACCCATCAAGATGGCCGCTCTCATTGCACCAAGAATCGCCTTGATACACGCGACGCCACTGGCCGTGCAGCCGGTCGCGGTGGCCTTCGACGAGTTGTGGCCGCAGGCGAATCGCATGAACCTGCTGGACGATTCGCTCTCGCAGGACCGCGCGGCGGCTGGCGAATTGAATGCAGCGATGACGCAGCGCTTCGTCGACCTCGCGCTCTATGCGCGCGGCTGCGGCGCGCGCGGCATCCTTTTCACCTGCTCCGCGTTCGGCCCGGCGATCGAAGCCGCCGCGCAGGCCGTCGGCGTGCCCACGCTCAAGCCCAACGAGGCGATGTTCGACGAGGCCCTGGCGCGTTGCGCGCAGCTCGGCGGCTCGCGCACCGTCGGCCTGCTCACGACCTTCGCGCCCACGGCGCAGAGCCTGCGCGAGGAGTTCGTGCAGCTCGCGGTGGACCGCGGCGCGTCGGTGGAACTGGAAGTGGCCTGCGCCGATGGCGCGATGGAGGCGCTTTCGGCCGGGGACGCGGCCGGGCACGACCGGCTGGTGCTGGAGCACGCGCACCGGCTCTCCCGCTGCGACCTGCTCCTGCTGGGCCAGTTCTCCATGGCGTCCACGCGCGCGGCGGTCGAAGCCGCCGTCGGCCGCCCGGTCCTCACGAGCCCGCACAGCGCGGTGCGCGCCATGCGCACCGCGCTGCGCGCGGACTGACACCCACCCCTCGACCCCCAAGGATCCCCATGAAACTCATCGTGCTGCCGTGCGACGGCATCGGCCCCGAGATCGTCGCCGCCACCGTGGACGTGCTGAAGGCCGCGGACAGCCGCTTCGGCCTGCACCTGGAACTCGACTACGACAGCGTCGGCTTCGAGAGCCTGCGCGAATACGGCACCACGCTTCGCGACGAAGTGCTCACGCGGGCCCGCGGCTACGACGGCATCGTGCTCGGCACGCAGTCGCATGCCGACTATCCCGCGCCGGAGCAGGGCGGGCGCAACGTCTCGGCCGGGTTTCGCATCGGGCTCGACCTGTACGCGAACGTGCGCCCCGCGCGCACGCGCCCCTTCCTGCCGTCCAACCTGCGCGAGGGCAAATCGATGGACCTCGTCATCATGCGCGAGGCGACCGAGGGCTTCTATCCCGACCGCAACATGAGCCGAGGCTGGGGCGAGGTCATGCCCAGCCCGGACATGGCGCTGTCCACGCGCAAGATCACGCGCCATTGCAGCGAACGCATCGCGCGCCGCGCGTTCGAGCTCGCGATGACGCGCCGCAAAAAAGTCACCGCGATCCACAAGGCCAACAGTTTCCACATGACAGACGGCCTCTTTCTCGAAGCCGTGCGGCATGTCGCGAAGGACTTCCCAGAGGTCGCGCTGGACGACCTGCTGGTGGATGCCTCCACTGCGCAGCTGGTGCGCGAGCCCGAGCGCTTCGACGTGCTGGTCGCGACCAACTTCTACGGCGACATCCTCTCGGACCTCGCGAGCGAACTCTCCGGCAGCCTGGGCCTGGCCGGCTCGATCATGGCCAGCGACACGCTGTGCTGCGCGCAGGCCCAGCACGGTTCGGCCCCGACCATCGCGGGCCAGGACATCGCGAACCCGACCTCGATGATCCTGTCGGTCGCGATGATGGTGCGCTGGGTCGGCGACAAGCAGGGCAACGCCGCGATGCAGCGCGCGGGCGACGCGATGTCGGCGGCGGTGGACGCGACGCTCGCCAACCCCGCGACGCGTACGCGCGACATCGGCGGCGCCATGGGCTGCAAGGCGTTCGGCGCCGCGGTCGCCCGGGCCCTCGCCGCCGCCTGAGCCGCGCGACCGGATAAGCTTGGCACCCATGACAAGACCCCTGCTGGGCTGTATCGCGGACGACTTCACCGGCGCGACCGACCTCGCCAACAACCTGGTGCGCGGCGGCATGCGCGTGGTGCAGGCGATCGGCGTGCCGGACGCACCGCTCGACGAGCCGGCCGATGCCATCGTGGTCGCGCTCAAGAGCCGCACCATTCCCGCGGACCAGGCGGTCGCGCAATCGCTGGAGGCGCTGTGCTGGCTGCAAGCGCAGGGCGTGCAGCAGGTGTACTTCAAATACTGCTCGACCTTCGACTCCACGCGCGCGGGCAACATCGGGCCGGTGACGGAAGCCCTGATGGACGCGCTGGGCTGCGACTTCACCATCGCCTGCCCCGCCTTTCCGGACAACGGCCGCACGGTCTTCAAGGGCTACCTCTTCGTGGGCGACGAGCTGCTGCATGAATCGGGCATGCGCAACCACCCGCTCACGCCGATGACGGATTCGAACCTCGTGCGCGTCCTGCAGTCGCAATCGAAGGGAAAGGTCGGACTGGTCGACTACCGCAGCGTCGCACGCGGGCCGGCCGGCATCGCGCAACGCATCGAACAACTGCGGGCGCAGGGCGTTCGCATGGCGGTGGTCGACGCGACGAGCAATGACGAACTGATCGCCGCAGGCCCCGCCTGGGCGGGGCTGCCGCTGGTCACCGCGGGCTCGGGCATCGCGATCGGCCTGCCGCAGAATTTCGGCTTGCATGCGGGCACGGGCGAAGCGGCGCAGCTGCCGCCCGCGCAGGGCCTGCGCGCCATCGTGTCGGGCAGCTGCTCCGTCGCGACGAATGCGCAGGTGGTGGAGTTCCTGCGCTCCGGCGGCGCGGGCTTCGCGATCGATCCCCTGCAGCTGGCCGCGGGCCAGGACGTGCCGGCGCAGGCGCTGGAATGGGCCCGCTCGCGGCTGGAGGCGGGGCCGGTGCTGGTCTACGCGACGGCCGAGCCCGCGTCCGTGCGCGCGGTGCAGGACCGCCTGGGGGTCGAAGCCGCGGGTGCGCTGGTGGAGAACGCCCTGGCCGCCATCGCGCAGGGCCTGGTGCGGGCCGGTGTCGCGCAACTCGTGGTGGCGGGGGGTGAAACCTCGGGCGCCTGCGTGCAGGCGCTCGGCATCGCGCGCATGCGCATCGGGCCGCAGATCGCGCCCGGCGTGCCCTGGTGCCACGCGCGTTCGCCGCTCGCGCCGCAAGGCCTGCACCTGGCGTTGAAGTCGGGCAATTTCGGCGGGGCGGGGTTCTTCCGCGACGCCTTCGAGCTACTGCGCTGATACGGGCCATGGCCACAGCCCGCAGCTCCCGCAAACCGCTCGCGCCGGCACCGTCGCGGGTGAGCGCGCTGATCCCGACACTCGCCTCGCGCATCGTCGAGCTGATCCGCCGCGAGGACTTCCCCCTCGGACACCGCCTGACCGAGCAGTCGCTGGGGGAAGAACTCGGCGTCTCCCGCTCGCCGGTGCGCAAGGCCTTGCAGTACCTCGCGGGCCAGGGCGTCGTGAGTTCGCAGCCGCACCGCGGCTTCCAGCTCGCGCTGCCGCGCGAGAAATTGGCGCGGCTGGACCTCGCGCCTGTCGCGGACTCCGAGGACTCCACCTACCTGCGCATCGCCAACGACCGCATCGCCGGGAAACTGGAGCAGGAGGTCAGCGAGGCGGATCTCATGGCGCGTTACGGTTTGGCGCGGCCGGCGGTGCAGCGCATCCTCAACCGCATGGCGCGCGAAGGGATGGTGGATCGCAAGCCGGGGCGCGGCTGGATCTTCCGCCCGCTGCTCAACGACCTCGCCTCGCACCGCGAGAGCTATCGCTTCCGCATGATCATCGAGCCCGCGGCCATCCTCGAGCCGGGCTACGACATCGACCGCGCCGAGCTGGAGAAGTGCCGGCGCGAGCAGCTCGCGCTGCTGGAAGGCGGGCCACTGCGTTGCAACCCCGCGCAGCTGTTCCAGGCCGGCGTGCACCTGCACGAGACGCTGGTGGCGGGCGCGCACAACCGATTCCTGCTGGAGTCGCTGCGCACCATCAACCAGATGCGCCGCGTGGTGGAGTACGGCACGCGGCTGGACGCCGCGCGCCTGCAGCGCCAATGCGAGGAGCACCTCGCGCTGATCGACCTGCTCGCGCGCGGCGAGCGCATGGAAGCCGCGCAGTTCCTGCGCCAGCACCTGAACACCGCGCGCATCACCAAACTGGGAGAAGCGTCATGAACGAAGCGCAGGCGAGGGACGAGATCTGCCGCGTCGGCGCGAGCCTCTTCGCGCGCGGCTACGTGCATGCGACGGCGGGCAACATCAGCGTGCGGCTGCCCGCCGCCGATGGCGGCGGATTCCTCATCACGCCGACCGATGCCTGCCTGGGCACGCTCGACCCGGCGCGCCTCGCGAAGCTCGACGACGCCGGCGTGCAGACGGGCGGCGACCGCGCGAGCAAGACCATCGCGTTGCATCGCGCCATCTACGACGCGACCGCGGCCGCCGGACAGCCCGCGCACTGCGTGATCCACACGCACAGCACGCATTGCGTGGCGGCGAGCCTGTCGCCGCCCCCCGGCGTGCCCGAAGGCGAACTGCTGGCGCCGATCACCCCGTATTTCGTGATGAAGGTGGGCCACGTGCCGCTCGTCCCGTATCACCGCCCCGGCGATGCCGCTGCGGCGCATGCGGTGGCCCAGGCCATTGCGCGGCATGCGGCGCGCGGCGTGCCGATCCGCGTGGTGATGCTCTCGCGGCTCGGCCCCAACGTCTGGCACGACACGCCCGCACAGGCGATGGCGGTGCTCGAGGAGCTGGAAGAGACGGCGAAGCTCGCGGTGCTCGATCGCGGCGCGGCGCGGCCGCTGGACGAATCGCAGATCGAGGACTTGCGCCGGACCTTCGGCGCGCAGTGGTGAGCTGACCGCCGGGAGAAACTCAGGCAGCGGGCGCGACGGAGGCGCCCTGGATTCCGTGCCGCTGCAGAGCCTTCGCCACGAAGCCGCTCGCCTTCATCTCCTCGACGAAACGCGCGAGTTCCGCGGCGGCTTCGGGCCCGCGGCTCTTGGGCAGGCCCATCGCCTGCTGGATCACCATGAAGCGCCCGGGCAGCAGGCGCACGCCGGGCACGCGCTGCGCATCGGATTCGAGTTGCTGCTTCACCCCGGCGGCGACGTCGAAGCCGCCCTGCATGAAGTGATCGACGACGGCCTGGGAGGTGGCGGCGCGTTCGAGGCTCGCGTGGCGGATCTCGCGCGTGAGATACAGGTCGTACGCGCTCGCTTTGCCCACCACGACCGTGCGGCCCGGCACGTCCACCTCGCCGTTGGATTGCAGGGGCGACTCCTGCCGGACCATGTAGGCGCCCTCGATCAGCACGTAAGGCGCGGTGAACGCGATGCTCTCGCCGCGCGCGGGATCGACGGCGAAGAAGCCGAAGTCCGCGCGCTCTTCGGCCACCGCGGCGACCGACTTGCCCGCGGCGTCGAACACCACGAGCTCCAGCGGCAGGCCGAGGCGCTTCGCGAATTCACCTGCCAGGTCCACCGAGACGCCATGCGGTTGCGCCGCGCCGGGCGCCTGGCTGGCGAGGATCGGGTTGCCGAGGTTGATGGAGGCGCGCAAGGTGCCGGTGGGTGCGAAGGTCCGGAGGAGGGCGGGGGTGATCGTCATGGCGGCGGTGTCGTAGAAGGGATCACGCGACCATACCGCAAGCGCTCCCGCTGCGGCGGCCTCACGCCAGCAGCTGCACGTTGCCTCCCGCCGCGGTCGTATTGATCGTGAGAGTCTGTTCCGCGCAAAAGCGGTACAGGTAATGCGGGCCGCCGGCCTTCGGCCCGGTGCCCGACAGGCCCTCGCCGCCGAAGGGCTGCACGCCCACGACGGCGCCGATCATGTTGCGGTTGACGTAGACGTTGCCGATGTGCGCCTGCGTGGCCAGCGCGTCCGCGCGGCTGTCGATGCGGGTCTGGATGCCCAGCGTGAGTCCGTAGCCGAGCGCATTCACTTCGTCGATGACCGCCTGCGGGTCGCCGCGCCAGCGCACGATGTGCAGCACGGGGCCGAAGATTTCGCGGCGCACGTCGGCGATGCTGTTCATCTCGAAGGCCTGCGGCGCGATGAGATGGGACCCCGGCGTGACGGGAGAAGGCGGCAGCAGCGCCCGGGCTTCGCCATGCAGGCGCTGGAGTTGCTGCTGCAATCCGTCGAAGGCTTCGTCGTCGATGACCGGCCCGACGTCGGTGGACAGCAGCGCGGGATCGCCCGTCACGAGCTCGCGCGCGGCGCCCTGGATCATCTCGATCACGCCGTCGGCGATGCCCTCGTGCACGCACAGGAGGCGCAGCGCCGAGCAGCGCTGACCCGCCGAGCGGAAGGCGCTCTGCACGACTGCATCGGTGACCTGCTCGGGCAGCGCGGTGGAATCGACCAGCATCGCGTTGATGCCGCCCGTTTCGGCGATCAGCGGGACGATCGGGCCGTCCTTGTCGGCGAGGGCGCGCTGGATGATCTTGGCGACTTGCGTCGAGCCGGTGAAGACGACGCCGGCGACGCGCGGATGCGCAACGAGCGCCGCGCCGACGGTTTCGCCGGGGCCGTGCAGGCATTGCAGCGCGTCTTTCGGCACGCCGGCTTCGTGCAGCAGCGCGACGGCTTCGAGCGCGATCGCGGGCGTCTGTTCCGCGGGCTTGGCGAGCACGGTGTTGCCGGTGGCGAGCGCGGCCGCCACCTGGCCGGTGAAGATCGCGAGCGGAAAGTTCCAGGGGCTGATGCACACCCAGGGGCCGCGCGGGGTCAAGCGCAGTTCGTTGGTCTCTCCCGTGGGCCCAGGCATCGCGACGGGCTGCATGATGCGCTCGGCCTCGTTCGCGTAGTAGCGCAGGAAGTCGACCGCCTCGCGCACCTCGGACACGCAGTCGCCCCAGGTCTTGCGCGCTTCCTTCACCAGCAGCGCGCACAGCGCGGGCATGCGTGCTTCCATCATGTCCGCTGCGCGGCGCAGTACGGCCGCGCGCGTGGCCACCGGCGTCGCGCGCCACGCGGGGTAGGCGGCGAGCGAGCGCGTCATGGCCGCGGCCACGTCTTGCGCGCTGTTCTCCGCGACGTGCGGCGCGCTGGCCTGGCCGAGCGCCGCGAGCAGGGGCGCGCGCATGCTGTCCACCGTGAGGTCCAGGCCCGCGCTGTTCGCGCGTTGCGGGCCGTAGAGCTCGAGCGGCAGGGGCAGCGAAGGCGCCGGCTCCAGGCGCAGCGGCGAGACGAGCAGCTGGTCCATGCCCACCGATTCGTCGGCGAGCTGGTGGACGAAGGAGGAGTTCGCGCCGTTCTCCAGCAGCCGGCGCACGAGATAGGCGAGCAGGTCGCGATGCTGGCCGACGGGCGCGTACACCCGGCAGGCGATGAGTGGGTTGCGCATCACTTCGCGGTAGACACCTTCGCCCATGCCGTGCAGGCGTTGGAGTTCGAAGGCGCTGCCGGTCCTCGACGCCATCTGCAGGATGGCGGCGATGGTGCCCGCGTTGTGCGTGGCGAACTGCGGATAGATCACGTCCTGCGCCTGGAGCAGCGCGCGCGCGCAGGCGAGGTAGGAAATGTCCGTGTGGTGCTTGTGCGTGAACACCGGGTAGTGGGGCAGGCCGGCTTCCTGCGCGCGCTTGATTTCGGCGTCCCAATAGGCGCCCTTGACGAGGCGGCACATGAAGCGCAGTCGGTAGCGGCGGGCGATTTCCGCGACATGCTGGATCAACTCCAGCGCGCGTGTCTGGTAGGCCTGCAGCGCGAGCCCGAATCCCTGCCACTGCGGGTGCTGCGCCGCGATGCGCTGCGCGAGCGCCTCGAAGACGTCGAGCGAGAGTTCCAGCCGGTCCACTTCCTCCGCGTCGATGGTGAGGTTGATGTTCGCGCGCGCCGCCTGCTCGCACAGGCCCCACACGCGCGGCACCAGCTCGCGCAGCACGCGCTCGCGCTGCGCGTCCTCGTAGCGAGGATGCAGCGCGCTCAGCTTGATCGAAATGCCGTCGTTGCGCTCGACCGGGCCGTCGGCCTTCGCGCGTGTCGCGATCGATTCGATCGCGTGGCGGTAACTCTCGAGATAGCGCAGCGCATCGTCTCCGGTGCGCGCGCCTTCGCCGAGCATGTCGTAGGAGAAGCGCACGTTCTCCTGCTGGCGTCGCGCGGCATCCGCTTCCTTCATCGCCTCGCCGATGTCCTGGCCGAGCACGAACTGCCGGCCCAGCAGCTGCACCGCGCGAAGCGTCGCGGCGACGACGGTCTTCGCGCCGAGCTTTCCGAAGAGGCCTCGCTCGCGCTCCTCGCCCGGCAGGAATTTCTTGGACATCGCGATCGCCGTTTGCGACAACCGTGCGAGCGCGCCGTCGGTGGCGCCGTCGAAGTCCGCGCGGCCCAGCTGGTCGGCGGTGAGCGCGATGGCCGTCTCCGCATCGGGCACGCGCAGCAGCGCTTCCGCCAGGCGCATGAGGGCGAGGCCCTCCGCGCTGGAGATCGGGTATTCCTTCAGCAGGCTTTCCATCGCCCAGAACGGGGGCGGGTGCCGGCGCACGGCTTCCACCCAGGGACGGGCGACCTGCGCAGCGGCGGCCCAGTCGAGCGCGCCACCGAGGGAGCGCAGACGGTCGCCGACGACGCCGGCTTCGGGGCGGTAGGGGAAGGGCAGGCGCTGGGTGGGCGGCGGGAGCGGGTCGGGCGATGGGGTCATGCCCCCGATGGTGTCTGGCTTTGCAGTGAATTTCACGCTAAATTTCGGCGATTCGCCGAACCAATCACTAGCCATGCCGGAAGCAAGCTCCGAAATCGACAAGATCGACTTGAAAATCCTGAACGTCCTGCAGCAGGACGGGCGGGTGTCCAACCTCAAGCTGGCCGAGGCGGTGACGCTCTCGCCCACCGCCGTCCTGGCGCGCGTCCAGCGCCTCACCCGGGACGGCTACATCCTGGGTTACGAAGCGCGCCTCAACCCGCTGAAGCTGGGCGCGGGGATGATGGTCTTCGTCGAGGTGCTGCTGGACCGCACCACGCCCAATGTGTTCGAGGCGTTCAAGGCGGCAGTCCAGGTGCACGGCGAGATCATGGAATGCCATATGGTCGCGGGCGGCTTCGACTACCTGCTCAAGACGCGCATGGCGGACATGCGGGCCTACCGAGACTTCGCGGGCACGGTGCTGTGGCAGCTGCCCGGCGTGCGCGAGACGCGCACCTACGCGGTGATGGAAGAGGTGAAGAGCACGACGCGTCTGGCGTTGGGTTTCTGATTGCCCTACATTCGCACACGATGACGTATCTACTCGCACTCGACCAAGGCACTTCCAGTTCGCGCAGCATCGTTTTCGATGAGGGGGGACAGGTGGTCGCGCAGGCGCAGCAGGAGCTGCCGCAGATCTATCCGCAGCCCGGCTGGGTCGAGCATGACCCGATGGAGATCTGGCGCGGCCAGCTTGCCACCGCGCAGGAGGCGATCGCGAAGGCGGGCCTCGCGGTCGGCGACATCCAGGCGCTGGGCATCACGAACCAGCGCGAGACGACGGTGATCTGGAACCGCAAGACCGGCCGCCCGATCCATCACGCGATCGTGTGGCAGGACCGTCGCGGCGAACCCACCTGTGCGCGGCTGCGCGAGCAGGGGCATGCGCAGCTGATCCAGTCGCGCACCGGCCTTCTGATCGACTCCTACTTCTCGGCGACGAAAATCCAGTGGCTGCTGGAACACGTGCCCGGCGCGCGCGAGCAGGCGAAGCGGGGCGAGCTCGCCTTCGGCACCATCGACAGCTGGCTGCTCTGGCAGCTCACCGGCGGTGCGCTGCATGCGACCGACGTGACGAACGCCTCGCGCACGATGCTCTTCAACGTGCACCGCAACGAGTGGGATGCGGAGCTGCTCGCGCTGCTGGACGTGCCGGTGGAACTGATGCCCAAGGTGCTGCCGTCCAGCGCGGTGTATGGCGAGACGGTGCCCGCGCTGCTGGGCGGCTCGATCATGATCGGCGGCGTCGCGGGCGACCAGCAGAGCGCGCTCTTCGGGCAGGCCTGCTTCGACGCGGGCATGGCCAAGAACACCTACGGCACGGGCTGCTTCATGCTGATGCACACCGGCTCGAAGTTCCAGACCTCGTCGAACGGGCTGCTCACGACCAGCGCGGCGCAGACCGGGCCCCGCACGGAATTCGCGACCGAGGGCAGCGTGTTCGTCGGGGGTGCGGTGGTGCAGTGGCTGCGCGACGGGCTGCGCGCGATCAAGGGCAGCGGTGAGGTGCAGGGCCTCGCCGAGAGCGTGCCCGACTCGGGCGGCGTGATGGTCGTGCCGGCGTTCACGGGGCTGGGAGCTCCCTATTGGAAGCCGGACGCCCGCGGCACGATCACGGGCCTCACGCGCGGCACGACGCTCGCGCACATTGCGCGCGCATCGCTGGAAAGCATCGCCTACCAGAGCGCCGCATTGCTGCAGGCCATGAGCCGCGACGCCGTGGCCGCGGGCGCCGCGCCGGTGAGCGAATTGCGCGTCGACGGGGGCGCTTGCGTCAACGACCTGCTGATGCAATTCCAGGCGGACCTGCTGGGCATCCCGGTCGTGCGCCCGGCCGTCACGGAAACCACCGCGCTGGGCGCCGCCTACCTTGCGGGCCTCGCGCGCGGGGTCTACAAGGACACGGACGAACTGTCCAAGCTGTGGAAGTCCGAGCGCCGCTTCATCCCGACCCTGGACCGCGCCCGGGCGGGGGAACTCATGGCGGGCTGGGAGCACGCCGTGCGGCAGGCCACTGCGGCTTGAGACTTGCCACGGTCGGGACCTTTGGCAAGAATGCGCCATCCACCAGCCAGGGGAATCCAGATGAAGCGCTTCAGCCTCCTAGCGACCCTTCTTTTCGCTGCAGCGGCACTGCCGGCCGCGGCCCAGTCCCTCAAGCCCGGCCTCTGGGAAATCACGAGCAGGATGCAGAGCGGCAGCGGCGAGATGGAGCAGAAGATGGCTCAGATGCAGCAGCAGCTGGCCAGCATGCCGCCCGACCAGCGCAAGATGATGGAAGAGGCGATGGCGCAGCGCGGCATGAAGATGGGCGGTGGCGGCCCCGGCGGCATGACGCTGCAGATGTGCATGACCAGGGAGATGGTCGAGCGCAACGAGATTCCGTCGCAAAAAGGCGACTGCAAGACCACCCAGCAGTCGCGCAGCGGCAACACCATGAAGATGGCCTTCGCCTGCACCAACCCGCCTTCCAGCGGAGAGGGCACCATGACCTTCACCAGCCCCGAGGCCTATTCCACGAAGATGACGGTGAACACCACGGTCCAGGGCAAGCCCGAGAAGATGAACATGGAAAGCTCCGGCAAGTGGCTCGCGGCCGACTGCGGCTCGGTCAAGCCGCCGGCGATGCCGAAGAAGTAGCCCGCCCGCCGAAGATCGCGGTGCCCACGCGCACCAGGGTGCTGCCCGCGGCGATCGCGGCTTCCAGGTCGGCCGTCATGCCCATCGACAGGGTGTCGATCGCCAGGCCTGCCGCCTTCAGTTCGTCGAACAAGGCGCGTGCGCGCGCATGCACCGCCTTTTGCGCCGCGAAGTCCGCGGCGGGCTCGGGGAGGGTCATCAGGCCCCGAAGCGCGAGCCGGGGCAGCTGCGCGACCTCGCGGGCGAGCGCCAGGGCTTCCTTCGGATCGACCCCCGATTTGGTGCCGCCGCCGTCGATGTTCACCTGGATGCAGACCTGTAACGGGGGCAGCCCTTCCGGCCGCTGTTCGGAGAGCCGCTGCGCGATCTTCAGGCGATCCACCGTGTGCGCCCAGTCGAAGTGCGCGGCGACGAGGCGCGTCTTGTTGCTCTGGATGGGGCCGATGCAGTGCCACTGCAAGGGAAGGTCCCGCAGGAGGCCGATCTTCTCGACGCCTTCCTGGATGTAGTTCTCGCCGAAGGCCGTCTGCCCCGCCGCGAAGGCTTCCCGCACCGCGTCGGGGACGAACGTCTTGGAGACGGCCAGCAACGTGACTTCGTTCACGGGGCGGTTGGCCCCCGCGCAGGCCGCTTCGATCCGCTCGCGAACTCTCTGGAGGTTGTTGGAAATCGTGGTCATAATCAACCGGCAACCGTTCGGATTCGAGAAATAGAGGGACCCGTGGATATTACCCAGCTGCTGGCTTTCAGCGTGAAGAACAAGGCGTCCGACCTGCACCTGTCGGCCGGCTTGCCCCCCATGATCCGCGTCCATGGCGACGTGCGCCGCATCAACGTCGATGCCCTGGACCACAAGGCGGTCCATGCCATGGTGTACGACATCATGAACGACACCCAGCGCAAGAACTACGAAGAGTTCCTGGAGGTCGACTTCTCCTTCGAGATCGACGGGCTCGCGCGCTTCCGCGTCAACGCCTTCAACCAGAACCGCGGCGCCGGCGCCGTGTTCCGGACCATCCCCTCCAAGATCCTGACGCTCGAGCAGCTGAACGCGCCCAAGATCTTCGGCGACCTCGCGCTCAAGCCGCGCGGCATGGTGCTGGTGACGGGGCCCACCGGTTCGGGCAAGTCGACCACGCTCGCCGCGATGGTGAACTTCCTGAACGAAACCGAGTTCGGCCACATCCTCACCGTGGAAGACCCGATCGAGTTCGTGCACGAATCCAAGAAGTGCCTGATCAACCAGCGCGAGGTCGGGCCGATGACGCTCTCCTTCGCCGCGGCGCTGAAGTCCGCGCTGCGCGAAGACCCCGACGCGATCCTCGTGGGCGAAATGCGGGACCTGGAAACCATCCGCCTCGCGATGACCGCCGCGGAAACGGGCCACCTGGTGTTCGGCACGCTGCACACGTCCAGCGCCGCCAAGACCATCGACCGGATCATCGACGTGTTCCCGGCCGAGGAAAAGGAAATGATCCGCGCGATGCTGTCCGAGTCGCTGCAGGCCGTGATCTCGCAGACGCTGTGCAAGACCAAGGACGGCAACGGCCGCGTCGCCGCGCACGAGATCATGCTGGGCACCTCGGCGATCCGCAACCTGATCCGCGAGGCGAAGGTGGCGCAGATGTATTCGGCCATCCAGACCGGCAACAGCTTCGGCATGCAGACGCTGGACCAGAACCTCGCGGACCTGGTGAAGCGCAACATCATCAGCCCCGCCGAAGCGCGCGGCAAGGCCAAGATCCCGGAAAACTTCCCGGGCTGATCACGCGACCATCGCAGGCAATCGAATTAGGGGTTCATCACCATGGAACGCGACCAGGCAACAAAATTCATCAACGACCTGCTGAAGCTGATGGTCAGCCGCAACGGCAGCGACCTGTTCATCACGGGCGACTTCCCGCCGGCGATCAAGGTCGACGGCAAGGTGACCAAGGTGTCGCCGCAGCCGCTCAATTCCGGGCACACGCTGGCGCTGGCGCGCTCGATCATGAACGACAAGCAGGCCGCGGAATTCGAGCGCACCAAGGAGTGCAACTTCGCGATCTCGCCGCCGGGCATCGGGCGCTTCCGCGTGAACGCGTTCGTGCAACAGGGCAAGGTCGGCATGGTGCTGCGGGTGATCCCGCAGGTGCTGCCGACGATCGACGGGCTGGGCGTGCCGCAGGTGCTGAAGGACGTCGTGATGTCCAAGCGCGGGCTGTGCATCCTGGTCGGCTCCACGGGCTCGGGCAAGTCGACGACGCTCGCCGCGATGATCGACTGGCGCAACGAGAATTCGCAGGGCCACATCATCACGATCGAGGACCCGGTCGAATTCGTACATCCGCACAAGAACTGCGTGATCACCCAGCGGGAAGTGGGCCTGGACACCGACAACTGGGAAGCCGCGCTGAAGAACACGCTGCGCCAGGCGCCCGACGTGATCCTCATGGGCGAAATCCGCGACCGCGAGACCATGGAGCACGCCATCGCCTTCGCCGAAACCGGCCACCTGTGCATGGCGACCCTGCACGCCAACAGCGCCAACCAAGCGCTGGACCGCGTGATCAACTTTTTCCCCGAAGAGCGGCGTGCGCAGCTCCTGATGGACCTGTCGCTCAACCTCAAGGCCTTCATCTCGCAACGCCTGGTGCCCAAGCAGGACGGCAAGGGCCGGCAGGCCGCGGTGGAAATCATGCTGAACTCCCCGCTCGTGTCCGACCTGATCTTCAAGGGCGAAGTCTCCGAGATCAAGGAGATCATGAAAAAGAGCCGCCAGATGGGCATGCAGACCTTCGACCAGGCGTTGTTCGACCTCTTCGAGAACAACGTGGTCAGCTACGAAGACGCGCTGCGCAATGCGGACTCCGTGAACGACCTGCGCCTGCAGATCAAGCTCAACAGCCAGCGCGCCAAGACGCAGGACCTGTCCGCGGGCACCGAACACATGGCCATCGTCTGAGCGCCATGAGCAGTACCAACCCGAAGACTTACGAGCCCACGGCCCCGCGCAAAGTCGCCTTCCTCGGCCTGGGCGTCATGGGCTTTCCCATGGCGGGGCACCTGGCCCTGGCCGGCCACGACGTGGTGGTCTACAACCGCAGCGCCGCGAAAGCCAAGGCGTGGACGGATGAATTCAAGGGCAAGGCGGCAGCCACGCCGCGCGAAGCGGCGGCGGGGCGCGACATCGTGTTCTGTTGCGTCGGCAACGACGACGACCTGCGCGCGGTCGCGCTGGGCGACGACGGCGCCTTCGCCGGAATGTCCAGGGGCGCTGTCTTTGTCGACCACACGACGGCCTCGGCCAATGTCGCGCGCGAGTTGTATGCCGCCGCGACGGCCAAGGGTCTCGCCTTCGTCGACGCGCCCGTGTCGGGCGGCCAGGCCGGCGCCCAGAACGGCTTGCTCACGGTGATGTGCGGCGGCGACGCGGCGGCTTTCGAGACGGCCAGGCCCGTGGCGATGGCCTTCGCGCGCGCGTTCACGCTGCTGGGCGAGGCGGGCAGCGGCCAGCTCGCGAAGATGGTCAACCAGATCGCGATCGCGGGTCTCGTGCAGGGGCTGTCCGAGGCGATCGCCTTCGGGCAGCGGGCCGGCCTGGACATGAAGCAGGTGCTGGACGTGATCGGCAAGGGCGCCGCGCAAAGCTGGCAGATGGACAACCGCGGCAAGACGATGGTCGACGACAAGTTCGACTTCGGCTTCGCGGTGGACTGGATGCGCAAGGATCTCGGCCTCGTGCTCGACGAGGCCAAGCGCAACGGCGCGCGGCTGCCGGTGACGGCGCTGGTGGACCAGTTCTATGCGGACGTGCAGCAGCTCGGCGGCAAGCGCTGGGACACGTCCAGCCTGATCAAGCGCCTGAAATAGCGCCCGGCGCCGGCGTCAGAGCTTGACGCTGCCGCTTTGCTGCGGCGACAGGCGGCGCAGTTCCTCGTCGCTGATGATCTCGAAGATCCGCACGACACGCAGCACGCCGCCGATCGTGCGCGTGATCTGCGTCGCGCGCTCCGCCTCGCGCTGCGACACGCGGCCCATCAGGAACACCGTGCCCCGCTCGGTCACGACCTTGAACGCGCCCACGGAGAGATCCTTCGCGTCGACCAGGGACGCCTTGACCTTGCCGGTGACGAGCGTGTCGGACGAGCGCTGCGCCAGGGTGCTGTTGCCCATCACGGCGATCTCGTTGACGAGGCCCTTGACGTTCTCCACCCTGGAGACGGCCTGCTCCGCCGCCTGCTTGTCCTGCTCGCTCGGCACTTCGCCCGTGAGCAGCACCTGGCGGTTGTAGCTCGTGATGTTCACGTGCGCGCGGTCCGCGAGCACTTGCCGCAGCGCGCTGGCGCCGCGCAGTTCGATGCTTTCGTCCTCAATCTGGATGCCGGGGGTGCGGCGGTCGATGGTGACCATCGTGCCCAGCGCCGCGCCGCCGATGATGAGCGGCGCGCAGCCGGACAGGGCGGCTGCGAGCGTCGCGGCCGCGAGGAAGGTCAGCGCAGGTTGGCGAAGGGAGGTCATGTCGGGGGTTCCTGTTCTCCGAGGAGCTGGGCGTCCACGCCGTCGCAGATGCAGTGCAGGGCCAGGATGTGCACTTCCTGGATGCGCGCGGTGCGCTCGTGCGGGACGCAGATGTGGACGTCGGTCTCGCGCAGCGCGCCGGTCATCTTGCCGCCGCCGCGCCCGGTGAGGGCGACTACCGTCATCTCGCGCTCGTGCGCGGCTTCGATTGCAGCGAGCACGTTCGCGGAGTTGCCGCTCGTGGTGAGGGCGAGCAGCA
The DNA here is from genome assembly GCF_015831345.1 of Caenimonas aquaedulcis. Lineage (NCBI taxonomy): Bacteria > Pseudomonadati > Pseudomonadota > Betaproteobacteria > Burkholderiales > Comamonadaceae > Caenimonas > Caenimonas aquaedulcis. The sequence goes on along the minus strand of NZ_JADWYS010000001.1, from coordinate 2,308,412 downwards.
CGTCGCCGGCCTGGCCGAGCGCGCGCACCTGCTTGGAGAAGATGCGCTCGTAGTCGTAGTCGTTGGCGATCGCGGTGAGGATCGAGCTGTCGGTGGTCAGCGCGATCGCGCCGAGCTCGGGCCGTTCGCGCTCGAAGCGCCCGACGAACTCCGCCGAGAAGTGCTGCGCGTCGGCGGCCGAACCGCCGTTGCCGCAGGCGAGCACCTTGCCGCCGCTCGTGACACAGGCGAGGATCGCCTGCACCGCGGCCGCGATCGGCTTGCTGAGGACCTGCGCGGCCTGGTATTTGAGGTCGGCGCTGTCGATGAAGTGCTGTTGGATACGTTGCTCGAGCATGGCCGGGAATGATAACCGGGGCGATATGCACGTACAGGGGGGCGAGGAATCCATGAAACCAGCGCGGCCGTTCGCGCGTACAGTCAGCAAGACCGCAGTACCACCATGCCGACCACCGATTCCGACCTTCACCTCATCGCCCTGCTCGACAGGGTCGCGGCCCGCACCCTCACGCCCGGCCAGCAGGCGCCCGCGGAGGCCGCCCTGCGCGAGATCTACGACCTGACGTCGTCGCGCCTGTACGGGGTCGCCCTGCGCGTCGTGGGCAACCGCGAATGGGCCGAGGATGTGCTGCAGGAGGCCTACCTCAACATCTGGCGCATTGCCGGCGATTACCGCGCGTCCCTCAGCCCCCCGCTGGGCTGGATGGGCGTGATCGTGCGCAGCCGCGCGCTGGACTTCCTGCGGCGCCGCACCAGCGAGCGGGCCGACACCGCGCTGGAGTTCGACGAGGTCATGAACGACACGCTGGCGGGCGATGCGCAAGACCCGATGGATGCCAGCGACGCGAGCGAGCAGGCGCGGGCGCTGCACGACTGCCTGCGCCGGCTGGAAGCGCGCCAGCGCGAGGTGCTGAGCCTCGCCTACCTGCGCGACCTGAGCCACAGCGAACTCGCGGAGCAGTTGAAGGTGCCGCTGGGCACCGTGAAGACCTGGATTCGCCGGGGGATCGAACAGCTGCGCGGCTGCATGGCGCGGTTCGCATGAGGGAGCGCGCATGAACCTGAACCGACATCCCGAACTCGTCGACCGCCTCGCCGCTTCCTATGCGCTGGGCACGCTGCGCGGCGGCGCGCGCAGGCGCTTCGAGCAGCTCGCCCGGCAGGACGCGAGCATCCGCGCCCCGGCATTGCTGTGGCAGGAACGCTTCGCCGCGATGACGGAGCTGCAGCGCGCCGACATGCCTAGCGCCAACGTCTGGAAGCGCATCCAGAACGAGATCGAAGCCACGCGGCCCACGCGCGGCGTGGCGGCGAGCGAGCCCGCGCGCCAAGGCATCGCTTCGTGGTGGCGCGGCGCGGCGCTCGCGGGCGCCTTCGCGACGGTGGCCGCGGTGGGCGTCAGCGTGTCGGTGCTGCGCGCCCAGCCGGAAGTCAGTTACGTGGCCGTGCTCTCGGACGACAAGGCCACGGCGTCGCTGCTGGTCACGGTGGATCCGAAGCACAACACCATGACCATCAAGCGCGTCGGCGGCTACCAGGTAGCCGCGGACAAGTCGCTGCAGCTCTGGGCCCTGCCCGAAGCCGGCGGCCCGAGATCGCTCGCGGTGCTGGGCACCGATGGCGTCGCGCGCATCTCCACCGCACAGAGCTCCATCCGCCAGATGCCCGTTCTGGCGGTGAGCCTGGAGCCCAAGGGCGGCGTGCAGGGCGCGCCGACGGGGCCGGTGCTGTTCAAGGGGGCGTTGCTGCAGGCGCCTTAGGGTTCACAGCTGTCCTGGGAGGCGAGGGCAGTTCCGGCGATCAAGACGCGTCGAACGCCCCGCGCAGCCACTGGATCCCGCCCGGCTCCACGCTGACGACATCGAAGCGGCAGGGTGGCTGCTGGGGCAGGCGCATGAGGTAGTGGCGCGCGGCGAAGATGATGCGGCGCTGCTTGAAGTGGCTCACGCTCGCCGCCGCGCCGCCGAAGTCGCGGCTGGCGCGCTGGCGCACCTCGACGAAGACCAGCGTGCCGCCGGGCTCGCGCATCACGAGGTCGATTTCCCCGCCGCCGCGCCCCGGCGTTCGATAATTGCGCGTGAGCAGCCGCAGGCCCTGGCCCTGCAGATGGGCCAGCGCGGCGCCCTCGGCGGCGTCGCCGGCCTGCTTCGTGGTGGTGGTGCGGGTGGTACTGCCGTCTGCCTTCTTGCGTGGAGTTTCCATTTGAGCGCTTCTTTTTCTTCGGCCTTGACCGCGGCCCGCGAGGCGGCCGGGTCGCAGCATTATCCGCAAGGGGCGCTCTACATCGTCGCCACGCCCATCGGCAATCTCGCCGACGTGAGCCTGCGCGCGCTGCACGTGCTGGCGATCGCCGAGACGGTGGCGTGCGAGGACACGCGGCACACGCAGACGCTGCTGCGCGCCTACGGCATCGACAAGAGTCCGTCGCAGTGGCTGGCCGTGCACCAGCACAACGAAGCGGAGGCCGCCCAGAAGGTGGTCGAGCGCCTGGCCGCGGGGCAGCGCGTCGCGTACGCGAGCGATGCGGGCACGCCCGCCGTGAGCGACCCGGGCGCGCGCCTGGCCGCCGCGGTGCGCGATGCGGGTTTTCGCGTCGTGCCCCTGCCCGGCGCGAGCAGCGTGACGGCGGCGCTGAGCGTGGCCGGTGCGTCGGGCGACGATGGGGCTTTCGTGTTCGCGGGCTTCCTGCCCTCGAAGGCGACCGAGCGCGACCGCGCGGTGCAGGTGCTCGGCGCCGAGCCGCGCGCGCAGGTGCTGCTGGAAGCGCCGCATCGCATCGAAGCGCTCGCCGCCTCGCTCGCCGCGCTGGGCGAGCGGCGCATCACGGTCGGGCGCGAGCTCACCAAGCAGTTCGAGGAAGTCGCGACGCTGCCCTGCGCGCAGTTCGCCGCCTGGCTCGCGGCCGATGCGCAGCGCACACGCGGCGAATTCGCGCTCGTGCTGCACGCCGCGCCGCAAGCCGCGCAAGGCGATGGCGGGTTGCGTGTATTGACGCTGCTGCTGCAGGAGTTGCCCTTGAAGACCGCCGTGAAGCTCGCCGCGGAAATCACCGGCGAGCCGCGCAACGATCTCTACGACGCAGCCCTGCGCATCAAGCAGTCCTGAGCGTCAGATCACCAGCGGGTCGACGTCGACGGCCCAGCGGATGAGGCCCTTCTCGCGCAGCGAGTGCAGCACCGGCTGCCACGCCGCGAGGAAGCGCTGCAGCGGCGCGCGCGTCGCGCATTCCACGAGCATCTGGGCGCGCTCCACGTTCGCCACGCGCTGGACGCCCATCGGCACCGCCGAATAGATCGCGACGGCCGCGGCGTCGGGCAGGGTTTCGGCCTGCGCTTTCGCGGCGTGCAGGAACGCCTGCGCGATTTCCTGCGTGCGTGCCTCGGCGCGCAGCAGCGCCTGGAACGCGAAGGGCGGCATGCCCGCCTGCTCGCGCTCCTTCAACTGCTGCGCCGCGAAGCCCGGGTAGTCGTGGCGGCGCAGCGAGGTGAAGAGCGGATGCCCGGGGTGCCAGGTCTGCACCCACATCTCGCTGGCGGCCGCATGCACCGCATCGCGTCCTGCGCGCCCCGCAGCCTGCAGCAACAGCGCGAAGAGCCGCTCCGGCGCGCGGAAGTCGCTGGAGAAGAGCGCACTGTCCGGGTTGACTGCGGCCACCAGCGTGATGCGGCGGAAGTCGTGTCCCTTCGTCACCATCTGCGTGCCCACGAGCACGTCCACGTCGCCGGCGTGCACGCGCGCGAGCTGCTCTTCCAGCGCGCCCTTCAGCCGCGTCGTGTCCGCATCCATGCGCGCGATGCGCGCGGGCTCGCCGCCGGGCTGGCGCACGCCCCGCAACAGCTCGCCCAGGTGTTCCTCGATCTGCTCGGTGCCGCGGCCGATGGGCGCGATGTCCACGTTGCCGCACGACGGGCACGCGCGCGGCACGCGCTCGGCGAAGCCGCAGTGGTGGCAGCGCAGCGTGCGGTCGATCTTGTGGAAGACGCGGTAGGCGCTGCAGTTGGGGCAGTCGCTCTTCCAGTCGCAGGCGCTGCAGGCGAGCACGGGCGCATAGCCGCGGCGATTGAGGAAGACCAGCGACTGCTCGCCGCGCGACACGCGCTGCGCGATCGCGTCGAGCAATTGCGGCGAAAAGACGGTGCGCTTCGGCTGCAGGTTCATGTCGACCATGCGCACGGCGGGAAAGCCCGGCGGCGCGGCGTCCTGCGCATCGGAGGCGCGCGCGGCCATGGAAAGCCGCGTGTAGCGGCCCTTGTCGGCGGCGTGCCAGCTCTCCAGCGAAGGCGTGGCCGAGCCGAGTACCACGGCAGCGCCGTCGATCATGCCGCGGTACACGGCGAGGTCACGGGCCGAATAGCGCGCGCCTTCCTGCTGCTTGTAGCTCGGGTCGTGCTCCTCGTCGACGACGATCAGCCCGAGCCTGGGCATCGATGCGAACACCGCCATCCGGGTGCCGAGCACGATGCGCGCCTGGCCGCTGTGCGCGGCGAGCCAGCTCTTCAGGCGCTGCGCGGGCGTCATGCCGCTGTTCATCGCCACGACGGCGCCCGCGCCGAAGCGCGTGACGAATCGCTCCTGCAGCTGCGGCGTGAGGTTGATCTCGGGCACCATCACCAGCGCCTGCGCACGCGGGTCCTTCTGCAGCATCCGCTGCACGCCCTGCAGGTACACCTCGGTCTTGCCGCTGCCCGTCGCGCCGAACAGGAGGAAGGGCGCGGCCGAAGCGCTGATCGCATCGAGCGCCGCGGCTTGTTCGGCATTGGGAGGCAGCGGCGCGGACAGGGTGCCGGGCGAATCGGCCGCCGTGACGCGCTTCAGGCGCCTGGCCAGCTGCGTCCCGTCGAGGTCGCGCAGCTGCGGCGGCAGCGCCGCGAGCGCCACCTCGCCCAAGCCCCGCTGGTAGTAGCGCGCGGCGAACGTGACGAGCTGTCGCCATCCGGCAACGAGGGGCGCAATTCCGTCCAGCGCACCCGCGATCGGTTTCGTGACGACTTCCGGCCCGGTCTGGACGGCGCCCGCTTCCTCGTCCCAGACGATGCCCAGCACCTCGCGGCGGCCAAGGGGCACGCGCACGAGCGTTCCCGCAGCAAGTGGCAGCTCACTTTGGTAGCTCAGCGGTCCGCTGATATTGCTGTGTGCGGGCGTTGGGACGACGACGGCGAGCGTGTACGGCATGGAAGGGGAGCTTTACCGTCGAATCTTCAGGTCAACTTGCGAATACCGCGTTAAGTCTTTGATTTAGAAGCCATTTGCCACGCGGCATCCAAAGTTGTGGATAACTTTGTTGATAGCTGCCCGCCGCCGACCGCCGAAGCTTGAAAAATCAAGGGCTTGGCTGGGTTGCCCGTAAAAAGTGCGGGAAATTAAGTCGTTCAAAATCAAGCACTTACGTTCGCTATGGGTTTTGTAGCAAGCCGGCCGGCGCCGTAAGGGGTACCAAGCCGTTTTTGTGCATAAGTCAAGCATCTGGCAAAGAATTTGCTGCCGATGTCTGCTAGGGAACTCCCTGATGACGAAGCTGTTGTGGAGGCGCTTAGGCGCCCCGCATGCGTCTCGAATGCGTGTGGACGGCGCTCACCAGGGTCGTCACATGCTCAGGCGGTGTGTGCTGGCTGATGCCATGGCCGAGGTTGAAGATGTGCGTGGGGCCGGTGCCGGTGCCCGTGTGCGGCGCGCCGAATGCGTCGAGCACCTTGGCCACTTCGGACTCGATACGCGCAGGCGGCGCGAACAACACATTGGGGTCGAGGTTGCCCTGCAATGCCTTCCTGCCGCCGAGCAGCTCGCGCGCGCGCCGCAGGTTCACCGTCCAGTCGACGCCGAGCGCGTCGCAGTCGAGCTCGGCCATTTCCGCGAGCCATTGCCCGCCGCCCTTGGTGAAGACGATGCGTGGGATCGATTCGCCGTTGTGCTCACGCTTGAGCTGGGAAAGCACGCGGGCCGTGTACGCGAGGCTGAACTCCTGGAAGGCGCCGTCCGCCAGCACGCCGCCCCAGCTGTCGAAGATCATCACGGCCTGCGCGCCGGCGTCGATCTGCGCGTTGAGGTAAGCCGCCACCGAATCGGCGTTGACCTGCAGCATGCGGTGCATGAGGTCGGGCCTGCTGTAGAGCATGCTCTTGACCATGCGGTAGTCGTCCGAGCCCGCGCCTTCGACCATGTAGCAAGCGAGCGTCCACGGGCTGCCCGAAAAACCGATCAGCGGCACCCGGCCATCCAGCGCGCGGCGGATGGACGTGACGGCGTTGAAGACGTAGCGCAGCTTCTCCATGTCCGGCACCTCGAGCGCGCCGACGGCGGCTTCGTCGCGCACGGGTTTGGCGAAGCGCGGGCCTTCGCCCAGCGCGAAGCTCAGGCCGAGGCCCATCGCGTCGGGCACCGTGAGGATGTCCGAGAAGAGGATCGCCGCGTCGAGCGGGTAGCGCTCCAGCGGCTGCAGCGTCACTTCGGTCGCGTAGTCGGTGTTGGTGGCGAGGCCCATGAAGCTGCCCGCGCGAGCACGCGTCTCGCGGTACTCGGGCAGGTAGCGGCCGGCCTGGCGCATCAGCCAGACGGGGGTGTAGGGGGTGGACAGGCGCCGGCAGGCGCGCAGGAACGTGTCGTTCTGCAGGGGCGCGAAACTCATCCTCCGATTGTCGCAGGCGCGGGCGTCCTTATCATCGGTCCATGGACACCCTCGCGCAGGCAAAAGAGTTCTTTCTGGCGGGCGTCGCGCATTTCGAGGCGGGCCGCTTCGACGTGGCGGACCGCCAGTTCACCGCCGCGCTCGCGCTGGCGCCCGGCCGCGCGTCGATCCTGGTCAACCTGGGCGCGACGAGGCTGAAGCTGGGTCGCTTCGAAGAGGCCGCGGAACTGCTGGGCGATGCGCTGCGGCAGGAGCCCGGGGATGCGCAGGCCTGGGGACACCGCGCGACGGCGCTCGCGGAGCTCGGGCGGCACCAGCACGCCCTGGAGTCGATCGACCGCGCCATCGACATAAACCCCGCGCAAGGCGCCGCGTGGACGCTGCGCGGGACCTTGCTGCGCGAAATGGGGCGGCCCGCGCCGGCGGCGGCCGCCTACCGGCGCGCGCTGGAATGCGGCGCCGATCCGCAACTCACCGCCTACTACCTCGCCGCGCTGGACGGCAACGACACGCCCGAGGCGCCGCCGCCCGGCTATGTCGAAACGCTGTTCGACACCTACGCCGACGGCTTCGAGGAGCATCTGCTGCAGGTGCTGCACTACCGCGCGCCGGATGTCCTCGCCGCGCGCCTGCGCGGCATGGGACGCGTGTTCGCGCAGGCCGTGGACCTGGGTTGCGGCACCGGGCTGTGCGGCCCGCTGCTGCGGCCGATGGCCATCGCACTGCAAGGCGTCGACCTGTCCGCGAACATGGTGCGGCAGGCGCAGGCGCGCGGCGCATACGACAGCGTCGTGCAGGCCGATGCGCAGCAGTTCCTTCGTGACGCACGCCAGCGGTTCGACCTGGTCGTGGCTGCCGACGTCTTCATCTACGTGGGCGCCCTGGAAGGCGTGTTCGAAGCCGCGGCGGCGGCGCTGGTGCCGCAAGGCGTGTTCTGCTTTTCCGTGGAGAAGCACACGCCGGACGGTTTTGCGCTGCGAACCAGTCTGCGATACGCGCACTCGGCGAGCTACCTCGCGGAACTCGCGGCGCGAAACGGATTCGCCGTGACGGCGCGCGAGGAGCACCCGATCCGCGAAGACCAGGGCCGGCCCATCGCCGGCCTGTACTACTGGCTCACCCGTCGCTGAGGGGCGTCATCGCACGGCCTGGCGCAGCGCCTGGTCGATGTCCCAGACGATGTCGTCGGCTTCCTCGATGCCCACCGACAGGCGGATCATGTCCGGCCGCACACCGGCGCGCGCCAGTTCTTCTTCGTTCAACTGGCGATGCGTGGTGGAGGCGGGATGGATCACGAGCGTCTTCGCGTCGCCGATGTTCGCGAGGTGGCTGAGGAATTCGCAGGCGTCGATGAAGCGCTCGCCCGCCTTCGCTGCATCGGGAGACCGGATGCCGAAGGTGAGGATGCCGGACGAGCCGGGCAAGCCGTCGATGCTCCGGAACTGCTTCTGCGCGAGCGCGTGGTGCGGCGACTCCGGCAGGCCCGGGTAGTTCACCCAGCCCACGAGCGGATGCGACTGCAGGAAGCGCGCGACCTGCATCGCGTTGCGGCAGTGCGCCTGCATGCGCAGGTGCAACGTCTCGATGCCCTGCAGGATCAGCCATGCGTTCAGCGGCGAGAGCGAGCCGCCGAAGGTGCGGTTCACCTCCATGCGCGCCTTCATCGTGTAGCCGAAATCGCCGAAGGTCTCGTAGAACTTCACGCCGTGGTACGCGCGGCTCGGCTCGAGCATCTCGGGGAATTTGTCTTTGGACAGCGGCGAGCCCCAGTCGAACTTGCCGGACTCCACGACGACGCCCGCCATCGTGGTGCCGTGGCCGCCCAGGTACTTGGTGGCGCTGTGCACGACGATGTCCGCGCCGAAGGCGAAGGGGTTGCACAGGTAGGGGCTGGCGACCGTGTTGTCGATGATGAGCGGCAGGCCGTGGTCATGCGCGATGCGCGCGACCGCTTCGATGTCGAGCACGTTCACCAGCGGATTGCCCAGCGTCTCGCCGTACACCGCGCGCGTGTTCGGGCGGATGGCGCGGCGGAAGTTCTCCGGGTCTTCGGGGTCGACGAAGGACGTCTCGATGCCCAGGCGCGAGAAGCCGATGCCCAGTTGTCCGACGGTGCCGCCATACAGCGTGGACGCCGCGACGATGTGGTCGCCCGCCTTCAGGATCGCGAGCAGGGCCGTCATCTGCGCCGCCATGCCGGTGGCGCAGGCCAGTGCCGCGCGGCCGCCTTCGAGCGAGGCCACGCGCTCTTCCAGCACCGCGACGGTCGGGTTGCTGATGCGGCTATACACGTTGCCGAAGGTCTGCAGGTTGAACAGGCTTGCCGCATGCTCGGCCGAATCGAACACGAAGCTCGTGGTCTGGTGGATCGGCGTGGCGCGCGCGCCCGTCACCGGGTCGGGCACGGCGCCCGCGTGGATCGCGCGCGTGCCGAAGCCGTAATCGCGGTCTTTGCTCATGGCGGGCCTTTCAGTACGGCAGGTGTTGCTGGCGGCGCGAGGAGATCACGCGCGTGTTCACGCCGGCCCAGTTCAGGCCGCCGTACAGGCGCGCGTGCTCGATCTTCACGCAGCGGTCCATCACGACGTCCAGGCCCGCGGCGCGCGCCTTCGCGGCCGAGGCTTCGTCGATCACGCCGATCTGCATCCACAGGCACTTCGCGCCGATGGCGATCGCTTCGTCGGCGATGGGCGGGATGTCTTCGCTCCTGCGGAAGCAGTCGACCATGTCGATGGTCCGGCCTTCGAGTGCCAGTGCCTTCGCGGCTTCGGTGACGCTGGGGTAGCAGCGCTCGCCGAGGATTTCCGGCGCGGTGGGGTTCACGGGCACGATGCGGTAGCCGTGCGACTGCATGTACTTGGCCGCGAAGAAACTCGGTCGGTGCCACTGCGGCGACAGGCCGACCACGGCGAGGGTCTTGCAGGTCCCGAGGATGCGGCGCAGGGTGGCGATGTCGCTCATGCGCGCAGTGTACGCAGTCGCCTAGAGCCTGGCGATGGCGGCGCGCACTTCGTCGGCGCTCAGGATCTCGGACAGGATCACGGGCGCCTTGCCCGCGGCATAGAAGACGTAGACGGGCACGCCGTTGCGTCCCAGCTGGCCGAGCGCGGCGGTGATCGCCGGGTCCCGGCGCGTCCAGTCCGCGCGCAGCAGCGCGACGTTCTTCGCGGACAGGTCGCCCATCACGTCGTCGCGCGAGAGCGTGGTCTTCTTGTTGTACTGGCAGGTCACGCACCACGCCGCGGTGAAGTCCACGAACACCGGGCGGCCCGAGGCGAGCAGCTGGTCCACGCGGCCGGGCTCCCACGCCTGCCACGCACCACCCTCGGCCTGCGCGGTTTGCGCGGGAAGGGCCCTCGTGATGTTCGGCCCGGCCGCCCACGCGAGCAGGCCGAAAGCCGCGAGCGAGATGACGGCGATCACCGAGCGCGCGCGGCCGCGCAGCGTCAGCGCCCACACCACCATGCTCATCGCGACGAGCAGCACGAGCAGCGCGGCCGCGCCGTCGATGCCGCTTTGCTGCCCGAGCACCCACACGAGCCACGCGACGGTCGCGAACATCGGGAAGGCCATGAGCTTGCGGAAGGTGTCCATCCACGCGCCGGGCTTGGGCAGCAGGCGCGCGATCGCGGGCACCCAGCTGGCGGCGAGGTAAGGCAGCGCCATGCCCAGGCCAATCATGGCGAAGACGAGCAGTGCTTCGACTGCGGGCAGGCCGATGGCGAAGCCGAGCGATGCGCCCATGAAAGGCGCGGTGCAGGGCGATGCGATGGCGACGGCCAGCACGCCGGAGAGGAAGGCGTTGGCGGCGGGATGGCGCGCTTCCAGGGAGGCGACGCTCGACGGCACGAAGGAGCCGAATTCGAACAGGCCCGCGAGGTTCAGCGCGATGAGCGTGAAGAGCGCCGCCAGCGCGGCCACCACGGCCGGGGACTGCAGCTGGAAGCCCCATCCCAATTGCTCGCCCGCGGCGCGCAGCGCCAGCATCAGCGCACCCAGCGCGGCGAAAGACACGATCACGCCGGCGGTGTATGCAAGGCCCGCCGTGCGATGTGCGCGCCTGTCCTCCGCGTGCCGCGTGAAGCCCACGATCTTGATCGCGAGGATGGGGAACACGCAGGGCATGAGGTTGAGGATCAACCCGCCCAGCAAGGCGCCGACGAGCGCGGCGGCGAGCGTGAGCGAGGGTGTCGAGGGCGGGGCGCTGGAGGTGTTGGCGCGTAGCGCGACCTCGAGCGCGGGCGTCATGCCTGCTGCCGCCGCCACCTGCGGCCATTGGCCGACGACCTTCAATTCGGTGCGCCATCCTTCGGTGCCCGAAGCCAGCACCACCGGCAGCACGTTCGGGCTGGCGCTTCGCTGCGCGGACAGCGGGATGCTCGCCGTCCAGGTGGCACCGTTCCATGCCTGCGTCCACGGTGCCGCCGTCTCGATGACTTCCGGCGTCTCGGGGAAGAACTCCAGCGACTTGCCACGCAATTCGACCGGCAGCCCTTGCACGCTCAGCTTGATCGAATCCCCATCGACGCGCGCATTGCTCTCGGTGATCACCTGCGTGCCCGCCAGCACAGGCCTGGGCTGCGCCTCGAAGGCCGCCTGGAACGCCTTCGTGTTGATCGCCGTGCTGCTCTTCACCGGAATCTTCAGCGCGAATTCGCCTTCCTCCGGAATGCACTCCTTGCGGCAGACCAGCCACTGCGCCTTCAACTTCACGTCCAGGTCGGAGCCGAGCACCGAGGGCTTGAAGGCGGGCGTGATCGTGAGCGGCACGGGGAGCAGCACCGTGCCTTCGTAGCCGTAGTTGGCGAGGTTGCCGACCGGGATCTTCTTGGGCACGGGCCAGGCGATCTCACCGGCCGTCACGCCGGGCGGCAGCGTCCATTCGAGCTGCGTGGGCAGGCCGGAATCGCCGGAGTTGCGCCAGTAGGTGTGCCACTCGGGCTGGTGGGCGAGCTGCAGGCCGACCCAGACCTTCTTGCCGGGGTCCACGCCGTCGGGCGCATGGGCCATCAATTCGGCGCGCACGCGTTCCGTGCTGACGACGCTCTTTGCGCCCTGCGCGGCTGCGCCCAGGGGCAGCGCCAGGACGAGCGTTGCCAGCGCGGACGCAAACAGGCGGGAGAAAAAGCGATGAACCGTCATGTGTGTATCTCGGAGCTCTGCCATAAGCCGGAAGTTCCTTCAGGCAAAGCCGAGGACCACGCGCCGGGTGGTGGCGCTCTTCTTTTCGATCTTGGTGACGACGACGGCCCCGATCTCGCTCGTGTTGGCCACGTGCGTGCCGCCGCAGGGCTGGAAGTCCACCAACCCGTCCTGGCCGACGCGGATCGTGCGGATGCGGCCCGTGCCGCGCGGCGGTTGCACGGACATGCTCTTCACCAGCGCCGGGTTGGCGTCCAGCTCTTCATCGGTGATCGACCCGACGACCACTGGATGTGCGGCCGCGACCAGGCGGGCGATGCCTTCGGTCAACGCGTCCTTGTCCAGCGGGTCGGTCATGTTGAAGTCCAGGCGCGCGTAGTCGGGCGTGATGGAGCAGCCGTTCACGAGCTGCGGCACCAGGTGGCAGAGCAGGTGCGTCGTCGTGTGGAAGCGCATGAGGCGGTGGCGGCGGTCCCAATCCACTTTGGCCGTCACCGGGTCCCCGACCTTCAGCGTGGACAGCGCGGCCTCCTGGCCCGGCGCGGGAACGTGCGCGATGAAGGGCGCGAAGTTGCCGTCGGCGTCCTTGCCCTTGCGCGTGTCGGCAATCGCGAGCGAGATGCCGCCCGCCAGCAGAGCCCCGCTGTCCCCGGCCTGCCCGCCGCCGAGCGGATAGAACACGGTTCGGTCCAGCACGACCCCCTGGTCGCCGATGGCGACGACGGTGGCGGTGCATTCCTTCAGATACGCGTCGGCGCGGAACAGCTCGTCAGTCATGGGCGCTATTTTCGCGGTTTCCGCCTACAGGCGCCGCCGTGGGGCCGGATGAGACTTCGGTGCATGAAGAATGCCTCATCAGCTGCGCTCCCCGTGCTCGCCCTGCTGGCCGCGCTCGCGGGCTGCGGCGCGGTCGCGCAATCCGCGCCGAACATGGGCGTGGGACCGAATCCGCAGCTCCCTGCCGTCGAGAAAAGCCTCATCCCGACCGTGAACATCGCGCCGGCCATCGGCTGGCCCAAGGGCCTGGCCCCCAAGGCGCCGCAAGGTTTCCAGGTCACGGCGATGGCCCGCCTGATGGAGCATCCGCGCTGGATCTACGTGTTGCCCAACGGCGACGTGCTCGTGGCGGAAAGCAACGCCCCGCCCAAGCCCGAGGACGGCAAGGGCATCAAGGGCGCCGTGATGAAGCAGGTGATGAAGAAGGCAGGCGCGGGTGTGCCCAGCGCCAACCGCATCGTCCTGCTGCGCGACGCCGATGGGGACGGCGTCGCGGAAATGAAGAGCATCTTCATCAAGGGACTGAATTCACCCATCGGCATGGCGCTGGTGGGCAACGAGCTCTACATCGCCAACGCCGACGCCATCGTCAAGGTGCCGTACACGGCGGGGCAGACGCAGATCACGGCCGTGCCGGTGAAGGTGGCGGACCTGCCCGGCGGGCCGATCAACCACCACTGGACGAAGAACATCATCGCGAGCGCGGACGGCAGCAAGCTGTACGCGACCGTCGGCTCCAACAGCAACGTGGCGGAGAACGGCCTGCCCGCCGAGGAAGGCCGCGCCGCGATCTGGGAGATCGACCGCGCGACGGGCGCCAAGCGCATCTTCGCCTCCGGCCTGCGCAACCCCAACGGCATGGCGTGGGAGCCCGACACCAAGGCGCTGTGGACGGTGGTGAACGAACGCGACGAGCTCGGCAACGACCTCGTGCCCGACTACCTCACCTCGGTGAAGGACGGGGCCTTCTATGGCTGGCCGTGGAGCTACTGGGGCCAGTACGTGGACACGCGCGTCGAGCCTCAGCACCCCGAGATGGTGGCCAAGGCGATCGCGCCCGATTACGGACTCGGCTCGCACGTCGCGCCGCTGGGCCTGTGCTTCTCGGATGCGAAGACGATGCCGCAGAACTACGCGAGCGGCGCCTTCATCGGCGAACACGGCTCGTGGAACCGCAAGCCGCGCAGCGGCTACAAGGTCGTCTTCGTGCCCTTTGCCGGCGGCAAGCCGGTGAGCGAGCCGATCGATTTCCTCACCGGCTTCGTGAGCAACGAAGGCAAGGCCTACGGCCGCCCGGTGGGCGTGGCGATGGATGGCAAGGGCGGGCTGCTGGTGGCCGACGACGTAGGCAATGTCGTGTGGCGCGTGGCGCCGCCCAAGCGATGAAAAGTTTTTGTGCAAACGGATTCAGGGAGTGAAGCAATGAAGTCATGGATGAACGCGGCCCGTGTGTGGGCCGCGCGGGCGATGGTGTGCGGCGCGACGGCCTTGCTCGTCGCCTGCGGCGGTGGCGGCGCCGATGGGTCGTCCGCGAACATGGGCAACGTGCCGGCGCCGATGCGCGCGGGGCAGCAGCCGATGGCCGACCCCGCGCCGCTGACCGCCGACCAGGCGATGGACTGGGCGGAGACCAACTACCCGCAGTACTTCCCCACGGCGGGCAAGAGCGCGGGCAACCAGTCGCCCTATACCTACCGCTACTACCCGAACACGGGCAACTACCTCGGCGTGTCCGTCGGTGTCGCGGTACCGACGATCTATCTCTTCGGCCCCGTGTCCGGCAATGCGTCGTCGCCGGTGCCGCTCGCGCCGCTGGCCGACTACACCTGCACCATCCTCCCCGCGAACTGCGCATCGCTCTCGCGCAACATCGCGACCTGGGGCGACTCGCTCACGCCGCCGTTCTCGGCGAACCTGGGCCTGTTCTATCCGGACCGCACGGTGTTCAACGGCGGCGTCTCCAGCCAGAGCTCGTTCGACGTGCTGGCGCGCATCCAGGCCGACACCGCCAAGCACGGCTGGATCAGCGTGTTCTGGTTCGGGCACAACAACAACTTCGACCCGGAACAGGTGAAGCGCGACATGGCCGCGTCGGTCGCGGCATTGACGCCGGGCAACAACCGCTTCGTCGTGCTGGGGCTGATCCTGAAGGCCGAGCCGAAGGAAGCGAAGGGCACGCCGCTGTACTACACGACGCTGCAGCTGAACAAGGACCTGGAGGCGATGTACCCGAACAACTACATCGACATCCGCGCCTTCCTCATGGCCCACTACAATCCGAGCCTGCCGCAGGACGTGGCCGACTACAACAACGATGTGATCCCGACCTCGCTGCGGCACGACGAAGACCACCTGAACAACGATGGCTCCGTGCTGGTGGCGCAGCGGGTGCGGGATTTCATCAACGCGAAGGGCTGGTGAGCCCGGGCCCAGTGCCTAGTGCCAGTCCGCGTTGAACGCAGGCACCAGCGCGAGTTCCACGCTGGGCGACAGCGTCAGCTGTCCCAGGGGCGGCGGCGAATACGCCGCCATCGCCTGCACGAGGTGCTGCACCTGCCCGTCCAGCAGCACCTTGCCGTCGCCCGCGACGAACTGCTCCACGTGATACGCCGTCCCGGCGAACCAGTTCGGCACGGTGAGCTTGTCGTTCGTCCCGATGATGGAGACGATCAGGTCCTTGCGCGACTGCTGGAACCACAGCTGGTCGTACGCGATGTTCGAGCCGAAACGCGCGACGTCCTTGTTGCCTGCCGTCGCGTCGTTCTCCACGATGGTGTCGCTGGCCGATCCGCGTGACACCCAGTAGGTGTCGCTTCCCAGGCCGCCCTGCAGCGAATTCGCGGCGCTGTTGCCGGTGAGCGAGTTGTCCAGCGCATTGCCCACGCCGTTGACGGCACTCGTCCCCATGAGGACAAGACGCTCGACGTTGGCCGGCAAGGTGTAGCCCAGCGCGGTGATGACCGTGTCCATGCCCTGGCCCGCGAGCTCCGTCACGACGTCCTTCGCGTGATCGACGTAGTACGTGTCGTCACCCGCGGCGCCGCGCATCGTGTCTCCGCCCGCGAGGCCGTTGAGGGTGTCGTTGCCCGGCCCGCCGACCAGCGTGTCCGCCGCGCTGGTTCCGGTCAGGGTGAGGTCGGCGTTGAGGTGCAGCGCCAGGGTTTGCGATGCGGTGAGCCCACCGCTGTCCGTGAGCTTCACGGTCAGCAACAAGTCCCCACCGTCGTTGAGCGTGGGCGTGCCGCTGAAGGCATGCGTCACCGTGTCGAACTTCAGCCACGTGGGCAGGGCCGCGCCGGAAGATAGCGACGCGCTGTAGCTGCGCGTGTCGCCCGCATCGACGTCATTGAAGGCACCGGCGGGCACGGTGTAGCTGGCCGCTACATTCGCCACCGCCTGCCAACCGGCCAGCGTGCCGACCGCCGTGGGCGCGTGGTTCGTCACGATCTTCCCGCCGTTGGCCGCGGCGTCCAGCACGTCCGCCTGCGAGAGCACGACCGATGGCGCGTCGGTGAAGCGGATCTGCTCCACGCTCCAACCCGCCGCGAAGTGGTTGACGACCTGCATGCGATCCGGGGTGCCGGCGATCGAGACGAAGAGATCGTTGCTGGAGCGGGTGAACCGCACATCGGCGGGCAGGACGCCGCCGGCCAGCACGATGGTGTCCAGGTTGCCCGCCGTGGAGTCGACGTCGTAGACGATGTCCTGCCCGCTGCCGCGTCCGAGACGATAGGTGTCGTTGCCCGCGCCATCGAACCAGCCCTGGAAGGTGTTGGCCGAGGCGCCGGCCAGCACGTCGTTGCCGGCGCCGCCGTCCATGGTGTCGTTGCCCGGGCCGCCCTGCAGCGTGTCGTTGCCTGCGTCACCGAACAGCAAGTCGTCGTTCAGGCTCCCGTCGAGGTTGTCGCTGCCGTCCCCGCCATGCAATGTGTCGTTGCCCGCGCTGCCGCCGATCAGGTCGTTTCCGGACTCGCCCCACATCTCGTCGGCGCCGGCCGTGCCCTGGAGGTTGTCGTTGCCCGCGGTGCCGCTCATGCTTTTGGACTTGATGTCCGCGATGCTCCACACCGTGGCCGGTGCATCGGTGAATCGCACCTGCTCGACCGCCCAGCCCGCCGCGGCGTCGCCCGCGAAGAAGCTCATGACCTGCACCTGGTCGGACGTTCCATTGATCTTCAGCAGCAGGCTGTCGCCGGTGCGAAGCACCTGCACGTCGGCAGGCAGCACGCCGGCCTTGAAGACGATCGCGTCCGTGACGCCCGCCGTGGTGTCGAAGTCATAGACCGTGTCCTGCCCGTCGCCGCGGCCGAACAGGTACGTGTCGTTCCCGGCGCCGCGATACCAGCCGTTGACCGTGTTCACCAATTCACCGGCCAGCAAGTCGTTGCCCGGCGCGCCGTCCAGCGTGTCGTCGCCGGCCGCGCCGAAAAGCGTGTCCGCGCCGTTGCCGCCGACCAGCAGGTCGTTGCCGCCGCCGACCCACAGCGTGTCGCCCTCGATCACGTCCGCGCCGTTGCCACCCAGCAGCGTGTCGTTGCCGCCGAGTCCGTAGAGCGAATCGTTGCCCGCGTTGCCGGTGAGGATATCGTCGGTTCCGAAGCCGATGAGCGTGTCCGCCGCGTCGCCGCCCGTGAGGACGAGTGTCCTGACGTCTGCAACAGACCACGTCGTGCCGTCCGCGAATTGCACCTGCTCGATGGCCCAGCCCGCCGCGCCGTCGCCAGCGAAGAAGTTCTTCACGTCGATGCTGTCGGCGGTGCCGGTGACCTGAAGGTGGAGCGAGTCGCCCACACGCGTCGCCAGAACGTCGGCGGGTGCGATGCCGGGCTTGAAGACGATGCGATCGACGGCGTCGGGCGTCGTGTCGAAGTCATAGACCGTGTCCTGCCCGTCCCCGCGGCCGAACACATAACTGTCATTGCCCGCGCCGCCGAACCAGCCGTTGAAGACATTGGTGTATTCGCCCGACAAGATGTCGTTGCCCGTGCCGCCTGCGAGCACGTCATCGCCGGTGCCGCCCTGGATGGAGTCGTTGCCTGCACCGCCGTCGAGCACGTCGTCGCCCGCGCCGCCGGCGATGGCGTTGTTCGCGGCGTCGCCGAGCCACGCGTCGTTGGCGGGGGAGGTGGCGGTGTTCGCGCCGAGCAGCACGTGCGCAGCGGCCAGCTCGCTACGGATGCTGGAGTCGACGGGCAGTGCATCCGTCCACGAGCGCATGGTGCCCATGCCGTCGAAGTCGACTGCCAGCAAAGTGGGCTGCGCGTACTTGTTCAGGTCCGCGAGGTCGAACAATGCGTCGCGTGCGTTCGCCGTGTGGGCCGTGTCCAGCAGGGCCACCATCGTCGTCGTGTCGAAGCTGAGGCCCTGCTCGTCGATCACGAGCCCGACGCTGTCGAGGTAAGGCGTGAGGCGGGTCTGCAGCGCGAGCGAGGCGTACACCGATTCGCGCAGCGCGTCGTAGCTTTCGTTGAGCAGGTTGACTTGTGCGGGGCTGATCGTGACCAGGTAGGTGGGCGGCCCGGCGGTGCCGCTGCCGCCACCGCTGCCGCCGGTGGACTGACCGCCGCTCCCGTCGCCGGTGGGGATCGGAATGCGGATGAACTTGTCGCCGTTGAAGGCTTCCAGTGCGTTCAGCTTGTGCAGGAAGGCCACGCCCTCGGCAGTGAACCGCGTCACCATCGCGCCGCCGATGGGATCGAAGACCGTCTCGCGCATCCCGGGGAGATCGATGTCGACAATCGAACCGAAAGCGTTCTCCGGGCTGTTGTCGAAGTCACGGGTGACCCACATGCCGTCCTGCTCGGAGACGGAATAGGTGCCCACGGAATGCACCATCTTCCCCGTGGAATCTCCCCAGGCGGAGATGAGATCGTCGACCAGCGCCATCTGCGCAGCGCGTGTGGTGGCGGTCGCGAACCGGGAGGTGATGTCCTGCAGCGCCTGCGCCTTGTCCGTGCCGAGGCTCATCGCCTCGCGCAGGTCGCGCACCCAGCCGCTGCCGCCCATCTGCGGGACCGCCATCGCGGCGCCGGTCGGCACCGGGTCGTCGGTGAATTCGCGATAGAAGTTGTTCGAGGCGAGCAGCAGGCTGCCCGAGAGCTTGGGCGTGCCGCTCGCGCCCGTGCTGCCGTTGATGCGCGTGAAGCTGCCGCTCCAGGGCTGCGAATTGCCGTTGCCCAGCTGGATCGTGCTGGCGACGCCCGCGACGTTGATGGAGGCGATGCCGAGTTGCGCGAGGGACTTGAGCTCGGCCGCTTGCGAGACGCCGTCCTGGTTGGCGTCCTGCCAGATGCGCAGCTGGGTGAAGGCGGCGTCCGCCGCGTCGATCTTGCCGTCGGCGTTGGCGTCGTATTGGGCGATGGCCTGGAAGCCGTTGGATGCGGCGTGCCCGTTGGGTAGGAGCGTGTTGTCCCCGAAAAGCTCGCGGCCGGAGTCGATGAGGCCGTTGCCGTTCAGGTCCACGACGACCAGGCCGTCGTCAGCGCTGATCCACCCCGTGGCCGTCTTGACGCCGTCGGCGTTGTGGTCGAAGAGGACGGGGTGGGTGGGAGAGATGGCGGTGGCTTCGATGCCGTCGTTGTCGAGGTCGAGGGTTAGGGGGTCTTTGGGGCGGACCCAATCCATGGCCCGTTGAAACAGATCGTGGATTCGATCATCCAGAGTCAGTGTCCTGTCTCGGAATTCCTTGTTGAATTCGGGCCGACGAAGATAGGAGTAGTACAGAGAGCTCAGCTCTAGACCGTTCCACATCGGAAAATTCAACTTGTGCCCTTCGGACGCATGAAACCCAGCTTGCTCCATCGCTGCGTAGGTATAGGTTACGCAGTTATTGGTAGCGGCGGAATAGCGGCCATATGAGCCTGTTGTTCGGGTCGTTTCTGCCCACTTCGACATCTGGTCAAACTGCGATTGAGACAAGGGAAAGTCCCACCGGCGGTCATAGGTTGTGTAGTTTTGCCTGTCGTTGGTTACGACCATTCCTTCACCGGAAAATTTGCCGTGTTCCAACGGCGCAAAACCGTAACGCGTAGCAGAGCCGTCGTCTCCGGTCAAGGTGAAGTACATGTGACCTGCTGTAGAAGTCCCGCCTTGGGCCAAGAGCGTTCCTGCTTGGGAAATGAACACGTTCAATGAAGGCATCTTTATTTTTGCTTTGTTATGGAGTGAATGGTCAAATTAGGGAATACGCATAAGAACAACATGAGAAGAAAAGAAACAAACAAGTTTGTTGCGGAATGCTCCAGGAGGGTGTTGAGGGGTGACGTGTCGGGCGCCTGTGATCTGAGCAGCGCGGTAATTGGTGGGAGGATCGACGAGGCGATCGCTACGGATCCACCAAAGAGCAGAGTTTTTTGTAGTCTCTCGCTCACAACCGCGATGGGAAGATAGGCGAGCGCGGCGGGAAGAACGCCGAGCACGAAGAGCCCGCCGACTGGATCAGCCAACGGTCCCGGAAGGGCGCGTAGCCATGCGCCCGCGTAGGAGTTAGAAGGAATCCAGTAGTCGGAGACTAGTATTGCTATGGCGACGAGGCAGCTTCCGAAGGAAATTGCATTGCGTCGGAATGTGGATGTGTGGACGGGGTCTGGCAAGTGGGTACTCCTGAGTGCTATTTCTTTGGATCAATGATCAGCTTGGTTGTGGGATGGCGCGGGCGAAGTAAGCCCGAATAGCCGTAGGAACCACACCAAGCAACAGCAGCAGTACGAATGAGACAACGAATACCGCAAGCGCATGCTGAGCGACGGTTGGCACTGGACTTGGATAGGGTCCTACTACTCTTAAATACGCCGTCAGCGGGCACATGACCGTCGACAGGATGACTAAAACTAAACCCCACTGGAATGCTTCGCGCGCGCTGCGGCAAAGCGCGGGAAGGAGAAGGTACCCCAGGCCAACGGGCAAGACCCCACTTGCAACGAAGCTGCCAAGAACGTCAGATAGCTCTGGCGGCATCATCCCTAACCACGAGCCGCTGTAGATCTGAGTTGAATAATTAAACCCAAGCGCTAGGGTCGCATATGCCGCGGCCACTAGGGCGACCCGGCCAACCAAATGCCTGTTCATAAGATCTCTACGAAGGAACATTCGGAAGGAGCCGTGTTTTGATGCGCAGAACTCATCTTGGCTCCCAAGTGTTGGATATGAAAAACGCGAATGCGATACCAGAGTTTCCGGGGACCACTGCGACTGTCGTCGCTTCTGCGCATTGCGCCGACTTCGTGTTTGTGCCTTTCGTTGTCTCGATCAATCTGCGTTCCGTTTGCAGAACGGGGATCACCTGCAATCTCCCATTGTTCCCAAGCTGCAGTACCGCCCAATGACCCTCGTCCGCTCTGTACCCGGAAACAGCAAGCTGGTCATTGATCTCTCGTGACCTAGGTTCGGTCTGGTCGACCCTGGACCTGTAGGGCTCCAGGATGCAGACAAGCGCCGAACTATCCGCACCGTTCAGCGTCGAGAACGGGTGCAGTGGCGGGCTTGCAGTAACCAGCGATTGGCTCAGCTGATCATTGGAGAATGAGGAGTTGACGATGTCGGTGCACCCTGAGAGAAACATGGAGAAAACGATCCAGCCGATCTGGTTCTTGCTCATAGCTGAAAAGCGATTCCCGCTCATTCGGAACCGGCATGATCGAGACTAACGGCTGAGCGTGTTCCGGAACATAGGACAGATGTCCCGTGACCGTTGTTCTGACACATGACCAGTTGGTTGACCCTTTCCCTTCTTATGAGAGTGAGGATCGATCGGGGAATGAAGGTCATGGGAACCGCCAGGACCGCCGCGGATACCAAAATTCCTATCCCATTGAATAGCGCCGTCTGGAACTCGAGACCATCTCCGCCATTGGCTATGCTGAAGAAGTGATTGGACATCGGCTCCGCGATCAGTGCGAACAAGGTCAGTAGAGCCAACGAAGCGCGGATAACTCGAAGTGATCGCATCATCGACAAGAAAAGAAATGAGATGCCCAAGGGTGCCGCTCCGAGCCACACGGCCATCGAAACTGTCCCGCCCCATAGTTCTGGCGCTGTACGGCTCATCCACTCAAGGATTGCCGGAACGGGATGAAACAGCACTTGGCCCACTTCCATTGCGGCGAACGAGCCGAATGCGAAGATCAGCGGCATAGGGTGCTCCCCCTTTACCAGTTGGTAGAAATCTCGAATGCGCACGGATCTGTCCTCCATTTCTTCGTCGTCGTGTTTGAAGTAGCACGGTCATTTGAGAATGGTCGTGCGTGTACGCCCGGTCGGAGAACCTAGGGATTGGTTTGCAAGTTGCAAGCTCGCGAGAAGTGCGGCCCTCCAACGGAGATGACTTGCGCACAGAAATTCGCGATGGCCCAGAGGACCAAGGCACCCACTACTAAATTAGCGGCACCCGCATTCGCGGTGCCAATCATCTTTTGCTCGGGTAGTCGCTTTAGAAGAATGGCCAGCGCCGCAGCCAATATCAGCAGATTGGCGGCGATGGACTTGCCACTGAAGCTAGCCACCAGCAGATATTCCCTGATCAACAACGCATTGCGGATCAAGGCTGAAATGAAAAAGGCGCCGACGAGGGCCCCGTAAGTCCAGTATGGGCTTCGCAGTCCCAACGACTGCAACGCCAAGTCGATGATTTGCGGCCACCACACCAAAGTTGCAACGATCAGGAAGTCCAGCCCGAAGAAGCGTGCAATCGCGGCCAGCAGATTTGTCAGCTTCGACGATCTTTCAGCGCGTAGTGGCATTAGTGACTCCCCTTCAAGAGTTCGGAGCGGCCCAGAAGAGAAGAGGCAAAAAGGAAAATTCCGCAGTTGAAGATGTAGAGGCCGGCACAGAAGACTGAAAGTGCAATTGGCTCCGTGGCGACGAGGCGGAAGAACCATGACGATCCCATATGGTTACGCTGGATAGTGACCACGAAGATCGGCGCAATTGCCACCAAGAGTCCAATGAGCGCGTAGAGCAGCCGCTGAGTTGAAGTCAGGTGGTCCAGGCGGCGCAGGAAAGTCGTGGTCACCTCCTTGCAACTGCGTGCCGCAAAGGCGAAGCCAACGGCCGCGCACAGGGCGAGTAAGACTCCCGTCACCGCCGCAAGTGGGAAACTGCAGCCGGTTGCGAGTTCATACAGACCGGGCGTCATGTGAACGAAGTCAGGTAGGTGAGCGGGTTGCAGTGATTCTTGGGTCATCAACAACGAGGCCGATATGACCATGGCAAGTCCTCCCATGAAGACAGCACGCGCAGTGGCTTGTTGAGTGGATTTCAATCTGCGACTCAGTTTTTTGCGATGATCGAGAAAAGCGCCGTCACAGGCCTCTTGCAGAGATGGCTTCTGGGCTGGGTGAGAGTAACTCTTAGCTCGGTTGTGGCAAATGGGACAAATGTCCCATGCTTCATATCTGATTCAACCTATTGCGTGGAGGAGCCGGAGACCTCTGGCCACAAAAACGATGGTGGTCAGTGGAAGAAGAGCTCCAAATGCCGCCACGAAAGCCGCGCCGATGACGTTTATGAGGAGCAATATCGAGCGGTCGGCGGTACTCAGTTCTTCCCAAACGGCTTCTTCTGACAGGATGCGACCTCTGTCCCGAATTAGGTGAGGTCTTTTTCTTTTGAGCCACACAACGCATGGCCAAGTGACGGCTACTGCGACAGGCAGGGTGTACGCGACGTAAATATAAGGGGTCAGACGACTGAACTTCGGACCGGTCACCTCGATACCGGCGATCACGAGTGCTGATGCCCAAAAGAGTTTATTCACGTGGCGGTCGAGTACTCGGACGATGTTAAAGAGCTTCAACGTTTGCACCTGTAGCAGTTAGATAACGGGCGAATTCGACAGCGAACCAGGCGCGACATCACCGCAACCGGGCGATCAACTGCGTTCGATTTTGAACGTCCAGTCGGAAGAAGACTTCGGTCAGTTGGTTGCGCACGGTCTTTTCCGATATGCCCAACTCACGCGCCACTGTCTTGTTGCACATTCCTCGGAGAACGCACCTCACAATTTCAGCCTGTCTTGGCGTCAAGTCATTGGTCGGTACCCGATTCGATTCCGTCGTCTCAGCCAAATAGTTCAGGAATCGCTCGTTGAGCACCGGCGCCAGCAGCTTCAGGGCATCCATATGCCACTGCGACAAAGCCTCCGGCACGCCGCAAAAGCTGAAATACGTCCCCGTCTTCGAGTCCAGCGACAGCACACCATGCGCCGCTACGCGGCCCAGCCTGAACTGCTTGATCTCCTGCAGCTCATGCACCGACGCGAAGGCGGGCGGCTCCGCCGGTTCGATCGCGATGGGCTCGCGGTGCGCTAGCCAGTGCGCGAGCGCGCCGCGCTCGTTCAGGTCGAACTTCACCGCCAGCTGCCGCAGGAACGCCTCGTCATGCCCATGCGCCAGCGTGTGGGTGATGTGGATCTCCCCGGCGATCAGCTTGCCGTGAATGAGCAGCACCCGTTCGAATGGGAAGAAGGATCGAATGGGGCCCGTCAACCACCCTACGAGGTCGCTCGCAGGGCCGGGCCAGGACTTCAGCACGTCCAGCCACACATCAAAGTCGTTACTCGTCAAGAGCATTGCCGTCTCTTCCCGGAATGACGACGCGTCTGTCGCGTCGCGCGCAGCTACAGGCAGGCGCGTACGGCAACGCCTGCGATCAATGTTTGGGCGTTGAAGCCCGATGGGATGGAACTGGCGGGCGACTGCTGCCCGCGTTGACACGATGGCGGGCCGGCTGCTTGAACCGACCGCGCTTCTACTTCCGCGACTTGAACCCCTCCCGAGGTAATGCGGTGGGGATTGTAGTAAGAAAGTGGCGAACTAACGCCCAATTCCCTGTGATGAATTTCCCGGCGGCTGCGCCGCTACAGCGCAGTCGTCCGCGCCCAGGGCAAGCGCGCATCCGCCACATAGTCCGCCACCACCCAGGTGCGCGTGGGATGTTCCGCCGCGTCCTCGAGAAACTCCCGCACCACCCGCGCCGACGCCGCATCCAGCGCCGCGAACGGCTGGTCCAGGCAGGTGACGGTGGCGCCACTCGCGAGCAAAGCCACCAGCGCCACCTTGCGGCGGCTGCCCGTCGAATGCATGAAGAGCCGCTTGCCCAGGTGCGGCTCCAGCGCCAGTGCGGCGATGAGATCGCGCTGCAGCTGCTCGTCCCATTGCGGGCAACGCGCGCGCAATGCGTCCCACACTTGCTGCGGCGTATCGTCGTCGTGGCCGGGCAGCGCGATGTCCAGCCACAGCGCGGACGGCTGCTCGCCGAGCAGGCGCAGCAAGCGCGTCTTGCCCGCGCCTTCGTCGCCTGTGACGGCGACGAGGCCCGGAGGAAGTGGAAGGAGGCCGGCAGGCAAGGTCATGTGAGGGATGCGCATCGGCGTGATGCCGAAAGGGCGAATGTAGCCGCACCGGCGCGGGTGGATGCAGGGCGCGGACTTGGGCAGAATCGCGGGCAACCGCGCAAGGACGGCGAGAGGCTGTTGTCGAATGAGCCATCTGGTGTTTGTCTTCGGAACCCTCAAGGAGGGCTTCCCCAATTTCCACATCAATCGCGGCCGGCGCGTGGCGGGCGAATTCCAGACCACGACGGCGTATCCGCTCTACCTGGTGGGCGAACGGCGCTCACCCTGGATGCTCGATGATCCGAACGCCGGGCATTGCGTGCGCGGCCAGGTCTTCGAAGTAGATGCGCAGGCGCTGCAGGCGCTCGATGCGCTGGAGCGCGTGCACGAGCCCGATGGCTACAAGCGCTGCAGCATCCGGGTGCGGCCGGTGCAAGGCGGCCCGACGCTCGAAGCGCAGGCGTACCTGAAAGACCCCGCGCAATTCGAGCCGGAGCGCGAGACATCGACCGGCCCCATCCCCGAGTACACGCTGGGCCACGCGGCCACCTACCAACCCCGCCCCACACGGAAGGAAGTTCCATGACATTCGAATATGCAAGCGTCGAAGACGCGATCGCGCGGCGCGGCTTGCGCATGGTGGTTGTGGGCGGCGTGCCCAGCCCGTGGGGCGAGTCGGCCAAGGGCATCCTGCACATGAAGGGCATCGACTGGACGGCGGTGAAGCTGGCTTATGACAGCGACGCGATGAAGGCGTGGACAGGCCGGCAGGACGGCCCCGTGGCGATGTACGACGACGAGAGGCCGCGCGCCGGCTGGGCCGAGATCCTGCTGCTGGCCGAGCGGCTCGCGCCGAACCCGCCGCTGCTGCCGAAGGATGCCGCGCAGCGCGCGCTGGCCTTCGGCCTGGCGCACGAGATCGTCGGCGAAGAGGGCCTGGGCTGGACGCGCCGCGTGCAGCTGGTGCATGCGGGGCTGACGGGCAAGGGCGGCTTCCCGGAGCGGGCGGCGAAATACCTGGCGAAGAAGTACGGCTACACCCCCGAGGCCGGCGCCGCGAGCACGGCGCGCGTGGTGGCGCTGCTGCGCATGCTGGCCGCGCGGCTGGAGGCGCAGCGTGCGGCGGGGAGTGACTATTACGTGGGGGACACGGTGACCGCGGTGGATGTGTATGGAGCCGCGGTGTGCGCGTTGTTTGCGCCGTTGCCGGAGGAGCACTGTGCGATGAGGGCGGAGACGCGGGGGGCGTTCACAACGTTGGATGATGAGACGCGTGAGGCGCTGGCGCCGGTTTTGTTGGCGCATCGGGAGATGATGTATGCGCGGTGGTTGGAGTTGCCGTTGCGGCTTTGATATTACTTTGATCTTCGCAGCGCCGCTTGCCTAGGCGAGGCTGCTTGATGAGGCCGAAGAGGCCGTTCTAATCGTAGAGGTAACAGCAACGGGCGCGTCCGCACGGCGCATTTGCAACTATTCAAACAATTGCTTCAATCTGTCGTAGATAAAACTTGCGACCAAATTTAAAGTGATTGCGGAGACTGCTGTTATGCAGATTGCAGTAATTGGGTGGAACTGCACCCACTCGGTCATGCGCGCATAAGTGGGTTTTCGAATCCGCCGAAGCTCTCTATCCAGCAGAGGCAAAAATTGTGCGGGAAGCTGTCGCGCATTCGCTCGAACCCTGCACGCTGGACAAAGAATTGGTTGGTCGAGAGAAAACACGATGTCGGACTTGACGGCATTCATGTCAAAGATGCACCCTCGAATCTCGTCGTGTGCCCACGAAGCATAGTCGGTGGTGATGAGTCCACCGTTCGACTTGGCTAGAACTGCGAGTTCATAAAGATTTCGCAATATGTATTGTTCAATCGAGAAGTTTGAATAACGAACAATGTCTGCCATTTCATGGAGCGACAACACTCCGACATTATTGGAAAGTCGCCGCATGTAGAAGTTGTCTTCAAGCGGAGCATCAATGATACCCACGGTCATATCGGCACTGGGATCGGCCTTTAAGACTTCCAAAAGCTGGTCGTCTGTGCGTTCCCAGTTGGGCCCGTCTGTATTGGGCAAAAAACCCACAGAGGCGCCGTGCCGGATTTCGAATATCTTGCTGCGCCACTTCTCCAACACCTCGGTATTCACTGGATACTTCATATTCCCAAGTACCACTACAGAAATCTTCATTTTTTCCTCATTCCAACTCAAAGACTATTGTGTAAAGAGCCAGTATTCGTTCATCAATCGGGCTTCGGAATTGGAGTAGGAGTCGTAGCGCTCCTTGCTGTTGGAGCGGCTGCGTCTACCGCTTTCGCGGCAAGCTGCTTAACTTGATCCGCGAATCCGGGAATTGCGCGGAAAGCCTCCTTGATCAAATCTGATGAGGCAAGCTCATGCCATGGACTACCATGCGTCTCATTTTCCACTAGCCTCAATGGCAATTCATCGAAACGCGATAGTGCTGAGGCCAGCAGCCTGGCTTCCATATCCTTATCAATCCGCGCTGCTTCCCTCCGAAAACCCTCGTATGCGCGAGAGACGGAGGCTTTAAACGCGTAGTCTTCCGCCAATCGAAATCGTTGCCCAACCTGCTTTGTGGCGAGCCACCCAAACCACACCGGCGCGCCAACTGATAGCAGGGAGAGCATCAGATTAAGAATAACAACTGAGGTGGTTACGTCTGGCTCGCTAAATAGGTCAGACAATCCGTGAAGCTGCGCCGACCCGAAATAGCTTCCAGCAACCAGAGCAGCGACAAGACCTACCACCCATATCCACATTGACTGCGCCAGTTCAGATGATCGCTCGCTGAAAGCGGCAGCAAGGCCCACACTGGTGGCTGCGGAGTAAGCAGTCTCGCACCTCTCAAGTACCACCCTTGCCTCAGAGGAGCTGGCTCGGAGTGCCTTGTCATATTCGTCAGCCCGTGCCTTGATCTGTGACAGGGCATCTTTCTCTTTGGTGGATTCGCGAAGCAAATCCTCAATTTTCTTCTGCGCTTCAGCAAGCGACTCAAGATCTGTAGGTAGCTGATCGGCGGAGGTATAAGCTTGCTCAATGCGCTCCACCATGGAAGTGAGTGACGCCGTGCGTGGTTCCAAGCTGTTGAATTTTGACTCCAGTCCGCGCAGTTTTGTAGTGAGGTTTCGCAAAGTGGTAACGGCATCCGCGTGCCCATCACGCGAGAGCGCGGGCTCAAGCGCTTTTCGCAGGCCTTCCAAAGTGAGCATGTAAGCGGCCGCGGCTTGTCCTCCGTTTCCACCCCAAAACTGGGGTATGGTGTGTACGCGCAAAAATTCGATACGCCTGCCATAGTCTGTCAAGCGAGTATTAGCCTCAGCCGGAATGTCGTCTGCTCCTTTGGATTCGATGAGATCGATCAAAGTTTGAGCTTCTTCGGCAAACTCGGTCTTTGTGAGACTTGGGAGACTCCAGTTGCCGTGCACGACTCCGAGTGGCTCATCGCTCGGGATACTGCTTTGGAGCTGTGCTATTAAACTTTTTAGATGTCCCTGAATCGCAGTGAGCGTTGTGTGCATGTTGCCTCCTGCTCGGAGGTTACAAGATCTTAGCGTGTAGGACATCCTCCACTTGTAGTAGAAATCGAAAGAGAAGTCTGTAGTAGTTCTGGAGATGAGGCGCGTGCCACCGTGTACTTGGAGAGGCGAACAAAACAGAACATGTCTTTTAGGACACATTACTCAGGCAACGGCAACGCCGTCTTGTACCTCACCTGCTTCAACGCAAACGAAGACCGAATCTTCTCAATCCCCGGAATCGGTGTCAGCTGATTCAAAATGAATTTCTCCAGCGCCCCGATATCCGCCACCGCCACGCGGATCAAGTAATCGCTGTCGCCCGTCATCAAGTAGCACTCCATCACCTCGTCGTGTTCCGCGATGCGGCGCTCGAATTCGGCCAGTGAATCCCTCGCCTGTTCTTTCAGGCTGATGTTGATGAACACGTTCAGCCCCAGGCCCAGCGCCTTCGGGTTGGCCAGCGCCACATAACGATCGATCACGCCGCCGGCCTCCAGCGCCTTCACGCGCGTGAGGCACGGCGAGGGCGAGAGGTGCACGCGCCGCGCGAGTTCGACATTGGTGAGCGAGCCATCGCGCTGCAGCTCCGCGAGTATTCTCAGATCGACCGTGTCCAGTTGCATGAAATGCCTCCGCTTCTGCTATTGACGGCATTTTATGCTTCGCAGCTCGGCCGCAGCGTCATATCCAAAACCCCGTGGCGCGCTGTTTTCCGTACAGTGTGGCCATGGAGTTCTCCCGCCAATGACAGACCACAGCCTCACCCGCTTCCTCACCGCCCCCAACGGCGACATCGACCCGGTCGAGACCGCCGAATGGCGCGACGCCTTCCTCGCCCTCGTCGCCACGCACGGCCCCGAGCGCGCGCGCTTCATCCTCGACCAGCTCGCCGCCGTGGGCAGCGGGCCGCTCGTGGGCTGGTCGCCGGAATTGGTCAGCCCCTACGTCAACACCATCCCCGTCGACAGGCAGCCCGCGTTCCCGGGGGACCTGGCCGTGGAGGAGCGGCTCGCGTCCCTGATGCGGTGGAACGCGCTGGCGATGGTGGCGCGCGCCAATGGCGCCTATGGGGAGCTGGGTGGGCACATCGCGAGCTACGCGAGCGCGGCGGATCTGTTCGAGGTGGGGTTCAACCACTTCTTCCAGGCGCGTGACGCCGTGGACCGGGGGGACCTCGTCTTCTTCCAGCCGCACAGCGCGCCGGGCGTTTATGCACGCGCATTTCTCGAGGGCCGTTTGTCGGAATCCGACCTGTCGCACTATCGGCAGGAGATTACGGCGCCCGCCGCGGGTGCGCGCGGGCTTTCGAGTTATCCGCACCCTTATTTGATGCCGGATTTCTGGCAGTTCCCGACCGGATCGATGGGCATCGGCCCCATCAGCTCGATCTACCACGCGCGCTTCATGCGCTACCTCACGCACCGCAAGCTGCTCGCGTGCGACCAGCGCAAGGTGTGGGGCGTGTTCGGCGACGGGGAGATGGACGAGCCCGAGAGCATGAGCGCCCTCACGCTCGCCTCGCGCGAGCGCCTGGACAACCTCGTGTGGGTGGTCAACTGCAACCTGCAGCGGCTCGATGGCCCGGTGCGCGGCAACGGCCGCATCATCGACGAGCTCGAGCAGCTGTTCCGCGGCGCGGGCTGGAACGTGATCAAGCTGGTGTGGGGCAGCGACTGGGACGGACTCTTCGCCCGCGACACCACGGGCGCCCTGATGCGCGCCTTCGCCAACACGGTGGACGGGCAGATGCAGACCTTCGCGGCCAAGGACGGCCGCTTCAACCGCGACAACTTCTTCGGTCAGAACGAGGAGCTCGCGCGGCTGGCGCAAGGCATGACGGACGAGCAGATCGACCGCCTGAAGCGCGGGGGCCACGACCTGGTGAAGATCTACGCGGCCTATGCCGCTGCCGCCGCCGCGACGGGCGGGCCCACGGTGATCCTCGCGCACACCAAGAAGGGCTACGGCATGGGCTCGGCCGGCCAGGGGAAGATGACGACGCACAGCCAGAAGAAGCTGGACGAGGCGGCGCTCATCGAATTCCGCAACCGGTTCAACCTGCCGATTTCGGATGAGCAGGCGCGGGACCTCGCCTTCTTCAAGCCGGCAGAAGACAGCGCCGAGATGCGCTACCTGCGCGCGCGCCGCGAGGCGCTCGGCGGCTACATGCCGTCCCGCCAGACCACGGCCCCGGCCCTCAATGTTCCCGCGCTGGCGTCCTACGCGGCATTTGCGACCGGGGCGGCTGGCAAGGAGATGTCGACCACCATGGCCTTCGTGCGCATGCTGGGCAACCTGCTGAAGGACCCGGAGCTGGGCCCGCGCATCGTGCCCATCGTCGCCGACGAGGCCCGCACCTTCGGCATGGCCAACCTGTTCAAGCAGGTGGGCATCTATTCCAGCGTGGGGCAGCGCTACGAGCCGGAAGACATCGGCTCGGTGCTCTCCTACCGCGAAGCCATGGACGGGCAGATCCTGGAGGAGGGCATCAGCGAGGCCGGCGCCATCGCAAGCTGGACGGCCGCGGCCACCAGCTACAGCGTGCACGGCTTCACGATGCTGCCCTTCTATATCTACTACTCGATGTTCGGCTTCCAGCGCGTGGGCGACGCGATCTGGGCGGCGGCGGACCAGCGGGCGCGCGGCTTCCTGCTCGGGGCGACCTCCGGCCGCACGACGCTGGGCGGCGAAGGGCTGCAGCACCAGGACGGCACCAGCCACCTGGTCGCCGCGACGATCCCGAACTGCAAGGCCTACGACCCGGCTTTCGCGGGAGAGATGGCGGTGATCGTCGATCGCGGCATGCGCGAGATGGTGGTGGAGCAGCAGGACTGCTTCTATTACGTGACCCTCATGAACGAGAACTACGCCCAGCCGGACCTGCCCGCGGGCGTGGAAGAGGACGTGGTGCGCGGGTGCTACCGCTTCGCCTCGTACGGCGACGGGGCGGCCCAGGTGTCCTTGATGGGCTCCGGCGCGATCCTGACCGAGGTGATCCGCGCCGCGGAGCAGCTGGCGGCCGAGGGCGTGGCTTGCGAGGTGTTCAGCGTGACGAGCTGGAGCGAGCTGGCCCGCGACGGCGTCGCGCGCGACCGGGAGGCTGCGGACGGCGGGGCTGTCGTGGCGCCTTTCGTCGCGAGCCAGCTGGGTGCGAAGGGCGGGCCGATCGTCGCAGCGACCGACTACGTGCGGGCGGTGCCGGAGTCCGTGCGGGCCTTCCTCCCGACGGGGCGCCGCTTCGTGACGCTGGGCACCGACGGCTTCGGCCGCAGCGACACCCGGGCCGCCCTGCGGGCGTTCTTCCGCGTGGACGCCGCGAGCATCGTGGCGGCCGCGCGGCGTGCGCTGGCAGCGGGCTGAGCGCGGCCTTAACATCCGCGGATGACCACTTCGCCTCCTTCGCGCTTTTGGGCTGACCTCACGACCCGGGATTTCGCGGGGCTGGACCCGGCGGCGACCGTGGCGGTGCTGCCGGTCGCGGCCACGGAGCAGCATGGGCCGCACCTGCCCCTGTCGGTGGACCAGACGATCGCGGACGCAGTGGTGGCTGCGGCGCTGCCTTCGCTGCCGGCGGGTTTGCCGGCGCTGTTCCTCCCCACGCAGGCGATCGGCTACAGCCCGGAGCATTCGAAGTTCGCCGGCACCTTGACGCTGTCCTTCGACACGGTGCTTTCCACCTGGATCGACATCGGCGCCTGCGTGGCGGCATCGGGCGTGAAGAAGCTCCTGCTCTTCAACACGCACGGCGGCCAGGTGAGCCTGATGGACATCGCCGCGCGGGAGCTGCGCACGCGGCACGGCCTGATCGTCTACAGCGCCAACTGGTGGAACCTTCCCCTGGGCGACGCGGTGAACGGCCTTTTCAGCGCGCAGGAGCATCGCTTCGGCGTGCACGCCGGGGAGATCGAGACCTCCCTCATGCTGGCGGCCCGGCCGCAGTTCGTCCGCATGGCACAGGCCAAGGATTTCAAGTCGGCGTCGCCGGCGCGGGCGGCCGCCAACCCGATCCTGGGCAACGGCGTGAGCGCCAAACTCGGTTGGCACATGCAGGACTACAACGCCGAGGGCGCCGCGGGCAATGCGGCCGCTGCGACGGCGGAGAAGGGGCGCGCGGTGCTGGATGCCGCGGGCAAGCAGCTTGCGTTGCTGCTGCAGGAGATCTCCGCTTTGCCTCTGTCGACCGTGGTCGAACACCCCGCGCGCTGACGCTGCGCGCGCGTGTTGCTAAAACGCCGACACTCGCTTCGAAATGCCTTGCTTTGTGCGTAGCGTCACATTGCGTTCACACGCGGCTTCCTACACTAGGGGCAAGAAAGGAGCCGCCATGCGTTTTTCAGCTGCCATCCAACCCCACCCGCTGCTGTTGCGTACTCCAGCGGCTGCCGATTTCCTGCGCCGCCTGCTGGCGAGCGAGCCCGCGGCCAAGCCCGAAGCGGCTCCGCAGCCGCGCCAGGATGAGTTGCCAGCCGACCTCGACCAGCGCGTTCGCCTCCTCGGTGAGTGGTGACGTAAAAAAGGGCGCAAGCGCGCCCTTTTGCCTCAGCCATTGCAGACCGGCTTCACCCCAGCGTCGAACGCTGGACTTTCCTTATTTCTCGCTGCTGCCGCTGTTGCTGCGGTTCTGGTTGCGCATGCGGTTGGCTTCGCTGCGCGCCTGGCCACCCTTGCGGCCGGCAGCACGTGCCTCTTCCGACGTGAACTCGTGCGCGGTGCCCTTTTCGTGGGCCGCACGGCCGCCTTCGCTCGCGATCTCACGCTGGCGCTGCGGATCCATCGACGCGAAGCCGCGGTTGGATTTGCCTTGACGGGGGCTGGCGCTCTGGTTGCCTTGATCGTTCGATTCCATGTGGTTCTCCTTGAATGTCGGTGGGTATTTCATGGACAGCAATTCGCTACCCATGCATTCATTGGGCTTGCTCTGCGCTGGGCGCGTCGTCAGGCATCAATGCAGGGCTATGTAGGACGAGGCCTTGCCCAGTTACGCTTTGAAGCTATGGTTTCGATAGCGTCAGCGGCGCCAGACGAGCCAGCAGCGAGGCCGTCTCCGGCTTCACCGCCGTGCCGGAACCTGCCTTCAGGCTTTCGATGAGGCGCGTGAGTTGCGCGCCGGAGGGCTGCACGGGGCCGAAGAAGAGCGGCGTGGCGCCGCGCGCGACCAACACCGTGGGAAAGGTCTCGACATCGACGTCGCCCATCGCATCGGCTTCGTCTTCGACGTCGATCCACGAGAAGTGGATCGCGGGATGCGTGCGAGCGGCTTCATCGAAGATCGTGCGCCACTGGCGGCACACGCCGCACCATTCCGCGCACAGGCAGATCACCTGCCAGGCGTCGCCGGATTCGTCGTGTGCAGCCATCGCGCCAGTCTAGCGCGAGCCCAATGTCCCTGCAGGCGCGGGCTTCAGGAGTAGGTGACCCAGCTCGCGTATTGCGGGTCTTCGAGGTGCGGGATCGCGTTGTACGACACGAGCATGTGCCGCTTGGGCGTGAAGGCGAATTCGGTGATCGAGCTGTTGCGGATGCGCAGGTTCAATTCGATCGTCGTTTCGGGGCTCGTGCCGAGCACATGGCCCACGGCGGTGGAGATCGGCCCGCCGCTCGTGACGATGAGGACGTTCTTGCCGTAGTGGTTCGCGCGCACGTGGTCGAGCGCGCCCGCGACGCCCGCGACGAAGTCCGAATAACTCGGCATGCCCTTCGGGCTCACGACGCCTGCCATCCACTGTGCGAGTCCGTCACGCAGCAGGCGGAAGTGGTGGCGGTACATCTCGGGCGACGTGGGCTTTTCCAGCTTTTGCGGATGCACGGTGGCGATCACGGCTTCGCTGTCGTATTCGTTGAGGCCCTCCCACGACAGGTGCTCGCCCTCGTGCTGCATGCCTTGGAGGATGCCGGCGAGCGTCTGCTTGTGCCGGCGCAGCGTGCCGGCGATCAGGCCGTCGAAGCGGATGCCCTTGTGCGCGAAGTATTCGCCCAGGCGCACGCTCTGCTGGTGGCCGAGGTCGCTGAGCTGGTCATAGTCGGCGGCCCCGAAGGACGCCTGGCCATGGCGGACCAGAAAGAGTGTTCCCATGGATGCAATTCTGGACTCGCGCGCGCGGCCGTGAAGTCGCGACCGCGACGGCGGGTTACGCGGGCGACAGGATGCGTGCGAAGACGTCGCTGTCGACGTTGCCACCGGTGAGGGCGAATCCCACGGCGCCACCTGGATGGCGAGCCTTCCGCTGGATCGCCGCGGCCAGGCCCGCGGCGCCCGCGCCTTCGGCCACGTTGTGCGTGTCGGCGAAGAGGATGCGCATCGCTTGCGCGATTTCGTCGTCCGTCACCGAGACGACGTCCTCCGCCTCGCGCAGCACGATCTCCAGCGCCTCGGCGTCGGCGATGCGGCAGGCCATGCCGTCGGCGAGCTGCGTGGTGACGGGCGCTTCGACGACGCGGCGCGCGCGGAAGGAATCGAGGTAGGTCGTCGCATGCGCGGACACGACACCGACGAGCGCCGACTTCGCGCCCGTGTATGCGCGTGCAGCGGACGCGGCGCAGAAGCCCGAGCCTTGCCCGATGGGGACGTAGACGACTTCAGGCGCTTCGCCGCGCGGGAAGCTCTCGAAGAACTCCAGCCAGTAGGTCATGACGCCGCGGATCAGGCCCCGGTCGAAGGACGGCACCATGTGCAGGCCCGACTCCGCCGCGAGTGCGATCGCATGTTCGCGGGCGGCCTGGAAGTCGTCGCCGTGTTCGATGAGGCGCACGCCGAGCGCGCGCATCGCGGCGTTCTTCTCCTGCGAGTTGCCTCGCGGCACGACGATGGTGGCGGCGATGCCGTACTTGCGCGCGGCGAGGCCGACGGATTGGCCGTGGTTGCCGCGCGTCGCCGTGATGACGCCGGGCACGCGCGGCGTGCGCTGCGCGAGCTGCTCGAAGTAGGTGAGGCCGCCGCGCACCTTGAACGCGCCGGCGGGCGTGTGGTTCTCGTGCTTCACCCACACCTGCATGCCCAGGCGCTCACGCAGCAAGGGCCAGGCGAATTGGGGCGTGGGCGGCATCACCGCGTAGACGGCTTCGCGCGCGCGATCGACTTCTTCTTGGCTGAATTGCATGGCGGCTTTCGGGATCGGGCTGGGATGTCAGGCGGCGGCTGATTCGATCGTGACCGTGCCCTTGGGCGTCGTGAAGGTGGCGATGAGGTCGGGCGGGCCTTCCGTCACTTTCACGCCTTTCAGTCCGATCGCTTCATGCGCGGCGCGAAGGCCCTCCGCACGCGGATGGCTCACCTGAAGGGATTGCAGCGCCAGGCCCGAAGGCGGCATGTTCGACGTGGGATGCGTGCTGCCCCATTCGATCAAGGTCGGCAGCGCGCCGTAGAAGAGGCGCTGCCCGTCGTCGCGCACGCTGATCTGCCAGCGCAGCAAGCCGGCGGGCGTCGGACGCTCCGCCGCCACCAGTGGGCCGCGGTCGATGCCCAGGCGCTCCAGCGACTTGACCGCGCTGGCCGCATCGTCCGTGGCGGCGACGAAGTGCACCAGCCGCGGCTTCGTGCGGATCGCGGCGCGCAAGGCGGGGTCGTCCAGGTCGAACCAGCGCGTGCGCCCGGGCGCGGCCGCTGCCGGGTCGATGGCGATGATCTCGAGATACGCCGTCGGGTACGCCTCGCAGGCCAGCGACAGCAGCCGGTTGTGCGTGCCCATGAGCGGATGCACGCCGCCGGGGCCGGGCGTGACGCCCAGCGTTTCCTCGCACCATGCCACGCCCTGCTCCAGCGAATCCGCGGCGATCACGAGGTGGTCGACCCAGGAGGCGGGCGTCAAAGCGCGACGCTCCCGGCGATGCAGGTGACGGAGTCGCCGCCGACCCACACCTGTCCTTGCGCGTCGCGCTCGACGTGCACGCGCCCCGCGCGGTCCAGGCAGGCGCCTTGCGCGGCGAGGTAGCGCTCGGGCATGTGCTTGTCGGCGATCAGCCATTCGGCGAGGCCGGCATTCAGGCTGCCGGTGACCGGGTCCTCGTTGATGCCGATGGCGGCGGCAAACGCACGGACTTCGAGTTGCGGTGCGCCCGGCGCGGGCTTCTCGTAGGCCGCGGCGACGCCGACCTTCACGCCGAGGTTCTTCAATTCGAGGTGATGGGGCGAGAGACCGAGCACCGTCTGCGGCGAATCGAGCAGCAGGCTGAACCACGCGGGACCGTTGTCCAGGATCTGCGCGGCGATGACCTGCTGCGACTTCAGTCCGAGCGCACCCGCCACTTGCGCGAGCACGGCGGGGCTTGGGGCTGTGCGCTTGAGCGGCGGCGCGGCGAAGGCAAGGCGCGTGCCGTCACGCCGCAGGTGCACCAGGCCGACCTTGCATTGCTGCACGATCACGTCCTTGCGGCGCGGCTTGCCGCCGGCTTCCATCCAGG
The DNA here is from genome assembly GCF_015831345.1 of Caenimonas aquaedulcis. Taxonomy (NCBI): domain Bacteria; kingdom Pseudomonadati; phylum Pseudomonadota; class Betaproteobacteria; order Burkholderiales; family Comamonadaceae; genus Caenimonas; species Caenimonas aquaedulcis. The sequence goes on along the minus strand of NZ_JADWYS010000001.1, from coordinate 2,271,604 downwards.
CGTGGCAGCTGCCCAGGGTCGGGTGGCCCGCGAAGGGCAGCTCACCGCCGGGCGTGAAAATGCGCACGCGGTAGTCGGCGGCGTCGTCCTCCGGCGGCAGCAGGAAGGTCGTTTCTGACAGGTTCGTCCAGCGCGCGAAGTGCTTCATCTCCTCGTCGCCCAAGCCGTTGCCGTCCAGGACGACCGCCAGCGGATTGCCGCGGTAGGGCGTCGCGGTGAAGACGTCGACCTGCTTGAAATTTCTCTGCGCCATGGGCAATGCTCCTAGGACAGGGGAAGGTCGAGCACGCCGCGTGCGGCGGGATTCGACAGGATGCCGGCGTACCAGCGTTGGAGGTGCGGCAGGGCCGGGTGCTCGAGCGGCAGGCCTTGCCAGCGATGCACGTCGCACGCGATGGGGATGTCGGCCATGGTGAATGTGTTGCCGGCCATGAAGGACTGCTTCGCGAGATGCGCATCGATGCGGGCCATCAAGGGCTGCATCGCGGCGACCGATTCGGCGATCACCGCGGGGCTGCGCTGGTCCGCGGGTGTACGAAAGAGCTGGATGAAGGCGTTGCGCCCGGCGGGGTTGAGCGTGGTCTGCTGCCAGTCCATCCACCGCTCCGCGTCGAAGCGCGCCTTGAGGGCTTCGGGATAAAGAGTCCCGCTGGCATGTTTCGCGCACAGGTAGCGCACGATCACGTTCGACTCCCACAGCACGAATCCGTCGTCTTCCATCAGCGGCACGAGGCTGTTGGGATTTTTCTCGCGGTATTCGGCGGTGGTGACGACGCCGTATTGCGCGCCGGCGTCCGTGCGCTCGAAGGGTATGCCCATCCACTGCGCCGCCAGCACGACCTTGCGCACGTTGATGGACGTGATGCGGCCCCAGATTTTCAGCATGGCGTCATCCCTTGTTGGCGGTGAGTTGCTCGCGGATCGCCGCCGCCAGTGCGGCGATGCCGGTGTCGATCTGGTCCACGCTGGCGGTGACGAAGGACAGGCGCAGGCAGCGCGGATCGGGCTGGGCGGCATAGAACGCGGCGCCCGGCACGAAGGCCACCCCCTTGTCGACCGCATGCGGCAGCAGGTCGATCGCGTGCAGGCCCTGCGGCAGGCGTGCCCACAGGAACATGCCGCCGTCGGGCGTGTTCCATTGCACGTCGAGGCCCTGCATCTCGCGTTGCAGCGCGCGCAGCATCGCGTCGCGCTGCGACTTGTACAGCGCGCGGATCGTCGGCACGTGGCGGTCGAGGAAGCCGTCGCGCATCACTTCGGACACCATGCGCTGGTTGAAGCCGGGGCTGTGCAGGTCGGCGGCCTGCTTGGCTTGCAGCAGCTTGGGATACAGGTCGCGCGGCGCGACCATGAAGCCCAGGCGCAGGCCCGGCGCGAGGACCTTGGAGAAGGAGCCGAGGTAGACGCAGCCTTCCGGGTTGCGCGCGGTGAGCGGCAGCGGCGGCGGCTCGTCGAACCACAGGTCGCCGTAGGGGTTGTCTTCCGCGATCGGAACGCCGAGCTCGGCGGCGCGGCGGGACAGCTGTGCGCGGCGCGGCTCCGTCATCGTGCGGCCCGTGGGGTTCTGGAAATTCGGCAGCACGTAAAGGAAGCGCGCACCCGGCGCCTTGCGTGCGAGGTCATCGACGTCGATGCCTTCCGCATCGCTGTCGACCGCGACGACATCCGGCTCCATCGGCGTGAAGGCCTGCAGCGCGCCGAGGTACGTGGGCGTCTCCACGAGCACGCGCGAGCCTTTGTCGATGAGGATCTTCGCGAGGAGGTCCAGGCCCTGCTGCGAGCCGGTGGTGATGAGCACTTGCGCCGGGTCGACCGACCAGGGCAGCATCGCGGCGACCTGTTCGCGCAGCGGCGCATAGCCTTCGCTGGCGGCGTATTGCAGCGCGCCGGGTCCGTCTTCACGCAACACCTTCTCGCAGGCCGTCTTGAATTCTTCGACCGGGAAGGTCTTCGACGACGGCAGGCCGCCGGCGAAGCTGATGATGCCCGGGCGCTCGGTGACTTTCAGGATTTCGCGGATCACCGAGGGGTTCATCTTCTCGGCACGTTCGGCGAGAACCCATTTGGCGTGCGGCAGGTCGTTCAGTTTCATGGAGGCTCCAGTGATTCAGGGGGCGGCGCGAACCGGCATTTTCCTGCCGATGAAGACGGTGGCGATCACGGCCACCGCAAAACAAAGTGTGACGGCATCCAGCGTCTCGCCCAGCAGGGGCACGGCGAACAGCATGCCGAGGAAGGGCTGGATGAGTTGGACCTGGCTCACGCGCACCGTGCCGCCGAGCGCGAGCCCGCGGTACCAGGCGAAGAAGCCGAGCCACATCGAGAAGACCGCCACATAGGCGAACGCGCCCCAGACGGCGGGTGCAAGGGCGGCTTGCGGCCGGCTGAGGAGCGCGGCAGGCAGCGTGAGCGGGAGGGAAATGACGAGCGCCCAGCAGATGACATGTTCGGCGCGCATGCGCTGCGACAGGCGGCCGCCCCAGCCGTAGCCGACCGCCCCGCAGGCGATGGCGGCGACGAGCAGTCCGTCGGCGGGCTGGATGGCGATGCCCGAGGCGCTCGACCCGCGCAGGGCGAACGCGGCCACGAGCAGGCTGCCGGCCAGCGCGGAGAGCCAGAACCCGGTGGACGGCCGTTGCCGGTGCAGCCATGCGCCGACGGCGGCGGTCGCGAGCGGCAACAGGCCGACGATGACGCTGGCGTGGATCGCTTCGACATGGCGCATCGCAATGGACGTAAGCAGCGGAAAGCCGAACACGACGCCGCCGGACGTGATGGCCAGGGCCCGCCATTCGTCCCGGCGGGGCCACGGGGCGCGTGTCGCGAGCAGGAAGGCCGCGGACAGCAACCCCGCGACGGCGGCGCGGCCCAGCGCGATGAACACCGCGGACATCTGCGGCGCCTCGGCCGTGCCGGACGCCAGGCGCGTCATGGGGAGCGTGAGTGCGAAGATCATCACGCCCAGCGCGCCCAGCCACAGGCCCTTGGCTTCGGGCTTCATGGGAATGCTTGCTTCGTCATGCGCTTCACTGTAGTCTTGCGATCAGTACACGAGCAGTACAGTTGCCCAGCTCAGTTGGCCATCTGTATTGCTTCGATCGGCAATACACGAGGAATGTCCGCATGCTGATGAAGGCTTCGTCCCAGTCGCTCACCGAGCAGCTTTCGGCGCGTTTCGCGCAGCGCATCCGCGACCGGCTGCTCGCGCCGGGGGCGCGCCTGCCGTCGGTGCGCCAGTGCGCGCAGCAGCAGTCGGTGAGCCCGTCCACCGTGGTGGCGGCATACGACCAGCTGCTCGCGCAGGGCCTGGTGGAAGCGCGCAAGAACCGGGGCTTCTTCGTGCGGGAGAGCCGGGCGGAGATGCCTGCCGGCGCGCCTGCCGCGGCGCCGGAACATCGCGGGACGGCGGCCTGGGCGACCGCCACGGGGCTCGCCGGGAGCTCGAGGCACGCACCCGTCGATGCGACCGCGCTCATTCGCGGCATGTTCCACAAGGTGAGCAACAAGCCGCAGCCTGGCATGGGTGTACTGCCGCCCGAGTGGATGGAGTCCACCTTCATGCCCGCGGCCGTGCGCAAGGTGACGAGCACGCGGGCGCTGCAGGAGTTTTCCCTGCAGTACGGTGAGCCGAAGGGCGACCTGGGGCTGCGCCGCGCCTTGTCGAAGAAGCTCGCGACGCTTTCCGTGCACGCCGCGCCCGAGAACATCATCACGACGGTGGGCGCGACGCATGCGCTCGACATCGTGAGCCGCACGCTGCTGCGCCACGGCGATCACGTGATGGTCGAAGAGCCGGGGTGGGCCGTGGAATTCGCGCGCCTCAACGCGCTGGGCATGCGTCTGCTGCCCGTGCCGCGGCGCGCCGACGGGCCGGACCTGGAGGTGATGGCGAAGTACTGCGAGGTGCACCAGCCCAAGCTGTACGTGAGCGTGAGCGTGTTCCACAACCCCACGGGCTATTGCCTGTCGCCCGGCAGCGCGCACCGCGTGCTTCAGCTGGCCAATCGCCACGATTTCCACATCGTCGAGGACGACACCTACAGCCATATCGCGCCCGAACATGCGACGCGCCTGTGCGCGCTGGACGGCCTGCAGCGCACCATCCACGTGAGCGGCTTCGCGAAGATCCTCGCGCCCAACTGGCGCGTGGGCTTCCTCGCGGCGAACCCGGCGCTGGTCGAGCGGCTGCTCGACACCAAGCTCTTGGGCACCCTCACGACGCCGGCCCTGCTGGAGAAGGCGCTGGCGCTGTGCATGGAGCAGGGGCAGCTGCGGCGGCATGCGGAGCGCATCCGCACGCGCCTGGACGCCGCGCGCAGCCGCAGCGTCAAGCTCGCGCTGGCCGCGGGATGCACCTTCGCCGCCGAACCGGTGGGCCTCTTCGGATGGGTGGATACGGGGGTGGATACCGATGCCCTCGCGCAGCGCATGCTGGACCAGGGCTACCTGCTTGCGCCGGGGGCGCTGTTCCATGCGCAGCGCAAGCCCAGCACGCTCATGCGCATCAATTTCGCTACGACGCAGGACGCGTCGTTCTGGAAGAAGTACTCGGAGACGGTGCGGTCGATGTGACCGCTACAGCATCTCGTCGGGCGCGAAGGGCGCGATCAGCCGCGCGAGCAGGCGCAGCTTGGCGTCCGCCTCCGGCTCCTGGTGCGCGTCCTTGAACGAAGCGCCCGGCGGCGCGCGCCACACCAAGGCGCCCTGGTCCATCTGCACGCGATAGGCATCGGCGAAGGTGGCGGTGATCTGCTTGGCCGCGAACTGCGCGAAAGGCGCGCTGCGGATGAGCACCGCGACTTCGCTGTTCTTGCGCTGCGAGCGCAGGTCGAGGTTCATCGAGCCGATCACGGCCAGGCGGCCGTCGATGACGACGGCTTTGGAGTGCAGGCTTGCGCGCGAGGCGCCGCTCTTGGACCCGCCGCCCCCACCCGCCCCGGAGCCGATACCCGCGGCGGAGCCCGCACCGGCTTTCGCGCCCGAGCCCATGCCGCCGCTGGAGTCGCCCTGGTCCGCGCGCATTTCATAGAGCTCGATGCCGAGCGCGATCAGGCGCTCCCGATAGCGCGCGTAGCCTGCGTGGGCCGCGAGCGCGTCGTTGGACGCGAGGGAATTGGTCAACACCCGGATGCGCACACCCTTGCCACGCATGTCGGCGAAGAGCTTCATCATCTGCGCGCCGGGAACGAAGTACGGCGACACGATCAGCACGTCTTGCCTGGCCTGCTGCATGACGGTGAGCAGGCCGTCGACCACGGTTTCGCCGGCATCGGCTTCATCGTCGCCGGGGCCGATCTTGCCGGGCTGGTCGACCAGCACCGCCGAAGGCGCCCAGGTGAGGGGCAGGCGCTGCAGGTCGAAGCGGGCAGGGGCATTCGCGGCGACGACGAGCGTTTGCGTGGCGGCAGGCAGCACGGTGGGGGAGGCGCTGGCGGCGACGGAACCGGCGGGCGCCGTGGCACTCGCCGGCGCGGAGGCCGGCGCCGCGGATGCCGTGGCCCGGGAGGCGTCGGCGGCGGTGCCGGCCGCAGGGGCGCGCAGGGCATCGAGATCCTGCGGGGTCATCAAGGTCTGCACGGGGTAGGCGAGTTCGTCGTTCCAGTAGCGGTCGAAGCTCGCGGCCATGTCGCGCACCGAGCGGCCCACGGCGAGCACTTCGAGGTCGATGAACTTGCTGTTGCCGTCGCCGCCGAAATAGGCGTCCCCGAGGTTGCGTCCGCCCGTGATGCCGACGGCGCTGTCGGCGAGGAACAGCTTGTTGTGCATGCGCTTTTGCAGCCGCTCCATGTCGTGCAGCGAGGTGGCGATGCGTCCGAGCAGGGAGCCGCGGGTTCCGGGCACTGGGTTGAACAGCCGGATCTCCACGTTGGGCTCGAAGGCGAGCCGCAACACCTGCGCATCCTTGCCCACGGTGTTGAAGTCGTCGAGCAGGATACGGACGCGCACGCCGCGCCGCGCGGCGTCGCGAAGCTTTTCGAGCAGGATCTCCGTGCTGTTGTCGGCGTGGATCGCGTAGTACTGGAGGTCGAGGCTGCGCTGGGCGCCATCGATGAGTGCGAGCCGGCTGCCGTACGCGGAATCCACGCTGTCCAGCAGGCTGAAGCCCGAATCGGCGCGCGCGCCGTCCTGCGCGCGTCGCTGGTTCACCCAGCGGCCGAGGGAGGTGGAGCCCGGGTCGGTGAATGACTGCGATGCGGTGCGGCCGGTGTTGGCCGGAAGGCTGGCGCAGCCTGCGGCGACGCCCAGCAGCACCAGCGCAAGCAGCGCGCGAAACAAGGCGGACCAGCGGACGGGTCGGGGCGAGGGCTGGAACGTGAGGACGGCGGAGTGCTGCATGGTGGTGCAGTCACTCTACAGTAGGCCTTGCGCGGCTAGGTCAGCCATAACCGCCAAAGGCTGACGGGCACCGGCCTACACGCCGCCCAGAAGCTCCAGGCGCTCCATCGCCGCCAGCATTTCCTCGTCGATGCGTGCGTGGCGCTCCGACAGCTGGGCCGCGCGCGCCGGGTCGTTGGCGTAGAGGCTGCCGTCCGCGAGTTCTTCCTGGATCGACTTCTGCTCCTGCTCCAGCGACGTGATCAGCGCGGGAAGCGTGTCGCGCTCGCGCTGCTCCTTGTAGCTCAGCTTCTTGCGCGAGGCCCTCGGGGCCGCGGCGACCGGTGCCTTCGTCGCGCTGTCCGTCGCGGCCGGTTTGCCCGCTGGCTGGCTCGCCTGCGCCAGCGCCTGCGCGCGGCGGGACTGCGTGAGCCAATCCTGCACGCCGCCTTCGTATTCGCGCCACTTGCCCTCGCCTTCGAACACGATCGTGCTGGTGACGACGTTGTCCAGGAAGGACCGGTCGTGGCTCACGAGGAAGACGGTGCCCGGGTAGTTCTGCAACAGGTCTTCGAGGAGTTCGAGGGTGTCGATGTCCAGGTCGTTCGTCGGCTCGTCGAGCACCAGCACGTTGGCCGGCCGCGCGAACAGTCGTGCGAGCAGCAGCCGGTTGCGCTCGCCGCCGGAGAGCGACCGTACGGGCGACTGCGATCGCGCAGGCGAAAACAGGAAGTCGCCGAGATAGCTCTTGACATGCTTGCGCTGGTTGCCGATCTCGATCCATTCGCTGCCCGGGCTGATGAAGTCCTCCAGCGTGGCGTCGAGGTCCAGCGCGTCGCGCATCTGGTCGAAGTAGGCGACCTGCAGGTTCGCGCCCTGGCGGATCTTTCCGCTGTCCGGCGCGAGCTCGCCGAGGATCAGCTTGAGCAGGGTCGTCTTGCCCGCGCCGTTGGGGCCGAGCAGGCCGACCTTGTCGCCGCGCAGGATGGTGCCGGTGAAATTGCGCACGATCGCCTTGTCGCCGAACGACTTGGAGACTTCCGTGAGCTCCGCGACGATCTTGCCGCTCGGCAGGCCGGACGACACGTCGAGCCGGACGCTGCCGAGTGCTTCTCGGCGCTTCGCGCGCGTGTCGCGCAGCTTGTCCAGGCGGCTGATGCGGCCCTGGGCGCGCGTGCGCCGTGCTTCCACGCCCTTGCGAATCCAGATTTCTTCCTGCGCAAGCAGCTTGTCGGCCTTGGCGTTGATCACCGCTTCCTGCGCGAGCTGTTCTTCCTTCTGCAGCTGGTATTGCGTGAAGTTGCCCGGATAGGCGCGCAACTTGCCGCGATCGAGTTCGACGATGCGCGTCGCGACGCGGTCGAGGAAGGTGCGGTCATGGGTGATGACGATGACGCTGCCCTTGAAATCGATCAGCAGGTTCTCGAGCCACTCGATCGAATCGAGGTCCAGGTGGTTGGTGGGTTCGTCCAGGAGCAAAACGTCGGGCCGCCTCACGAGGGCTTGCGCCAGCGCGACACGCTTGCGCGTTCCGCCGGACAGCGTGCTGACGACGGCTGAGGGGTCCAGGTGCAGGCGCTGCAGGGTTTCGTTCACGCGCTGCTCCCAGTTCCAGCCGTCACGCGCTTCGATCTCGCCCTGCAGCTTGTCGAGATTGCCGTGGCCGTGGGAGTACTCGTCGATGAAGGCGATGACATCGGCAACACCTTCGCGCACGGCCTCGAACACCGTGAACGCCTGGTCCAGCTGCGGCTCCTGCGCCACATAGGCAATGCGCAATCCTTGTTGCAGTTGTAACGTCGCGTCGTCCGCTTTCTCCATGCCGGCGAGGATTTTCAGCAGGGAGGATTTGCCGGCGCCGTTGCGCCCGATGAGCCCGATCCGTTCGGCCGACTCGAGAGCGAAGTCGGCGTGGTCGAGAAGTGGCACGTGGCCGAAGGCCAGTTGTGCGTCGAGGAGGGTGATGAGTGCCATGGAGGCCGCGATTATCCGGCTTGGGACCGGCTATCGCGCCGTGAAGCTCGTCGATATAGTCCGCGCAAGAGCCAAAGGAGCCGGAGTGGAACTGCAAATCAATGGCAAGACCTTGCAAGCGGATGCCGAGCCCGACATGCCGCTTCTGTGGGTGTTGCGCGACTCGCTGGGCATGACGGGGACCAAGTATGGGTGCGGCGTGGCCGCGTGCGGAGCCTGTACGGTGCGCGTGGATGGCGCGGCGGTTCGCTCCTGCGTCACCCCCGTGGGCAGCGTCGCCGGGAGGCGGATCCAGACGATCGAAGCGCTCGGTGCGCCGGGAAAACCGCATCCGCTCCAGGTGGCATGGATCGCGGAGCAGGTGCCGCAGTGCGGCTATTGCCAGAGCGGCATGTTGATGGCCGCCGCCGCATTGCTCGAGAAGAAGCCGAAGCCGACCGACGCCGACATCGATGCGGCGATGACCAACATCTGCCGCTGCGGCACCTACCAGCGGGTGCGCGCGGCCATCAAGCGCGCCGCGGGAGTCAAGGCTTGAAACGGCGCACCTGGCTGCTCACCGCCGCAGGTGGGGCGGGGGCGCTGATCGTGGGGTGGAGTGTGTTGCCTCAGCGCTCCCGCGTGGGCGCCGCCAGCCTCATGCTGCCGCAGCAGGGTGAATTCGCGCTGAACGGATGGATCAAGGTGGCGGCCGATGGCGCGATCGTCATGGCGATGCCCCGAAGCGAGATGGGCCAGGGCGTGCACACCGCGCTGCCGATGCTGGCCGCCGAAGAACTGGACGTTCCCTTGTCTTCGATGCGAATCGAGCAGGCGGGCTCGGACAGCATCTACGGAAACATCGCCAACCTGGTGGCAAACCTGCCGTTTCATCCGTCGGAGGACAACGAAGACGGATTCGGGCGCGTGAAGGCCAGCCGGTGGGTGGTGGGAAAGCTCGCGCGCGAGCTGGGCATCAACGCGACGGGCGGCTCGTCCAGCGTGTCGGACGCGTGGGATGTCGTCCGGCTCGCGGCCGCGACGGCGCGAGCGTCCCTGGTGGGTGCGGCATCGCTGCAATGGAAGTTGCCGGCCGAAGATCTTTCCGTGCGGGACGGCGTGATCTCGCATGCGTCCGGCCGGTCGGCCTCGTATGGCGAGATGGCCAGGTTCGCGGCGGCAACGCCTCCGGGTGAGGTGAAGCTGAAGGAACGCCGGGCCTGGAAGCTCATCGGGCAGCCGGCGCAACGCCTTGACCTGGCCGGCAAGGTCGATGGATCGGCGGTGTACGGCGTCGATGTACGCCTGCCCGGGATGAAGTACGCCGCGATCCGCCAGTGCCCCATGCTGGGCGGCTCGCCCGGTGCGGTGCGCGCGGACAAGGCGTTGGCGATGCCGGGCGCGGAGCGGCTCGTGATGCTGCCTCCTTATGCCGGCGCCACGGCAGGCTTTGCTGTCGTGGGCAGGAGCAGCTGGCACGCCCAACGGGCGGTGCAAGCGGTCGAGGTGGAATGGCGTCAGCGCCCGCTCGGCGCTCTGGACTCGAAGAGGATCGAAGCCGAACTGGAGGCGGCTGTCCGGAACACGGAGGGCCACGTCTTTCACGCGCGGGGCAACGCGAGCCACGCCGAAAACAACGCCTCGAAGCGGATCGAGTCATGGTACCGGGCGCCCTACCTCGCGCACGCGACCCTGGAGCCGATGAACTGCACCGCGCGGGTGGCGAACGGGCAAGTGGAGATCTGGATCCCCACCCAGGTGCCACAGATGGCGCGGGCGATCGCCGCACGCGTGGCGGGGGTGGCCGTGGAGGCCGTCTCCGTGCATGTGACCCTGCTGGGCGGAGGCTTCGGCCGCAGGCTGGAGGTCGATCATGTGGCGCAGGCGGTTCGCGTCGCGATGGATTGCGGCGGGGCGCCCGTGCAACTGCTCTGGTCGCGAGAGGAAGATACGACGCACGACTTCTACAGGCCGATGCATGTGGCGCGGCTCGTCGCAGGGCTCACCGCGAAGGGCGAGGTTGCCAGCGTGACCATCAAATCCGCGGGGGATGCCATCACGCCGCGCTGGATCGAAAGAAGCATGCCGGCCCTTGCCGGCCCGGTGGACACTCCCGACAAGACGACGTCGGAGGGGCTCTTCGACCTTCCCTACGGTTTCGAACACCAGCGCATGGAGCATGTGGCCACGCGCGTGGGGGTGCCCGTGGGCTATTGGCGATCGGTGGGGCATTCGCACAACGCGTTCTTTTCCGAGAGCTTCGTCGATGAACTGGCGGTGCAGTCGGGCGTGGACTCCGTCGAGTTTCGGCGCAGGTTGCTGGCCGGCTCGCCCCGGCATCTCGCGGTGTTGAACCTCGTGGCCGAGAAGTCGCGTTGGGGGCGGCCACCAGCTGCAGGACGCGCGCGCGGCGTGGCCCTGCACGAGTCCTTCGGCAGCGTCGTCGCCCAGGTGGTGGAGGTTTCACTGGAAGCGGGCAGGCCGCGCTGTCATGAAGTCGTCTGCGCGATCGACTGCGGAACGGTGGTCAATCCCGGCATCGTGGCGCAGCAGATGGAGAGCGCGGTGGTGTTTGCGCTCAGTGCGGCGTTGTACGGGTCCGTCGACATCGTTCAAGGGGTTGTGCAACAGAAGAACTTTCCTTCGTACCCGATGCTGAGGCTGAGAGAAGCGCCGAGGGTTCAAACCTGGATCGTTGCGAGCGAGAACCTACCCGCAG